>JBNMOT010000062.1:0-18717 GCA_051275515.1 Oleispira sp. | reverse complement strand
AAATTTAAAAAGATACTTAACCGCTGATGCCTACATTTCCATTCAATCAACGTCTCCATACCATGCAAAAGATGCTTACCTGGCAATTGGCAATACCTTAAAATCTGCAGGATTTAATGTATTGCCCTATCGTCAAAATATCCCTTCTTTTGGTGATTGGGGCTATTACCTAGCTTGGACGACAGAAGAAAAACCCATCGATCTAAAAAACCGTCTATCTCAGCTTAAAGATTTTTCAGTGAATACCGATTTTATTACACCTGAATTATTAGCTTCCTCGTTTGCCTTCGGTAAAGGTGAATTGCAAACAAAAAGACCCTGCATTAATACATTAATGGAACCTTGTCTATTGACAGCCTATACGGATAGGGGTTGGCAAGTAGAATGATTCTTTCGATACTCAAAAAAACGTACAGAAGAGCATTATTTAAACTGTATGACCACGCGTGGATAACATTATTAATTACCATCTCTTTTTCTTATCTGTTTGGTTTACTGGGTATGATGGCCTTTGGTGAAACAGATATTATTGATAATTATTCTTGGTTTTTTGTCGTCACAATAACGACCGTAGGTTATGGCGATTTCGCTCCTAGCTCTCCTGAAGGAAGATTCATTGCGGGATTTATCATGGCATCCGGCATTGGCGCCGTCGCAATTATAATAGGTAAGTTATCCGAGCTAATTATTAGTTTGGCACACAAGAAAAATAAAGGATTAGGCATAATGAATACTGAAAACCACACATTATTAATGGGATACAGAAAAGGCAGTACCGAGAAGGTTATTACTGAACTGCTGGTAAACAATCCTGATGAAAAAATAATTCTTTGCTCCGAAGAACAAGAAACTAATCCGTTAAATAACTCTGAAATTGTTTTCATACGAGGTGAGCTGGCCTCTGAAGATGTATTAACACGTTCAAATGCCCATAAAGCCAAGAGTGTCATCGTTTATGGTCGTGACGATAATCAAACATTCATTTCGGCGTTTGCTTTTCGAGATATTAATCAGTCAGCTCATATGGTCTGTTATTTAAATAATGAAGATCACTATAACAAAATCATTAAACTACCCGCCGACGATATCGCTTTAAATCAAGTCATATTACCTGTTAATGTTTATTTAATGGCGCAAGAGCTGCAAGATAGAGAATCGAGTAACGTTATTCAACAGCTTATATCAAACCTTAACGGAGAAAATCTATATCGATTTGATATCGATAAGGCGAGCCAATTTTCCAGCGATTTTAAACACGTATTTTTTAATATGAAGCTCCAATATGACGCGATGGCGTTAGCAATAAAAGAGTCTGAAGTAATCGTCAATCCTTCTTTAGCTACTCAAATACGCCCAGGCATGGCCATATTCTATACCGCGTCAACACGAATCGAGAATATAAACTTAGACATTCTTGGCGCTGAATATGAATGATTTTTACAATGGCAGTGCCGCTGACTCACTCATGATTAGAGAGGGAAAATCGTTTGCAGGCATGCATATTATTGTTGATTTATACGATGCAGAATACTTGGATGATATTGAGCGAGTCGAAGCAGTCATGCATGAATGCATTGAACAGTGTGGTGCACATCTATTGCATATTCATCTACACCACTTTACGCCAAACAACGGAGTAACGGGGATCGCTGTTTTGTCAGAGTCTCATATCAGTGTACATACTTGGCCAGAAAGAAATTTTGCAGCTTTTGACATTTTTATGTGTGGAGATTCCAAACCAGAATTAGCCATTGAAATACTTAAAAACAAATTTAATGCTAAAAAAGTAATCAGTACTATCAAAAGACGCGGTGAACATCTGGCTTAATATTTTTAGTTAGAATAAAAAAGAGGCTAATATTGAACGACAATATCATCCCCCCTTAATACAACCTACTTCACGATGACAGCTTCTGGTTAGTATCATCTACTGAAAGATGTCTACTGGCTTGTGCCAAATCCAATAACTCTCGCAACGCGACAGAATACATAGCGTATTCAACTTTATCAGAAGCCCGCAGTGCATCGAGCATTTTCTGCCAACGACTAATCAAATGAGGATGGGCAGTTTTCCACTGATCCATCAACTCAGTCATCGGCATATTTTCACTTTCTTCAGTATTCAATACCGATACCGTCAGTGAGCGTAGTTGCCAAACGAGGTCATCACGAAACGCTTCACGAGCCAACGCTTCCCACTCGGAGTTTGTCTCTAAATTATTGATCTGTTCTAAGAACCAGTTTAGTGATAACGTTTCACCAACGAAAAAGTAGGCTTCTGCAACACGTTCAACAGATCGCCCAGTTTCATGTGACGCCTCGATAATTCCAAGTGCTGAAAGCAGTGAGTTTGTGCCTGCTGCTAAGGCAGATACATCCTCTGGGACACCTTGCTCAGTGTATTGATCAAAACGTCCCTGCCATATTGCTTGTGTCGAACCTTTGAGCCATTGCGATAAGTTATTTCTGACAGAGTCTACACTGGCTTTAAATGATTCAACTTCCGTTACCACATCCATATCGGTGCGACGGTTGCGCAAGAACCAACGACTGGCACGACGCACTAAGCGCATTAAACGCCCCATCATTTCGGCTTGTACTGTTGCGGAGATTTGATAATCCAAGGCTTCAATTTTTGACCACAGGTCGTGCAATCCAAAGATATCTCGAGCAGCAACATAAGCTCGAGCGACCTCTACGACCGTTGCCCCTGTTGATGCAATTAAACGATTCACAAAGGTGATGCCCATATAATTCACTAAATCGTTCGCCAACTGAGTCGCCACAATTTCAGAGCGTAATTTATGATGCATGACGGGGCTGTTATAATCATCCACCAGCTTTTGAGGAAATGCCGTTTCAACAATTCTACACAGATACGTATCCTGACTGATGGCTTCAAGATTCAATCGCTCTTTTAAATCAGCTTTAGCATAAGAGATTAAAACCGAGAGCTCTGGCTTAGTAAGCCCTAGCCCGTTCAACTTGCGCTCTGCAAGGGTTTCATCATCGGGTAAATATTCTAACGCTCTATTTAACTTGCCTGAATCTTCAAAATCGTGAATCAGACGCACGTATTCATCCATGCTTTTTTGGCATTCTCGATGCCCCAATGCAATGGCCTGAGTTTGTCGATAATTATTGCTTAATACCAATTCCGATACGGCATCAGTCATTTCCATGAATAATTGATTACGTTGCTTCAACGTCATATCGCCTGAGGCGACTATTTCGTTCAGCATAATTTTGATATTCACTTCGTGATCTGAGCAATCAACGCCGCCAGCGTTATCAATAAAGTCGGTATAAGAAGAACCGCCCGCTAATGCAAACTCAACTCGCCCCAGCTGGGTCATACCTAGATTGCCACCCTCGCCAATCACCTTAGCACGCACCTGGTTGCCGTTAATTCTTACCATATCGGTCGCTTTATCGCCGACATCCGCATGGCTTTCACTACTGCCCTTTATGTAAGTACCAATACCCCCATTCCAAAGTAAATCAACGGGTGCTAATAGCAGCGCTTTGATCAATTCAGTGGGCGCGAGTTGGTCTTCTTGAATATCAAAGCGTGCCTTCATTTCAGGACTGATTTTTATTGATTTAGCACTGCGTGAGAATATGGCTCCACCTTTGGAAATGAGCCCTTTATCATAGTCATCCCAAGTCGAACGAGGCATCTCAAATAAGCGCTTGCGTTCCACAAAACTCAATATCGAATCGGGATTAGGGTCAACAAATATGTGCATATGGTTAAAGGCTGCTGTTAAACGAATATGTTCCGATAGCAGCATGCCATTACCAAACACATCCCCCGCCATGTCTCCTACACCAACAACGGTGAAATCTTCTTCTTGAACGTTTGAGCCAAGTTCACGAAAATGACGCTGCACTGAAACCCAGGCGCCACGAGCAGTAATGCCCATTTTTTTATGGTCATAACCAATTGAGCCACCAGAAGCAAACGCATCCCCTAACCAAAACCCTCGTTCAACCGCAATCCCATTAGAGATATCAGAGAAAGTCGCGGTGCCTTTATCGGCGGCAACCACTAAATAAACATCATCATCATCGTGGCGAACAACCTCTAAGGGGGGTACGACTTTCCCATCCACTAGATTATCCGTGATGTCTAATAGTGAACTGATAAAGGTTTTATAACAGGCAATACCCTCTTCTAACCATTGGTCACGGGTCATTTCTGGTTTCAAATTTTTAGCAACAAAACCGCCTTTGGCTCCAACCGGTACAATCACTGCATTTTTAACTTGCTGAGCCTTCACTAGGCCCAAAACCTCGGTGCGGAAATCTTCTTCTCGGTCAGACCAACGTAATCCGCCCCGTGCAACTTTCCCCCCTCTTAGATGCACCCCTTCTACTTTTGGAGAGTAGACAAATATCTCAAACATCGGCCGAGGCAAGGGCATATCGCTTATCAGATGAGGGTCAATTTTAAAAGAGATGTAATCTTTAGCATTGCCGTTTTCATCACACTGATAAAAGTTAGTTCGCAGGGTTGCTTTTATCAGCTCTAAATAGCGACGAACAGTTCGATCTTCGTTTAGCTGCTCGACACCATCAAGTGCAGCTATAATTTCGCGCTCTACCTCAGCAAACGCGAGCGCTCGCTGTTTGGGTGTCCAATCGGCATGTAAAGCAAATCGTACTTCGAATGCTTTTACTAACAATCGACTGATATCAATGTAACGGCTCAGCGTAGTCGCAATAGAGAACTCGCTAATACCGAACCGTATTTGTTTCATATAGCGTGCATAAGCGCGGAGTACGGCAATTTCACGCCAGCCAATCTCGGAGCCTAGTACCAGTTTATTAAAACCGTCACTTTCAGCGCGACCATTCCAGATATTTTTGAATGTCTCGTGGAATAATCCCTTAACCAATTGCATGTCGATGCGATCTGCTAAGGTGTATTCTAAGATAAAATTATGAATCCAGACCTTGCGTCCATTGTCATATTGCACGCCATAAGGATGTTCACCAATCACTCGAAGCCCTAGATGTTCTAAAATAGGCATGACATCTGATAACGGCAAAACGTGGTCAAGATTAAATAACTTGAAACGCAATTGATTAGCGCCTTCCTCTAGCTCGCGATAAAAACTCATCGCGATGCCTTTCTCAGGGTGTTCACGCAAACCTTCAATATGTTGAATATCGGCAACTGCAGTGCGGGAACCAAAATCTTCACGGTAACCCGCAAGAAAAGCGTAACGATAAATATGGTGATAGCGATTGCCTTTTTCTTCTCCAACCTGCTCTATCAATGCAGAGTGTAAATCATCACCCCAACTCCGCGCGGCTTGCTGAATTTTATATTCAATGGCCTTGTGGTCAATATCACCGCTTTCGCTATTTTTTAAGCGTAATACAAAATGAGTACGGGCAAGTATGGATTCAGAAAATTGGGTATTAAATTCGACAAACTGAGGATCGCAAGCTTCTTCTAGAACGTTTTGAATCTTCGTTCTTAGCTCGGTATTATAAATATCTCTGGGGGTAAAAACCATGCAATATAAAAACTTGCCATAAGTGCCTTTTCTTATGAAAGCACGCGTTTGACGGCGCTCTTGCATATTAAGAATACCGAGTGCGGTATTATAGAGCTGCTCTGAGGTTGACTGTATCAACTCGTCTCTTGGATATACTTCTAATATTCGGTTAATCTCTTTGCCGTTATGACTATTTCTTTCAAAGCCCGACATGTTGTTAACTTGCTGTAACTTTTGACGAATTAACGGAATATTATTGGGGCTATCAATATAAACAATCGAGGTATAAAGCCCCATGAAGCGAACACCACCAATCACCTCACCTTTTTCATTAAATCGTTTCACCACGATGTAATCAGGATATGCTGGGCGATGTATGCGACTCAACCTACCTGATTTAAAAAAACTGATAATGCCTGGACTTAACACAAAGGCTTGAGTTTCTTCTGGTAACTCTTCGAAGTACCGACGATTATTACTGACCTGAAGATATCTAAAGCTTCCTAGGTCACAGCTGTCATCACGCACAATGTAAGTTTTACCGTCTTTTTTTTCTATTGAAAATTCATCGTAACCTAAGAATGTAAAATGATCGTTGGCCAACCAAGCTAAGAAATCTTGTGACTCCTTAATGTCTTCTTTAGGTTTATCGCAGGGTAATAGATCCAGTTCATTTGACGCTCTAGCAGCGCGATCAATCAAAGCACCAAAGTCTTCAACACAATGACGCACTTCATTGACGATTTGCACCAAGGTTTTAGATAATTCATCTAACATTTCATTGTCGGTATGGCGATCAACTTCAATATAAATAATCGATTCAGCCTGACTTTTTTCAGAAGCCTTAAATAAGGGCGAAGTCGATTTTTTCCTGTACTTGGCATCTCTTTCTAAATGAGCCACACATGAATTAATGGAATGGACTGACATGTGACGACGATTCAGTTCTAATCGAACCGAATCGATTAAGAACGGCATTTCTTTTGATAATACTTCAATCACGGTATGAGTAGACTGCCAACCATGTGCTTCGAAATCTGGATTAAAAACTCTTACTTTAGGCTGAGCAATATTGTTATTTTGAATAAATAACCAAAATGATACTGTTGCCCCGTATAAATCTTCTGGATTACGGGCCTCTATATCTGCCGCCGGCGAACCTTCATAATAGAGCTCTGCAAAAAGCTTAATTCTCTTCGCCTTCACTTTGTCATTGCGATCATCAATCAGACGATTAAGTGCGGTTAAATCGGGTTTATTTAGTGGTTTGCTAGTACTCATAAAAGCTATCCCTACAATTCTAAAATAGTGTTCCTTGCCATTAGCTTAGACTAAAGTTTTCTATTAGCACTTGATACCCCTTGATTGAACAAATAACAATCAATTCAATCTCAGCCCCTTGTAAAGTAGTGTTAAGATACGAACTTTTACCCCTATCTTTTATCTTAATCATTGACCTGAGCATTTCATTCAATAAAATCTTATATGAAATCAAATAATTACATCGCAAACAAAGTGAGCAGCAAAATGCAGCAAGGATTCAAACAACTATCGCAAGCATTGAGCGCCAACATCATTGGCCAACAGCATTTGATTGAACGGCTATTAATTGCACTTTTAGCGGATGGTCACTTATTAGTAGAAGGCGCTCCTGGTTTAGCGAAAACAAAAGCGATTAATGCTTTGGCCGATCATATTGAAGGGGACTTCAAGCGTATTCAGTTCACTCCTGATTTATTACCGGGTGATATCACGGGCACAGAAATTTATCGCCCTGAAGAAGGCAGTTTTAAATTTCAACAAGGCCCCATTTTTCACAACTTAATTTTAGCCGATGAAATTAACCGTGCCCCCGCTAAAGTTCAAAGTGCGTTATTAGAAGCGATGGGGGAGCGCCAAGTGTCTGTGGGGGGCAATACCATGAAACTGGAAAAACTGTTTCTCGTCATGGCCACCCAAAATCCGATTGAACAAGAAGGTACTTACCCGTTACCTGAGGCACAGCTAGACCGCTTTTTAATGCACGTAGTGATTGGCTACCCTGATGCGGAATCAGAACAAAAGATTTTGCGCTTAGTGCGCGGTGAAGCAATGGAGCATGCTCCGGTAAGAGGTGACATAATAAGCCAAGCCGATATATTTGCTGCGCGCCAAGAAACATTGAACTTGCACCTGAGTGAATCCGTTGAGCAATACATTGTGCAACTGGTTATGGCGACTCGTAATCCTGAACAGTATGGCGAAGATATGGCTAACTGGATCGATTATGGTGCTAGCCCTCGTGGCACGATCGCTTTAGAACGCTGCGCTCGAGCTCATGCTTGGTTGAATAACCGTGATTTTGTCAGCCCAGATGACGTGCAAGCCATTGCTCATGATGTACTGCGACATCGCATACTGCTAAGTTTTGAAGCAGAAGCCAATGGCATGACCACCAACAAAGTAATCAATGAGTTAATTACTCGTGTACCGGTTACCTAACCATGGCGCTTATTCACACTCATAACAACGATGGCCGGTTATCCAAAGGTGCTCTAATCAGTACGGATAATTTGATCGCTATTCGCCATCTAGCAAAGCTTTTGCCCATCCATAAACAAAAGAAAGTTTTGAATGAAATGGCGGGGATTCATACATCGAACCTTAGAGGTCGTGGGGTAGATTTTTCAGAGGTTCGAAGCTATCAAGCGGGTGATGACATCCGCACCATGGATTGGCGAGTCACTGCGCGTACCCAAAAACCTCATATCAAGGTATTTCGTGAAGAACGAGAACGCCCTGTCATGGTTGTCTGTGATTTACGCTCGAGTATGTTTTTTGGTACTCAGCATGGGTTTAAGTCTGTACTGGCGGCTGACATTGTTAGCTTGTTTTCTTGGTCAGCCTTTAATAATGGTGATCGCATTGGCGCACTGCTATTTGATGATAGTCATGAGACTGACATTCGGCCTAAGCCCGGCCGAAAACAAGTGATGCATGTTTTACATGAGCTCTCCCAATTTAAACAAGCGCAAGGCAATAATGAGCCAAATCGTCATGATTCGACAACATCAACAACCAGTCGTCTAGCGGACATGCTCCGTCATACGCGTCGAGTGACTCGCCCAGGCAGCACGGTGTATTTCATTTCGGATTGGCAAGATTTTGATGCTGATTGCGAACGCCAACTTTACCAAATCAGTAAACATAACGATGTCGTTGCGATTAATATTTTTGATGCCTTTGAGCAGAATATTTTACCGCTAGGAAGTTACCCTCTCACCGACGGTAATCAACGGTTACAACTCGAATGCTATTCAAAATCTCAAGGTTTAGAACATCAGCAAGCTTTTGAACGGCGCCAGCAGGCATTAAAGCAGCGCACGCTAAAGCTCGGAGTTCCGCTCATTAGTTTACAAGCTAAAGATGACATCATTACGGCATTACGCACAGGTTTAGGATTAAGCCAGATTGCCATGAGTAAAGCGTCTGCCAGTAAAGTTGCCGAGAGCAAAGGTAATAAATAATGCCCACACCTAGTATGAATGGTTCTCCAGTGGCCGATTTATCGCAATTAAAGGATATTAGCTTACCCAATGCGATTAATGATTGGCCAATCGCGTTTGGTTGGTGGGCACTGCTCGTAATCACGTTGCTGTCGCTTTTGGGCGCCGTGTATTTTTGGCAATACGTTAAAGCTAAAAATGCGAATAAAAAAGCGGCCCGTCATTTGCTAAAATTGAAATACCATCAATTTAAAGCTGATTCAGATTCCCTCGCTTTTTTACAGCACAGCAATCAAATATTAAAACGCTATTGCCTTAAGCAATATCCCAATGCGGTCAGTCTTTCGGGTTTAGCATGGATAGATTTTTTAATTCATCATAGCGAAAAAACGTTATTCAATGAAGAGTTAGCCCACGCGATGAGCGAAGGACTTTATCAAGAACATTGCCAATATGATGCGGATAACCTTTATAATGTCTGCGCAAGCTGGTTGAAAAATAATACCCCCCCTGCCGTAGATAAAATAAAAAAGAATTCATCAGAGCATTCAATAGGACATTCAAATGATTGATTGGCACTGGCCTTGGGCATTTTTTTTACTGCCATTACCCCTTATCATTTTTTGGTTACTGCCAAAAGTTAAACAACAAGAAGCCGCGTTAAAAGTACCGAACCTTGACCTATGGCAAACGTCTGCTCAAGTTGCTCAAGTACACACGCAGCAGACCTGGCCGTCGTTAATACTGCCTCTCTTATTATGGTTGGCATTATTAACAGCGCTTGCTCGCCCCCATATTTTGGGCGACATTGTTGAACTACCGACCTCAGGACGCGACCTAATGCTGGCAATCGATATCTCTGGCAGTATGGATATCGAAGATATGAAATGGCAAGGCCGTCCTGTTAATCGTTTATTCACGGTGAAAAAAGTATTAAACGATTTTGTCAGTCAACGCCAAGGGGATCGCTTAGGATTGGTTCTGTTTGGTAGCCAAGCGTACCTACAAGCACCGCTGACCTTTGATTGGCAAACGGTTCAAACATTGATGAACGAAGCTCAGATAGGCTTAGCAGGCAAAAAGACCGCTATTGGTGATGCTATTGGTCTTACGATTAAACGCTTACAGTCACACCCAGAACAAAGCCGCGTTGTGATTTTATTGACCGATGGGGCTAATACATCGGGAGAAGTTGAGCCGCTAAAAGCCGCCGAACTAGCTCAACAGAGTAACGTTAAACTATATACGATTGGTTTAGGCGCCGATGCGATGGAAGTCTCCAGCCTCTTTGGCACTCGCCAAGTAAACCCTTCCAGAGATCTTGATGAAGCAACACTGCAAAAAATGGCTGATATTACCGGTGGTCATTATTTTCGCGCCCGCGATGGTCAAGATCTCGAGAAAATCTATGACATGATTGATCAACTTGAGCCTACCGAAAAAGACCCTGAGATATTTCGTCCGCAAATTAATGTTTATTATTGGCCTCTTGCCTTAGCACTCTTTATTAGCTTTATTCTCTCATTGCAGGCACTTGGGTTATTTCGTTATTTCGCTTATGTGTTTAAATCAGCATTTCACTCTAATGCAGAGACTAAGAAGAGAGGGCCTAAATAATGGAATTATTTTTTTCGCAATTTCATTTATTACGCCCACTGTGGTTATTAACGCTGATTCCTGCATTAGTCCTTTTTATTTTATTACTTAAGCGTCGTTTAGCCTCTGCCCGCTGGCATGGCATTATCGATGAGTCTTTAATGCCTCATGTGCTTGATCAAATGCCGAGTGAGCAGTCACGCTGGCCCTTATGGTTTATTTTGTTTGCTTGGGTATTTAGCAGCATTGCACTCTCAGGTCCTACCTGGGAGCAGTTACCTCAGCCCGTTCAGAAAAAAAATAATGCCTTGGTCATTGTTTTAGACATGTCGCTATCAATGGCCGCACAAGATGTTAGCCCTGACCGTGCAACCCGTGCACGACAAAAAGTCATTGATATATTAAAGCAGCGCAATGAAGGCTTAACCGCATTAGTTGTTTACGCCGGTGATGCTTATACCGTAACCCCTCTTACCGACGATGCTGATACCATTATCAATCTTGTCCCTGCCCTATCACCTTTCATTATGCCCGCGATGGGAAGTCGTCCCGATAAAGCATTAGCCCTCGCAGGTAAGCTTATTCGCGATGCGGGTTTAACAAGGGCTCAATTTTTATTAATGACCGATGGCATTCAAACAAAAGATATTGGCCGTATCGAAAAGGTATTAGGCGATAAGAAACAACAGCTGTCTATATTAACCCTCGGCACTGAAGAAGGTGCGCCTATCGCGATGCAAGAAGGTGGCTTTAAGCGAGATGGCCAAGGCAATATCGTGTTACCAAAACTCGACTTAGAAAGCATTAAGCAACTGGCCGCCGATCTTAATATTCGTTGGCACCAGATGAGTTTTGACGACACCGATTGGCATTACCTACTCAATATAAACAGTTTAACGACTGAGACATTGAACAACTCTGCTGATCAAAAGAGTGACCCTGATCAAACTACATTGGAACGACAATTTGATCTATGGGCTGACCAAGGTTATTGGCTTATTTTGATTATCATTATTATTGCCGCCCTATCATTTCGCCGTGGCTGGCTATTGTCACTCGCATTTTTAATCATACTGCAGCCAGAAACAAGCTATGCCAGCTTGTGGGACGACGCATGGCAAACGAAAGATCAGCAAGCCCAGAAGATTTTTGAACAAGACCCCGCAAAAGCAGCAGAAATGTTTGAAGATCCTAACTGGAAAGCCTCCAGTTTCTATCGCGCAAAAGACTATCAACAAGCTGCTGAGAACTTCAGTATTGATAACAATACCTCTGTAATAGAGCAAGCGAAAAATCATTTCAATCGTGGTAACGCACTCGCCCACGCAGGTGAACTTGAGAAAGCGGTTAAAGCTTATGAGCAATCGTTAGCATTGAATAATGATTTTTCCGATGCCGAATTTAATAAAGCCTTGGTTGAGAAGCTGCTAGAAGAACAAGAACAGCAAGACTCTGATGAGCAGCAAGATTCTAATGAGCAGCAGGATTCGGATGAGGAGCAAGAATCTGATGAGCAGCAGGATTCGGATGATAAAAATTCAGATCAACAAGATTCTGACTCTAAAGACTCGCAAGAGAAAGATTCTGAACAACAGGATTCAGAGAAGAAAGACGCTAACGAAAAAAATACTGAAGAAAAGAATGAAGAAAAATCTAAATCTGAACAAGAGAAACAAGCTGAGGCGGATAAACAAGCTGAGCAAGAACAGCAAGCTAATCAAACTGAAGCCGAAAATGACCTCACCCGTGAAGAAAAACAGGCACTAGAACAATGGCTCAATCGTATTCCCGATGACCCAGGCGGTCTATTAAAACGTAAATTTTTATATCAATATAAACAGCGTGATCAGCAAGACGAAGGCGAAGTCTCATGGTAAATAGTTTCAGGGTAAGAAAACTCATCAACTCATTATGTTCAATGCTGGCGCTCACGCTATTACTGCTAGCCAATACAGCTATAGCAGGCACCTTAAGCGCAACCGTTGATCGTAAACAAATTACCGAAAATGATAGTTTTCGTTTATTTCTTCGTTATGACGAACAAATCGGCTTTGGTCAACCAGATTTAACAGTACTGAAAAAAGACTTTCGTATTATTAACCAACAGCGTGCGAATCAGTTCCGTTCAATGAATGGAAAAACAGTGTCATTTACTGAATGGACACTCATGCTAACGCCACTTCGAACAGGTACATTAATTATTCCTGCGGTTGAGTTTGATGGCCAACGAAGTCAGGAAATTCAAGTGACTGTTAAAGCATTATCGCAATCAGTCAAAGATCAAATTGCCAAAGAGTTCTTTTTTGATATTAAAATAGATACCACAAGCACGTATGTGCAAGCTCAGGTTATTTATACTGAAAAATTGTATTACAGCGTTAATCACGAAGACGCCACCTTGTCTGAATTTAAAGTCACTGATGCGCACGTTGTGCCGCTGGGTGAAGTTCGCCAATACAATACCAACATCAACGGCCAACAAATGGGCGTTTATGAACGCCGCTTTGCTATTTTTGCAGAAGAAAGTGGTGAAATGATTATTCCTGGCCAAAAATTCAGCGCCAATATAGTGAATTCTTATAATCGTTGGAGTAGAGGGCGCCCTGTGACAGTGATCGCTGAGCCTCTTCGTATCAAGGTTAAATCAACGCCCGCAAGCTATCCCCAAGCACCTTGGCTGCCGAGCCCTGAGCTTAAAGTTTCTGATCGCTGGAGCAAGCCCTATAGCGAATGGCAAGTAGGCGAACCCGTAACCCGCACCATAACGATCAATGCTCAGGGCCTTTCTGGCAGCCAATTACCCGAACTCAGCCTGCCAGTAGTGGAAGGTGTGAAATATTACCCAGACCAATCTGAGCATAACGATAAAACAGATAACCAAGGAATTCAGGGGTTCTTGCAGCAGTCTTTAGCCATCGTACCGGTTCAAAGTGGCCGAGTGACTATCCCTGAAATGCGTATCCCTTGGTGGAACTTGGACACTAATCGTCTTGAGTATGCCATTTTACCGGCCCAAACCGTCATCGTTGCAGCACCTGAAAATGCTATACAGATAAACAGTAGCCAATCAACAAACACCCCAGCCAGCACACTGTCAGACTCGGCTAATAATTCAGCCGTTATGACTAATCAAAACTTAGGGTATTGGATTGCCGCCACCTTATTATTACTGCTAACCAATACGATCAGTGCTTTTTTATTATGGCGTAATAACAACAGGCCCATTAAAGAAGAAATCGATACAACCGAGATGTCTTGTAAAGAAAGCTTAAAACAGATTAGAAAAGCCTGCCAGGAGAACGATCCGCTGATCATTAGACAACGTCTGCAGGATTGGTCGCAGCAAGAATTTAACATCACCCGTTTAGATCAACTGGGTAAACAGTTTAACGATATCCCGTTAACGAATAGCTTGAGTGAGTTAGACAGCGTGCTTTACCAAAATCTTGAAAACAGCGCTTTTAATGGCCAATTGCTTTGGAATAACTTATCTCAGGCGCTTAAGAAAAAGCAGGCTAAGTCGTCGACAGATCCGTCAGAATTAAGCCCTCTTTATCAATAAAAGATAAAGAGGTTAGTCGCTCCGACCTAGGCCGCGTACTTTTTCGCTATGTTAACCGGGGTAGAGAATGCTCGCTTGGCAATCGCTAAGCGTTTCCACAACTCCATATGTTCCGGCAAGGCATCCGGTGCGTGGTTGATCCCCAGTATTTTAGCCACAGCTTTAGGAATCGCTTTTTCACCTTGCTGTAAAAATATCCCTTTAACCAGTCCATAGGCATGAATTTTACCGTCAGCAATAAAGCGCTGCTCTAAGTACACATATTTTTCATCCCAGCCAAGGTAACAGGTTTCAATGTGAAACTTTTTACCAAAACGGATTTCACGAATGTAACCCATTTCGATGCCTGCAACGATGAAATTCAGTTTTTCTTGCAACATGACGTCCCAAGTATCCGTTTGCAAAGGGTGATCCCAGCGCGCGCGCTCCATAAAGACCATGTAACGTGAATTATTAATGTGCATATTAAAATCAATATCTGTCAGCCCAACTCTAAAATTACGCTTAATTGAACTCATAAAGGGCAAACGCTGAAAGCTTTTACTCAGTTTATTTCGTTTATTGAGCACAATAGTACGTAAAATTTCACGGATCATAGACAACACAACTCGGTTTTAGCAGACAAATACAGTGGCGCATTTTAGCCTACTTGTAAAAATTGTCACCCTCAGCAGCGACATTTATCGGCAATTAAGCGGTCATTTAAACAATCTTAATTTTCATAACCTTTATTAGGCTGGTCAATGTACTTTCATGAGGGATTTTATCGACACTATTTTCATCACATTCCTTGAGGGATAAGCGTTTCACGTCTATTACTTAAAGTAATGTATTCTTTGGCGACCTAATACCATGGCACTTCCTGTTCTTATTTGTGACGATTCAAGTTTTGCGCGCAAGCAAATGAAACGCTCTCTTCCTGATGGTTGGGACATAGAATTAACGTTTGCAGCAAACGGTGTAGAAGGCGTAGAGGCGATTCGCCAGGGCAAAGGAGACGTCGTATTCTTGGATCTAACCATGCCAGAAATGGACGGTTATGGCGTTCTTGAGATTATCCGCAAAGAAGACCTACCCGCAATGGTCATCGTTGTGTCGGGCGATATACAACCGGATGCACAAGAAAGAGTAAAAAAACTTGGAGCAATGGCTTTTATTAAAAAACCCATCGATAAAGCAAAAACGACCGAGATTCTGACCGAATTTGGCATTTTGTCAGAGGTATAACAATGGAAGCCTTAGCGATGAGCACCAGCCTAACGGAAGAACGCAGAGACTGTTATCAAGAGATAACCAACGTTGCTATGGGTCAAGCGGCCGACAGACTTGCACGACTATTGAACGTCTATGTAATCTTACCCATTCCTAAAGTGAATATGATCAGTGCGGGTGAGCTGCACATGGCCCTAGCAGACACAACCGCAAGCGATAACGTATCGGCAGTATGCCAAGGGTTTATTGGATCAGGGATCGCAGGAGAAGCGCTGTTAGTGTTTAACGATGCCAGCTTTTCTGACCTAGCAACATTAATGAACTATAAAGGCCCTTTAGATAAGCATAGTGAACTGGAGCTTTTAATGGATGTCAGTTCGGTATTAATTGGAGCCTGTATCCATGGTATAGGTGAGCAACTAGAACTTACCTTTAATCAAGGCCATCCTGTTGTTTTAGGACAACACTGCCACGTCGATGATCTCGTTAAATCGGGCAATCATCAATGGTCCCAAACCTTAGCAATAGAAATTCATTATAAAATTGAGAATGTAAACATTGATTGTGATTTATTACTGCTGTTCACTGAAGATTCTGTAGCTAAAATTAATCAGCAAATTGATTATTTATTGGATTAAGGCATTAATACTCGTATGGCAAAATCTGGCGTTGAGTTTGGTGAAATGCATTGGTTAATGGACGTACTGCAAAGTATTGATGTCGGCCTAGTAATTCTTGATCGTGATTATAAAATCCAGCTTTGGAATGGATTTATGGAAAATCATAGTGGGTTATGCCCAGATGATGTTGTCGACAAGTCTTTGTTTGAATCGTTTAGCGATATTCCTGCAACGTGGTTTCGCCAAAAAGCCGAGCCGGTATTCGAGTTAAAAACGCGAACCTTTACTATTTGGGAGCAACGCCCTTACGTATTTAAATTCAAGAATTACCGCCCCATCACGGGGCGTGCTACCAACATGTATCAAAATAGTACGATTATTCCGCTAGAGTCTGTTAACGGTAACGTTAATCATATTTGTTTAATTATTTATGATGTGACGGATATTGCAGTAAATCAAGATGATCTTATTAAGGCAAATCAACACCTTGCTCACTTGAGTCACATCGATAATTCAACCCAGTTGTATAATCGAAGCTATTGGATAGAGAAATTTCAACAAGAACATGTTCACTGTTCACATAATGCAGCCCCTTCTAGCTTAGTTATATTTAATATTGACAATTTCAAAAATATTAACAACCAATATGGCCATCAGGCGGGTGATGAGGTCATTCGAGTACTCGCCTCGATTATGCGACAAACAGTAAGAGAGTCTGATATTTTCTGTCGTTTTGGGGGCGTAGAATTTTCGATTTTATTAGTCGATAGCGACGCAGCGGCCGCATCAATTTTTACCGAGCGTTTGCGTAAAAAGGTCGCTGGTTTAGTCATTAATAGCGGTGGTCATGACATTAACGTGACCATTAGTTCTGGTATCGCTGAATATTCAAAAAAGTTTATACAATATACCCAATGGCTAGACGCTACAGACAAGGCTCTTTCTCATGCTAAAGGAAGTGGTCGCAATAAAACGACGGTCTATCAAACCAAGTAATGGATAAACCAAGTATTTAATGACCCTCCGAGAAAATACTAGCAAGCGTCTTATTAAACAGCATATTCCATTCACTCCCAGCATGCCTTATCATTCACGTCCTATTAGATTATTATTCATATTGAGCTTCATAGACACGGTATCGTTAACTTATAGTCTCTCTCAAACTGTTATTACGTACCGTTTCATATCCGTTTTCTCGTAAAAATTTAAGGGTTTTATCTTAACAGTGGCTAGTTTTAAACTTCGTAATTACCAACAAGACGCTGTTTCTGCGACGATTAAGCACTTCCGTAAAACGAATGAGTCTGCCGTCATTGTATTGCCCACAGGGTCAGGTAAAAGTTTAGTTATTGCTGAGTTAGCGCGCCTAGCCAATAGAAAAATCCTTATCCTAACGCACGTAAAAGAGCTGGTAGAGCAAAATCATCAAAAATATGAAAGCTATGGTTTAACCGCTGGTATTTATTCTGCAGGGTTAAAAAAGAAAGAAAACCAGTATCAAGTAACCTTTGCCAGTATTCAATCTGCTGCCAGAAACCTTCAAGACTTTAACCAACAATACTCATTAATTATTATTGATGAATGCCACCGCGTAAACATGAGCAATAATGATAAAGATCAAAATAACAATGAAGAGCAACAAAGTCTTAATCAATATCAAAAAATAATCCATCAATTAAAAGACTCTAATCCAGACGTCAAATTATTAGGGCTTACTGCGACGCCCTACCGTCTTGGGATGGGATGGATATATCGCAAGCATTATCGAGGTATCGTTCGCAGCGAAGACTCACGTCCTTTTGAACGCTGTATTTATGAACTACCTTTGCGTTACTTAATAAAGCGTAAGTTCCTTACCGAGCCTAAATTAGTCGATGCCACCATCGAGCATTATGATTTCAGTAGTCTTCGAGAAAATTCGTCAGGTGAATATAATCCTACCGATGTAAATCATTTATTAAATAAGAACCATCGCGTTACGCAAGGGATTACCGAACAGGTTATTGAACTAGGACAACAACGTCTGGGTATTATGATATTTGCCGCGACCGTTGATCATGCAAAAGAAATTTTCAGCTACCTTCCTACTCAACACAGCGCGTTAATTACTGGTGCAACGGATAGCGCAGAACGCGATCGTTTAATTAAGGCGTTCAAACTCCAAGAGATAAAATACTTGGTCAATGTCTCTGTATTGACGACTGGCTTTGATGCGCCGCATGTCGACATGATTGCCATTTTACGCCCGACACAATCGGTCAGTCTCTATCAGCAAATCATTGGTCGTGGACTGCGCTTAAGCGAGAACAAAAAGAATTGTTTGGTGATTGATTATACCGGCAATAATTTTGATCTATATCAACCGGAAGTCGGTGAAAAAAAACCTAATAGCCAAAGCCAACCTGTGCAAGTCATTTGCCCTAGCTGTGAATTTCCTAATATATTTTGGGGTATTTGTGATGACGATGGCCATTTACTTGAGCATTACGGTCGCCGCTGCCAAGGGCTGATTGAAGACACTATCGACATCGATGCAAAAGAGCATCAATGCAACTATCGCTTTGTTTTTAAAGAGTGCCCGCACTGTGGAGGTGAAAATGACATTGCTGCTAGAAACTGCTGGCAATGCAAAGAGGTGTTAGTCGACCCTGATGATATGTTGAAAAAAGCACTTCAACTTAAAGATGCAAAAGTCATTCGCTGCTCAGGTATCAGTTTGGAAAAGGCTGATA
>JBNMOT010000061.1:0-19083 GCA_051275515.1 Oleispira sp. | reverse complement strand
ACAACCTCATCTTCCATTATCGCATGCCCAGCCTGAGCAAATTGCTCTGCCATTAAACGTGTACGGCGCTGGTGGGGTGTTTCTCCACGAGGCAACTGCACATGCATCAATAACTGCACAGGTAACCCTGTTATATCACACAAAACCTGTTCAATTCTCTGTCGCTGAGAATCATTAAATAACGCGCCTTGGCCTGGATCAACATCCATAACCAACTGATTCTCATGCCGGCTAATCAGCGCGCTATTTGAAGCGATAGCCATTGGCATACCGGCTAAAGGTAAATGCCTAACCCATTGCCACCAGTTGAGGTTCGACAATTGTTGCCAATCAAAATCGAAGGTTACTTCGGGAACGATGTTCTTCTCAGTAGGCGCTGCAGACTGAGTAGTCGCTATAACAGGCAACGGATTATTAAGCAGATCAGCAGCGCCTATTTTAGGGCTCTCTTTTGTTAACGGCTCAACATATGTGCTTTCACTCACAGGACCTTCAAGCACCGGATTCTTAAGCACCGAATTCTTAAGCATATTAAGCGAGCCGCTCTCAATAATTGCCTCATCACTCATGACAGGAGATTCAGCAGCAATCTCATGTTCTATAAACTGATTATTAGCCGTAGGCATTGCAACGGCTTTAAGCATAGGCGCTTCAATTATATCAACCACTGACTCAGGCGCTAATTCTGAGTCAGCTAATGGCTTTTTTTCTTCTGTAATTTCCGTTGCCTGCGAGACATCATGAACATTCGCAGTATTACTGGCAGGCTCAGGGAGTGACTCAACAGAACCTGGCGCTTGCAAAGAACCCACCAAATCAAGATTAAGAGGCGCGCTGTTTACCGGTTTAAAAGCCAGCATACGCAGCAAAATCATTTCAAAACCCTGACGCGGGTCAGCCGCCAACGGTAAATCTTTTCGTCCGACTAAAGCCGTTTGATAAAACAACTGGATGTCTTCTGGTCGCATCGCGGCCGCCAACTGCATAATCGACGCCTTATCACCTTCTGTATTATCGACTGAGCTGGGAGCCACTTGTGCCACTGCAACTTTATGCCACAACTGCATCAACGCCTGCACAATCTCATCGTAATCAGGTCCATGCTCCGCCATCGTAGCGACTAAGCTTAATAGCTCAGCCACCTGCCCTGTCGCTAAGATTTCAGCCAGTTTAAAGACTCTACCACGATCAATCGTACCCAACATGGCATTGACTTGATGCTCGAAAACCTCACCTTGACCATATGCAATCGCCTGATCGGTTAAGCTTAATGCATCACGCATACTGCCCTGCGCGGCTCGCCCCAACTGCCACAGCGCGGCCTCTTCGTAGCGCATATCTTCGGCTTTTAAGACTGTTTCTAAATGTGAAACAATCTTATCGGGCGTCATATTCTTTAAGCTGAACTGCAGACAACGAGAAAGCACAGTAACCGGCAACTTTTGCGGATCTGTCGTCGCCAGTAAAAATTTTACGTGCTCTGGGGGTTCTTCAAGCGTCTTTAATAACGCATTAAAACTGTGAGTCGATAACATATGAACTTCATCGATCAAATAAACCTTATAACGGCCTCTGGTCGGCGCATACTGAACGTTATCGAGTAATTCTCGGGTATCTTCTACCTTGGTGCGTGATGCAGCATCTACTTCGATAAGGTCAACAAAACGACCTTCAGCAATTTCTCGGCACGATGAACACTCACCACACGGAGTTGCGCTTACGCCTTGTTCGCAGTTTAGGCACTTAGCCAAAATGCGCGCAATCGTCGTTTTACCTACACCCCGAGTCCCTGTAAATAAATAGGCATGGTGCAAGCGCTGATCGTTTAAAGCATTAATAAGGGCGCGTAACACATGTTCTTGGCCCACCATTTCAGAAAAAAATCGTGGTCGCCATTTACGTGCAAGTACCTGATAACTCATGGAAAATCCGTTAATTAGATGATCTTAGGTGGTTATGATAGCGGGAAATGAGCTGAAAGTCAGAAACAATTAAAACAGAAATTATAGACAGAAGAATAACCAAAGAAATTGGAGATGACCCCTACCAGCCACACCTCGGCACACAAATCCACCTCTACCGTTGCTCCCTTCCAGGCCTGGCGGAGTTCGAAGTTTATTGTTGCGAGGGGACCGATAAGGGCCACCATAACACGCGGCACTTTAAGCGGTGCTTAAATGCTTATCGCCATTATCCTCATCAAAGAAATAAAAGCAAGTCAAATTAACAACTTAGAAGATATTTTTGAATATTAAATACTTTAATCAGGGGTTTGATCAAGCAAGTTTAACAAGCCAGTTTCAATGACTTCTGCGCGCGATAAGCCAAGCTCAGTCGCTAAAGCATCTAACACCTCAATCAGATCAATGTTCAACTTCACTTCAATACGGCGCATACCTTTATTCATAT
Organism: Oleispira sp.; assembly: GCA_051275515.1. Taxonomy (GTDB): domain Bacteria; phylum Pseudomonadota; class Gammaproteobacteria; order Pseudomonadales; family Oceanobacteraceae; genus Oleispira. Next base: position 16,674 of record JBNMOT010000061.1, on the reverse strand, counting down.
CACGGTTGCGCTGCAGGCGCTTACTCAACTTAAGCTGAGTATTGCGATCATAGGGACTTATTTTTGGGCGCCCACGCTCTGGGCGTGAAAACATATCAATCGTCGTGCGATCTTCGATCTGAATAGACATAATAACAATAGAATACTAAAGAGCTGGCTATTATCCAAATAAGTGTAAAAAAAGCAATACACCAGTGCATTCTTCCTTGCCAAAAAACAGACTTAGCCATAACGTAGGCTAATATCAAATAGACAATTGAAAAATAAGAGAATATTCATGCCCAAGACTGGCAACACACCTAGTAAAATTTCCAGTTCAATTCCTAGCCCATTGAATGCTGACCAAGTTTCAACTCGAATAGATCCACAACAATTAGCGTTTAAAAGTTCAAGTGAATTACCCCCTTTTAAAGGTGTGTTAGGCCAAGAGCGTGCTGAGAACGCCATTCGCTTTGGTGTCGGTATGAATCGCCCCGGCTATAACATTTATGCGATGGGAGATAATGGCACAGGCCGCTCTTCTTACATTCGCGAGTATCTTAAAAATCAAGCAGCGAAACAGCCCGCACCCAGCGACTGGTGCTACGTTAATCACTTTGCAAACCCTAGAGAGCCTAAAGTTTTAGAGCTACCACCCACACAAGCACTCGCATTTAAAAGCACGCTCGACGAACTTATTAATAACTTATTAGCAACATTTCCTGCCGTTTTTGAACACCCAAGCTATCAACAACAAAAATCGGCCATTGATCATTCTTTTAATCAGAAATACGACAAAGCATTAGAATTGGTTGAAAAAGAAGCATTAAAATTGAGCACCGCCGTGTTTCGTGATTCTTCTGCCATTAGTTTTACACCTATGAAAGATGGGAAAGCACTGGATGAAACTGAGTTCGCACAGCTAGCTGAATTTGAGCGAGAAGCGTTTCATAAAAACATCACGTTACTAGAACAGTTTTTAAATGAGGCGTTATCTGAACTGCCTCAATGGAAACGTGAATCAAACAACGAACTGCGTGCCTTAAATCAAAGCACTATTAACGAAGCATTAGCCCCTCTGCTAGAACCTATCGAAGCAGGTTATAAAGATTTTGCCACCGTATTAATTTTTTTAGCGGCTATGCGCGAACATCTACCAAAAATTATTTTGGCAGAGCTGGTCGATGAGCGCACGATGGAAACACGTGATGAATACGCTAAGCGCAGTATTTTGGAAGAAATACTTCAACCTAACATTGCCGTATGCCACGACCATAATGAAGGTGTTCCCGTTGTTTACGAACCTCACCCGAGTTACGGCAACCTTTTTGGACGTATCGAGTTTTCCAGTGATCAAGGAGCCCTCACGACCAATTACAGAAAAATAAGCCCTGGAGCACTGCATAAAGCCAACGGCGGTTACCTGATTATTGATGCGGAAAAACTGCTCGAAGAACCCATGGTTTGGGACGCACTTAAGCGCGCCATTAAATCACAGCAACTAAAAATGGAATCTCCTTACTCAGAGCTTGGGTTGGTATCAACCACAACACTCCTGCCAGGCGTTATTCCGTTAAATATTAAGCTGGTCTTAATTGGCTCGCGAAATGTTTACTACCTCTTACAAGAGTACGACAAAGACTTCAATGAACTCTTTCGTACGCTGGTCGATTTTGATAGTGAGATTCCCAAAACTCAAGAACACATACATGCCTTCTCATGCTTACTTAAGAGTCGTATTAATGAACAGCATTACGCCGACATAAGCAGCTCTGGAATAGCACGTTTAGTCGAGCACAGTTCCCGCCTTGCGGAAGATCAACAATACCTTACGGCTCGTATTGGTGATGTATTTGAGCTGTTGGCTGAAGCAGAATTTTTACGTAACACTGAGAATTCACCATTAATAGAAAAAGAACATATCGATCAGGCACTCACAGCTAAAGAAGAACGTACTGGAAGGATTTATGACCGCATTCACCAACAGATGCTGGATAACGTTATTTTAATAGAAACCGAAGGCGAAGCGATCGGCAAGGTAAATGGCTTAACCGTGATGACCGTGGGTGATACCCGCTTTGGCACCCCTGCCCGCATCAGTGCAACCGTTTACCCAGGCTCACGAGGCATTCTCGATATCGAGCGCGAAGCCAATTTGGGCCAAGCAATACATACAAAAGGCGTAATGATTTTATCAGGTTACTTAGGCCATAAATACGCTCAAGACTTTCCTCTGGCCATTTCAGCTAACTTAGCCATGGAACAGTCTTACGGATATATCGATGGCGATAGCGCTTCATTGGGTGAATTATGCTGCTTAATTTCAGCACTGATTCATCAGCCGCTAAAACAAACTTACGCCATTACGGGTTCGATTAACCAATACGGAGAAGTCCAAGCGATTGGCGGAGTTAATGAAAAAATAGAAGGATTCTTCCGTTTATGCAAAGCTCGCGGATTGAACGGCGAGCACGGCGTAATTATCCCTTTTGCTAATATTCGTAACTTGGCACTCAAGCAGGAAGTTGTCGATGCAGTAGAGACGGGTAGTTTCTTTATTTACGGCATCAATAAAGTAGATGAAGCCTTAGTACTACTCATGGATCGGGAAGTTGGCGAGCCTTGTGATGAACATTACTTCAGTAAAGACAGTATTAACTTTGAAGTTATTAACCGCTTAAAACAGATTGCTGATGTAGCGAATAATAAGAAAACAGACGAGTAAATACCATAATTAATAGTATGAGTAAAAGCATTATCAAAAGTGAACAGCCTGGGCAGTGAGAGAAAAACGCATTCATAAAAGCGTGCAGATTAAACTAAACCAAAGCAGCCTTTTGCAAAGCCAAAGTCAGTGATTGCAAAGTCACTGGCTTAGTTAAAATATACTTCATACCGATATCGAAACATTCGATGCGCTCTTCATTAGTAACCCCCGCCGTCAATGCAAAAATAGGAATTTTTGAGCCCCTTCGCCTAAGTTCACGTGTGGTATCAAAACCGTTTAAAACTGGCATATGGCAGTCCATTAGGATTAAATCGGGATCAATATCGCTAATACAATCTAATAACTGCTGGCCATTTTCAACTAAAACCACATCGATTAGTAGTTTTTGGAGTAACTTATTGATCACCTTGCGGTTAGTTACATTGTCTTCAGCAACCAGAACTTTCATGCCTTTAGAAGAAAAAAAAGTATCAGACTTAGCAACGACCTCATTATTTGTAGCATCTGAATGAACAAGCACCTTAGCGGTGAAGGTCGAGCCTTTACCCAAAGTACTCGTTACCGATATATAACCCGACATAAGCTGGGCAATTTGACGACACAAAGACAACCCTAACCCTGTGCCACCGTAGATACGTGAAGTATTAATTTCAGCTTGCTGGTAGGCATCAAAAATTTTTCTTAAACGTGTTTCATTAATTCCAATACCTGAATCAGACACCGTTACTATTAAAAATGAACCTCCAATAGGCGACGGCTCTGCCATCTGCAAAGAGAAACCAATATACCCTCCATCAGCGGTAAATTTAAGCGCATTACTCAATAGATTCATGATCAATTGCTGTAGACGAATTCGGTCGGCAACCAAAAACTCAGGTACCAAACTATCAATTTCTTGATGAAAATCAATCGATTTATTCATCATCGACGCATGAAACATTGAATTGACTTCATCCATTAGATCTTTCAATTTAAATGATTGGGGCTCAAGTTCCAGCTTACCGGCTTCAATTTTTGATAAATCCAAAACATCATTAACGATTCCCATCAACGCACGACCAGAATTATGTATATCGTCTAAAAAGCCTTGCTGTTCAGAGGTTAGATCAGTATCGGCCAGAACAATGGCCATACCAATAACACCGTTTAAAGGTGTGCGTATTTCATGACTCATATGCGCTAAAAAAGCAGATTTTACCTGAGAAGCTTTGAGTGCTTGCTGCTGGTTTAATTCAGCAGTGATAACTCGCTGAGCAAAATATTCTGCGCGTAAAATATCCCGATAAGACCTGAGAGCATTCATTATTGAAAGATTTAAACGATCTGTTGTCGCGTCTGTTTTAGAAATATAATCGTTAATGTCGTAATCATGAACAACTTGACTCTCAGGCGCCAAGCCAGCTTGTCCTGTGCGAAGTAAAATACGGGTAATGTGATTATTTAATTGATCACGGATAAAGCGAACAACTTCGAAGCCACTATTATCAGACTCCATCACTACGTCTAACAAAACAATGGCAATATCGTCACGTTGTGACATTACCTCAATCGCTTCTGCACCAGAATATACACAAATCAATTCCAGAGCATGACGTTCAAATCGAAAACGTGAAAAAACCAACTGTGTCAGTTGAACAACAGCCTCGTCATCATCAACTATTAATACCGGAATTTTATCCGGTAAGAGATTGATGATTTCTTCCATGTGTCACTCCCTAATTTTTAGGCGGCAAAGATCTTTGAAATCAGTAATAATAAACATACTGACAGTGTTGGTTGAATAAATCCATTGTCCAAGGATGGACTTCATCATACACTGCACAAACTTACTGAGTTAAAAGCAACGTTTGCTAAACAAAGTAAGGAATGTCTTGTCGGGGTGCCTTAATTCATAGGCTGAGATCACAAATGTGGATCCCGTTGAACCTGATCTGGTTAATACCAGCGTAGGAAACAAGATGAAAGAGTTCACATATACAATGCCAAAACATTGAGTATTGTATTATTGTATTTAGAGCTCTTTCATAGCGCCCAAAATCGACTGGGCAGCCCTACCGTCAGAATTCAAGTTAGACAGATCAATTAATTTTTCTCAAAAGAGATAGGTATCAATTGTGTCTGAACAAACTTATACCATTCAGAAAAATCTGAGTGAAACAGCCAAAGTAGATGAACTTTCTACCCAACCCTTCCCCGGCTCCAAAAAGCTTTACATCAAAGCGTTTAATAAAAGTAGCCAAAATGACATCCATGTTGCGCTGCGTGAAATTCATTTATCCCCTACCCAGCTTGCTAATGATAAAACCGAATACAACCTTCCCATCCGTATTTATGATACGTCCGGTTCTTACAGCGACCCCGATAAAATCATCGATGTACGCAAAGGTTTAGACAGCCTGCGTAAAAAATGGATTGAAGGACGCAACGATACTGAAATTCTCAGTGGTAATAGCTCCGATTACGCTAAAATCCGTGAAAGGAATATCGCCCTAGAGTCGTTGCGCTTTGATTTGCAACGCAGTCCTATTCGCGCCAAATCGGGCAAGAACGTTACGCAGCTGCACTACGCCCGCCAAGGTATTATTACCCCTGAGATGCAGTACATCGCTATCCGTGAAAATCTTGCTATGGCTGAAGATGAAATGGACGAGCACAATAAACACCAGCACCCAGGTGAAAACTTTGGCGCCGCGACGCCAAACTACATTACCGCCGAATTTGTCCGCAGTGAAGTCGCTCGTGGCCGCGCAGTTATTCCAGCCAACATCAATCACCCTGAGAGTGAGCCTATGATTATTGGCCGTAATTTTTTGACCAAGGTAAATGCCAATATTGGTAACTCTGCACTAACGTCTTCGATTGAAGAAGAGGTAGAGAAGCTGGTTTGGTCCACCCGCTGGGGAGCCGACACCGTCATGGATCTCTCAACCGGTAAAAACATTCACGAAACCCGCGAATGGATTGTGCGCAATAGTCCTGTTCCTATCGGTACCGTGCCAATCTATCAAGCGCTAGAAAAAGTTAATGGTATCGCCGAAGATCTCACTTGGGAAATATTCCGCGATACCTTGATCGAGCAAGCTGAACAAGGTATCGATTATTTCACCATTCACGCCGGTGTCTTATTACGTTACGTGCCGATGACCGCCGAACGAATGACAGGCATTGTGTCACGTGGGGGTTCTATCATGGCAAAGTGGTGTTTATTCCATCACCAAGAAAACTTCCTCTACACACACTTCGATGACATCTGCGAAATAATGAAAACTTATGATGTCACCTTCTCTTTGGGCGACGGACTTCGACCTGGCTCTGTCGCCGATGCCAATGATGAAGCTCAGTTTAGTGAGCTGCGTACGTTAGGTGAATTGGCGAAAAAAGCCTGGGCCCATGATGTTCAAGTTTTCATCGAAGGTCCAGGTCATGTACCCATGCACATGATCAAAGAAAATATGGATGAGCAAATAAAGCACTGCGACGAAGCACCCTTCTACACTCTGGGTCCTCTTGTGACGGATATTTCTCCGGGTTACGACCACTTCAGTTCAGGCATTGGCGCCGCGATGATCGGATGGTATGGCTGCGCCATGCTCTGTTACGTGACGCCGAAAGAACACTTAGGTTTACCGAATAAAGCCGATGTTAAACAAGGCATGGTGATGTATAAGATTGCCGCCCATGCTGCGGATTTAGCGAAAGGACATCCGGGTGCTCAAATCCGCGATAACGCCATGTCCAAAGCGCGCTTTGAATTTCGCTGGCAAGATCAGTTCAACCTAGCCATCGACCCCGATACTGCCCGTGCCTACCACGATGAAACATTGCCAAAAGAGGGTCACAAAGTTGCTCACTTTTGTTCGATGTGCGGCCCTAAGTTCTGCTCAATGAAAATCAGCCAGGAAGTACGGGATTTAGATGCCGCGCAAGTGGCCGCTATTCATGCAGCTGACAAAGAATTAGCAGATAAAGCGAAACAAGGCATGAATAAAATGTCTGAGCAATTCAAACAACAAGGCCGCGAGCTTTACCGTGAAGTCTGAAGATGAAAAGTCACGCTCGGGTATCAAGATAGCAATTTTAGGAGGTGGCCTGGTTGGCCGCCTTCTATCTTGGCGCTTAGCATCTGGCATAGGACAACTTGATTTAGGTGTTATTTCGGATAATGACATTCTAGATAACGATGCTTCGGGTGATCCATTATCCGCTAGAAATAGTAAAAAAATAAAAGATACAAAGTTTGATAACGGTATAACTGTAAATAACACTATTAATCGTTTTGCGTTCAATAAAATATCTGTATTTGAAAAAGGCTTACTCGCACCTCCGGCAAACACTGATAGAGCCGCCGCTTTTACTGCTGCCGCGATGATCTCGCCCTTAAGTGAACTGGTGTCTAGCGAGTTGGATATATACACGTTAGGAGTACACTCACTCACACTATGGACTCAATGGCTGAAAGAGTTAGGCATACCTCAGCACTTTCATCAAAAAGGTAGCTTAGTATTGGCACACCCTAATGACATCGCTGAACTGCATCAGTTTAAGCGTGATTTAGAGTTCAAACTTGATCAACAAAATGCCTCTAAGATAGACACTGAAGCCGATACTAAACCCGCTGCATTACAGGTATTAAATGAACGCCAGCATTTAGAAAACCTCGAGCCAGCCATTAGCCAGCATTTCAATACCGGCTTATACTTGCCAAATGAAGCGCACATTGATCATAACGAAGTACTGGAAGAACTGGTTACTCAAGCAAAGAAATGGGGCGTTAACTTCGCTGAAAACTGTGCTTTAGAACCTAATGATGAAGCCTTAAAAGATTACGACATCATCTTTGACTGCCGAGGCAAGGGTTTAAAAGCAACAGGCTTTCGCGGAGTGCGAGGTGAAGTAATTCGCATTGAGTGCAAAGAGGTAACGCTTAAGCGACCGATTCGCTTAATGCATCCCCGCTATAAACTTTATATTGTTCCCAAACCCCATCATCAATATGTCATTGGCGCGACGGAAATAGAAAGCGAAGATCGCTCTAATATTAGCTTACGCTCCTCTATGGAATTGATGTCCGCGCTGTATGCAGTGAGCCCTGCGTTTGCAGAATCCCGCATTATTAGCCAAGAGACAAACCTTCGACCCGCCTACCTAAATAATTTACCCCGTATCGATAGGCTGCAATCAATACACCATAAACCAATCATCCGTATCAATGGACTGTATCGCCATGGCTACCTTATTGGCCCAGCCATTATTGAACAAGCCATTCAGCAGGTTTTTTTATGACAACTATCGCGATAAGCATTAACGGCAAAGAAATAATAATTATATCCCCATGCTCTCTTAACCAAGCACTCGATGATTGGTCTACCAGGATAACGGGCGCTCACTCAGATAGTTGTAATGAGGCCACCCTTGAAAGTAGCGTACAGAGCGTCATAAAAAGTGATATGAAGTGCTACGTCATCGCCCTCAACCAAATCTTCGTTCCTCGTAATCACTACGACAGAACCCGCTTAACTAGCGGTGATAGCATCGAGTTGCTGTCCCCCATGGCAGGAGGCTAAACCATGGCAACACCTAATAAAGATTGCCTAAAACTTTACGAGCAAGTATTCAACTCGCGGCTATTGGTCGGCACAGCGCTTTACCCATCCCCCGAGATAATGGCCCAAGCGGTTAAAGCATCAGGCAGCGAAATGGTGACGCTGTCCTTGCGCCGCCAAGACCCCCGTAATAAGCAAGGGCAAACTATCTGGGAGCATATCAAACAAAGTGGCTGCGCCTTGTTGCCCAATACTGCAGGTTGTCATAGTGCCCAGGAAGCCATTACGCTCGCGTATATGAGCCGAGAAATGTTCAATACAGACTTTATCAAGCTAGAAGTGATCGGTGATGACTATAACCTGCAACCCGATCCTTTTGAAACCGTCAAAGCTGCTGCGACGCTTATTAAAAATGGCTTTAAAGTCTTGCCTTATTGCACAGACGACCTAGTATTATGTCAACGATTATTAGAAGTTGGCTGTCAGGTATTAATGCCCTGGGGATCACCTATTGGTACCGGTAAAGGACTGATGAATCCTTATAACTTGCGGGCTATTAGAGACCGTTTCCCAACCACCAGCCTCATCATTGATGCCGGTATTGGTAAACCCTCTCAAGCCATGGAAGCTATGGAGATGGGGTTTGATGGTATTTTACTCAATACAGCCATCGCCAAAGCGCACAACCCCGTACTCATGGCACAGGCCTTTGCTCAAGCAGTTAAAGGCGGTCGCCAAGGCTATCTTGCAGGCCTAATGGAGAGTCGCCAAACCGCAAGCCCATCAACCCCAACAGTAGGGACTCCATTTTGGCAACAAGCATAGTTATTGATCAGACGGGACAGGCTCACACGGCAAGACAGAGCCGCCCGATTGTATGGAGCATTGCCGCATCCGATTCAGGCGGTGGCGCAGGCATACAAGCAGACTTAAATACTATCCATAGCCTAGGGTGTCATGGGTGTACTGTCATCACCGCGATTACGGCCCAAAACAGTCTGTCAGTCGATAAATTCCACCCCATATCCGCAGTGGATTTAGCGGCTCAATGGCAGGCCTTAGAAAAAGATCTACTGCCTAAGGCGATTAAAATTGGCCTAATTCCTGAGCCAAAAACTCTGCGCTGGTTAGCCAGACACATTCAAGAACTACGCCTAGAAAATAATTTATTTTGCATATGGGACCCCGTATTAAAAGCCTCTACGGGAGCACGTTTTTTAGACGCTTTTGATCGCGGCGAAATTGACCCGCTGCTTAAGCAAGTCGATCTAGTCACGCCCAATCTTCAAGAAGCAGAAATGTTGACCAAAATGAAGATAAATTCATTTGCCGACATTCAACTCGCCGCAAAACAGCTGCTTGATAGAGGGGTTCATAATGTTTTGATAAAAGGGGGCCATGCGTTTGATGAGGCTAAGATTAGTAGCAACACTTTTTGCAGAGACTACTTCGCTAATAAAAACCAATCGTTCTGGCTTTCTCATGCAAGGCAAAATCAACCCAATAATCATGGTACCGGCTGCTCACTCGCGTCTGCGATCGCTAGCTTTGTTGCTCAAGAATACTCTCTCAGTGACAGTATTGTGTTGGCCAATCGTTTTATTCAACAAAGTCTCAGACTGGCAGCGCCGCAAGGCAAAGGTGCGGGCCCCGTCTGGCAAGCACCGCTAGAAAACCATCCGACTGACCTCGGTGATCTAATAAAATCTTCGGAGCATTTCGAACACTCTAACCTCACGCAACACTTTTTAAAGGCCGATCATTTAGGTTTGTACGCCATCGTTGATAATTTAATCGATTTAGAACGCTTAATCACTCAAGGAATTGATACACTGCAATGGCGCGATAAACACACAACGTACAACACAATCTCTTACAACGCTGACAAAAAAGAAAACCTAAAACTGGCCATAAAACGCTGCCAGCTATCCAATACCCCGCTTTACATTAATGATGACTGGCAACTCGCACTAGAATTTAATGCTTACGGTGTTCACTTAGGGCAAGAAGATCTAGCACTGATTCAACAAGATGACCTTAAGCGCATACAAAAGAAGGGATTACGCCTAGGCATCAGCTGTCACAATGAAACTGAATTAGCCTATGCTCATAGCCTAAAACCAAGCTATTTAGCCTTTGGCCCAGTCTTTTCCCCTCATTCCAAAATTGTTTCCCACTCAGCACTTGGATTAAATAAGCTAAAGATATGGCAAGACTGTTATGGCAAGCTTTACCCAACAACCTGTATCGGTGGCATTAGCCCAGACAATATGGCGCAGGTGTTAACAACGGGCATGACCTCGGTCGCCGTTATCTCAGCACTCGCCAATGAAGACAAAAGTTTACCCTTTATTCGTACTTTTAAGAGCCTTACCTGCGACCAAAACTAACAATTAAGTAACCCAAGCTTACTTTACTTATTCTTTTTTAAACCAAGACACGATTTAATCTGGCCAGGAATGCTCGGTTATGGAAGTATGCTCCAAGGATAAACATCAAACATTTATTTTTGAACATCTAATCTCTAAATAGAAGCCTCATCATGTCAGAAGCTCGTATACTGCTCGAAATAAAAAACAAAATTGCTTATGTCTGCTTAAACCGCCCTGAAAAACACAATGGTTTAGATATGGGCATGTTCAAAGAAATGATCGCTGCGGCAAAGAGAATTCGCAAAGATCGTACTGTTCGCGCGGTCATTATGCATGGCAACGGCCCTTCATTTTGCGCAGGTTTGGATTTTGGGGCGTTAAGCAAGGACCCTATGATGGTGCCTAAAGTATTTTTGAAAATGCCATGGTCCAAAATGAACATTGCCCAAGAAATCGCCCATATCTGGCGTGACCTGCCCATTCCTGTTATCTCTGCGGTTCATGGCAACTGCTTTGGTGGCGGCATGCAAATTATACTCGCTACCGATTACCGCATCGCAACGCCTGATAGCAAGATGTCTATTTTAGAAATGAAATGGGGATTGATACCCGACATGAGTGGCATGGTCACCTTATCACGCTTAACCCGTGTCGATATTGCACAAGAGCTGACAATGACAGGTCGTTTCTTCTCAGGTATTGAAGGGGCTGAATACGGTTTAATCAGCAAGGTCAGTGAAAATCCCTTTGTCGATGCAGAAGCCCTAGCCCATGAAATTGCCAGTAAATCACCCGACGCCATCGCCGCGACCAAATATTTATTTAAAAAAACGTGGAAAAAGGATACTTGGGCTACATTGCTATGGGAACGTTGGGTACAAGCCCGTTTATTAGGCCGTAAGAATCAACGCATCGCAATGGCCAATGGCATGTCCAAAGATGGCAAGGTTAGACCATTCAATGATCGAACTTCTTTTAGATAAGTCGTCCTGGCTACGCGAGTGTAAAGCCAATGACTAGACCAGACTGAAGAACATGCGGTAAAAGGACTTCGACTGAGCTGGAGTATTCTTTTGCGGCAATGCCAGCAAAGGAATGCCCTTGCTGTATATCTTTCATAAATGCTAATTCTCCGGCTATCGAGAGCGTCTCAATGCGCATTGCGAAATCTGGACTGCGCCAGATAGCAAATTCTCGATGCTCTTCTTTTAACTCAATAGTATTACTATCATCGCTTTCCCTTTTATCGCTTTCTTTCTGATCCCACTCAGCTTGATCGCTCTCTACTTGATTGGCCTGCCAGATATCATGAATAGGATAAATCGATGAGAGTAAACCCAAAGAAGGCTGAAGTTTAAACACTATCCTGCCTTGTTGCTCAACAGGGATACGGACAAGCTCTGATAAAGGGATTATTGCTTCATCGCCCAAGCCATTCGATAGCTCCGCTGGAAGCTCTATGGAAAGCTCAGCAGCATTGAATGCTTGATGCCACAACCATTCGAGCCGCGCAACATCGGGTAGATATTTAAGTCCTTGATGCTGATTAATTTTAACCAAAAACGTCTCTAAATAGTCTGCTAAAAACTCACCGTAATCACCCATATCAGCAGATTCTGAAGGATATTTTCTAAGATAACCTGCGACCATGTGTGTAAAAAAAGTGTCCCCTACCAAACGCGTGCAGACCGGGTAAATACCCATAAGGGCTGAACTGATTCCGCCTAAAATACTATGACGATAAATACCTAAACGATCTTCGGCTGATAGCACTTCAGTGGCGTCAATGTTCCTGCAAGCTTGCTGAATATACTCATCCGTTGGATTAAAAATTCCTTTATAAAATTCTTCTTGCCACCTCTTAATCGATGCTACTTCAGCCACGCTCAAGTTAGTGTTCAGATCGCTATTCATAGTCGCGCTCGCATCAGCTGCTCTGCTTTCTTAGCTTCGTTTAAAAGCGTAGAGAAGTCAGGAACATCAGTATCCCATTCAATGAGTGTGGGCACGTTACCAAAACGCTTGAGAGCCTTTTTATAAAGCTCCCATACCGGTTCACGGACTGGGTAACCATGGGTATCAAATAGATAGCCTGGCATTTCCTCATAACCCGCCAAATGAATTTCTTTTACTTTATCAATAGGCAGCGCTGCTAGATATTCTGCAGCATCAAAGCCGTGGTTTTGCGCACTGACATAGATATTATTAACATCCAGCAATAATTCACAGCCAGAGGAGACACAAAGCTGCTTAATAAATTCTGCTTCAGGCATATCGCTTGTCGTGAAAGTTAAATAAGAAGAAGGGTTTTCGATTAAAATAGTACGGCCTAAGTAGTCTTGTACGTATTGAATGCGGCTATTCAAGTGCTTTAACATATTTTGGGTATACGGCAATGGCAGTAAGTCATGGGTGTATTGCCCCACCACTGAGACCCAAGCAATATGGTCAGATACAAAAGTTGGCTGTAAACGCTCTGATAAATGTTTTAACCGCTTTAGATATTCCATATTAAGCGGATCAGCGCTGCCTAAAGACATCCCAACACCGTGAAGTGTTATGGGATAATTTTTACGGATTTGCTCTGCACGTTGAATTGGCAAACCGCCCGCCGCCATATAGTTATCACTTAATAGTTCAAACCAAGGTACATCAGGCTGAATCTCAAATATTTCTTGATAATGATTTGAGCGTAAACCAAGGCCTACCCCTGCAATATCAGGTTGTATAACTGTATTATCCATCAGCCTTCTTTATAAATAGCGTTTCTGTCTATTTATCTCCGGTGAAGAATACACCCATACGTTTCCCCATCGGTCTTTCAGCAGAGATAAAATTAAAGCTCAATTTATAAGTGCTTATTTATAAGCACCTATTTATTATCGCCTTTTAGACTTCCTCCCGCGATTTTACTACACGTGCCTTCTGGTACATAAATCCACTCGTCAGCTAAAGAGTCTATTGCCGCTTGTCCTGCACAGCTGTGCTTACCTGTACCACAGTCATTCATCCCGGCCTTCACAATACCCTGGCATTTCTCAAAACCCGGTTTAGCCGCTAATGCTCCAGAACTAATCGCAGATAAACCTAACGCCAATGCACCGGCAATGGCGCCCCTCATGATCGTATTAGTATTTTTCATTACAACACTCCGTTTGTGTATTTTATAACCTGTAAAATATAGCTCGCGACACTCAACTGCAACCATTTTTTAAAAAATTATTACAATCTCTACTTTGTCAAACAACTGGACATTTAGTTCAATCAGGCCTCTTTATTTAACTTTTTTATGGCACACTATTGACCTTCTAAAACATTCAGCGTTCACCAAACAGAAGTCATTAAATGAATTCCTCAGCTCAATCAGAACATTGGCACCTGCAATCTGAACAGCAATTCACTCTTGGACAAACTTCATTTCAGGGCACTAAAAAACAAAATGAAGACGCTATTGGCATTCGTATTCCTGAAGGCATTATTCAGAGCCTTAAAGGATCAGTTGCGATTATTGCCGATGGGGTTAGCGCAGCTGAGGCGGGCAAAGAAGCCAGCGAAACATGTGTTCGCAACTTTCTAAGCGACTATTATTCAACACCCGATACTTGGAGCGTAAAACAAAGTACGACAAAAGTACTGACCGCACTTAATCGTTGGTTATACAACCAAGGCCAGCGCTATGCAGATGCTCAAAAAGGCTATATCAGTACGTTAAGCTGCGTTGTTTTTAAATCGAATACTGCCCACATCTTTCATGTGGGTGACAGTCGGGTTTATCGCCTACGAGAGGGTGACTTAGAACAATTAACTCGGGACCATACTACGTCGATTAGCGCGACTCAACGCTACCTCGCGCGCGCAGTGGGATTAGATGTACAACTGGAGGTAGATTATCGCAGCACAGGCATTGAACCAGGGGATATTTTCTTTTTATCCACTGACGGCATCCATGATTTTATTTCCAGCCAGCAGTTAAAATCTTTTCTTAAGCCTTTAAAAGAATTAAAAACCGACAATTTCGAAGAAAGCTGCCAGCAGCTTGTTGACCTAGCGCTGCAGCAAAATAGCAACGACAACCTTAGCTGTCAGATTATTCGCATTGATACACTGCCAAATCAAAATTTAAATGATGTTCACAAGAAACTCACTGATCTTCCCTTCCCTCCCAATCTTGCCATAGGCATGTCGATTGATGGCTTGCGAATAGAGAAAGAACTTCATGTCAGTAGCCGCAGCCAACTTTACAAAGTCACCGATACTGAAACGGGGGAAGCATTTTGTATGAAAACCCCATCGGTAAATTACAACGATGACGCGGCTTACATCGAACGCTTCATTCTTGAAGGCTGGATTGGCCACCGAATTAACAACTCCCACGTACTGAAAATTGCGGGTTTTAATCGACCCAAGCATTATTTATATTATTTAACCGAATACATTGATGGTATTACCCTAGAGCAGTGGATTAAAGAGAACCCTAAGCCACCGGTACAAAATGTTATCATTATCATTCAGCAGGTTTTAAAAGGATTAAGGGCGTTTCATCGCCGAGAAACTATCCATCAAGACCTTAAACCCGGTAATATAATGTTGGATAAGTACGGTGAGGCTAAAATCATCGATTTTGGTTCTTGCCATGTCAAAGCCATCGCAGAATTTGCAACGCCACTGGAACGTAATGGTATTCCTGGAACCGCCACTTATGCGGCACCAGAAGCCGTGTTAAAAGGTCAGAGCTTGCAGCAAAGCGACCTTTTCTCCGTTGCGGTTATTCTGTTTGAAATGCTGACGAATAAGCTGCCATTTGCAGGAAAACTTGAAGAGTGTCGAAGTAAAAATGCGTATTTGAAAACGCGCTATACCGCAAGCTATGAGCTGAATCCGTTAGTCCCAGTATGGTTGGATGGTACGATTAAAAAGGCGCTCAGATTTGAGCCTAGCCATCGTCATGGCGACGTTTCAGAACTGCTCTATGAGATTGAACATCCCAATCCAAAATATAAAAAGACCTATAATACAGCGTTATTACACGCTAACCCGAGCCTTTCTTGGCAGATTTTGTCGGGCGTTTTGTTCATCGGTTTATGCGTATCGGGTTATTTCATTAGCAATCCGTAGAGTAAAGCAGACGGTTCTGGAAACAGTCTACTCAGCCACTAACACCTGACATACGCTAAAGGCTTTACCGTCTCCACGATCAAGCTCCTTAACCAACTTAGGTAATACCTTATCTAGCTTGGCTTTTAACGTCCAAGGCGGATTGATAACAATCATACCTGCCGACGTCATACCCGACTCTAGAGTATCTTCGCCTAACCCAAGTTCATATTGATGAATATTTTTAATAGCCGACTGTTTCAATTTGCGTAACATAAAATCAATACGCTTACGATCGACCACGGGATACCAAATCGCATAGGTACCGGAGTTGAATTTTTTATGCGCCTTAATAACCGCTTCAATAACATCACTGTAATCGTTCTTCATCTCATAAGATGGATCGATTAATACTAAAGCGCGACGGCTAACAGGAGGCACTAGGCTTAATAAACCTTTTAAGCCATCATCTTGCTTAATGCGAATTTTACGCGCGATGGCCTTAGAGTCTGTTGCCATCGATTCCGTCAAAATACGAAAATCACTAGAATGCAGTTCAAATAACCACGCTTTATCTTTTTCGCGATTTGGGTGTGTCACATAATGATGGGCAATAGCCGGTGAACCAGGATAAAAAGTAAGCGCTTTCTTTTTCAGATTAATGCCCTGCTGATTATTTAGCTCAGCAATAACATCAAAATAAGCATCTAACTCTGTAAAATCGATACGTTTGAGCTTGGCAATGCCTTCTTTGTATTCAGCCGTCTTATTGGCATTGGCTGAACGCAAATCATACAAACCTGCGCCTGAGTGCGTATCAATATAATCAAACGGTGCATCTTTCTTATTGAAATGCTCTAGGCATTCAACCAATACAATGTGCTTTAACACATCTGCGAAATTACCCGCATGGTAAGAGTGACGATAGCTAAGCAAAATTAAACTCGATCTTTTACAA
>JBNMOT010000060.1:0-19196 GCA_051275515.1 Oleispira sp. | reverse complement strand
TTCGTGAAGAACAGTCATACTCTTTATGTCAGCTTTTCATGTGTCAGTCCCTCCACTTTGATGTAGAATGCGCCCCATAAATTATCTTATCTTACCTTATTTGATCAGAACCCTTATACGAGGAATCTCCGTATGTTTAGCCGTGATATGAATATTGCCGATTTTGACCCAGTTTTATGGGAAGCAATGAAAGCTGAAGACGCTCGCCAAGAGCATCACATAGAGCTTATCGCTTCTGAAAATTATACCAGCCCTCGTGTCATTGAAGCCCAAGGCTCTCAGCTAACTAACAAGTACGCTGAAGGTTACCCTGGCAAACGTTATTACGGCGGTTGTGAACACGTTGATGTGATCGAGCAACTCGCGATCGATCGTGCTAAAGAATTGTTTGGTGCAAAATTCGCCAACGTTCAGCCTCACTCGGGTTCACAAGCTAATGGGGCGGTTTTCATGGCGCTGTGTAAGCCCGGCGATACCATTTTAGGTATGAGCCTTGCTCACGGTGGTCACTTGACTCACGGGGCGTCTGTTTCCTTCTCTGGTCGGATTTATAACCCTGTTCAATATGGTTTGAACACCGCAACGGGCGAAATTGATTACGACCAAGTTGAAGCATTGGCCAAAGAACATAAGCCAAAAATGATCATTGCCGGTTTCTCTGCGTATAGCCGTATTGTTGATTGGCAGCGTTTCCGTGACATCGCCGATATGGTCGGTGCTTACTTATTTGTTGATATGGCACACATTGCAGGCCTTGTGGCGGCAGGCGTTTACCCCTCGCCTGTTGGCATTGCGGATGTTGTCACGACGACCACTCACAAAACCCTGCGTGGCCCACGCGGCGGCTTGATCCTAGCCAATGACGACGAAGCGCTAAACAAAAAGCTTAACTTTGCGGTATTCCCTGAATCCCAAGGTGGCCCTTTGATGCACGTAATCGCCGCTAAAGCGGTGTGTTTCAAAGAAGCGATGAGCGATGATTACAAAGACTATCAAACGCAAGTTGTTAAAAACGCACAAGCAATGGCTGAGACGTTTATTAGCCGTGGTATTAAAGTCGTTTCGGGGGGGACTGACGATCACTTGTTCCT
Source organism: Oleispira sp. (assembly GCA_051275515.1). Taxonomy (GTDB): domain Bacteria; phylum Pseudomonadota; class Gammaproteobacteria; order Pseudomonadales; family Oceanobacteraceae; genus Oleispira. Next base: position 18,105 of record JBNMOT010000060.1, on the reverse strand, counting down.
AGTCGACCTTATCGATAAGGAATACACAGGTAAAGACGCGGATGCAGCCCTAGGCCGCGCCAACATCACGGTGAACAAGAACTCTGTTCCTAACGATCCGCGCTCCCCTTTCGTGACCTCGGGTCTGCGTATCGGCAGCCCGGCGATAACCAGCCGTGGCTTTAAAGAAGCTGAGTGTATTGAGCTGGGCAACTGGATCTGCGACATTCTCGCGGCCCTTGAAAGCGGCCGTTCTGAAGTGGTTGAAAAAGAAGTTCAAGCTAAGGTTATTGCACTGTGTGACACATTGCCTGTGTACAAATAAGTCGTTTATCCATCAATCTATTGGTAGATAAACCGACAGCCTGTAAAAAGCCCGCCCTAGTCAGTTCTAGCGCGGGCTTTTTTATTGCTTTTTTAACTCGATGTTCAATACCACAGAGCCTAGGGCCAAAATAATGTCTATAAATGTCTATAAAAGGTTTAAGCTCGATCAAAGTAGGTTATCGTCGATGAACGCTATTTTTAATTGATCTAGGAATCACGATTATTTATGCCCGAAACTGCTGATGGCCACATTGAAGAAATAAATAGCGCATGGGAGCAGCACAGTCATGCTCACCACCAGCTTATTCTTGGTCTTAGTGGGCAGATTCGCGTGCAGCTTAGCCAACAGCAAACGATTACTTTAGAGAGTAATCATGCGTGTTTAATTCCCAGCGGTTGTTTCCATTCATTTAAAGGCGTTAATAAAAATCGCGTACTGGTCATTGATATTGATCCCAACGACAACAGTATTGATCGCCCTGTTATGCAATTTATTTTTCAGCAGGCGAGATTTCTATTACTCGACAGTCAACTGGTTAAGCTCATATCCGTACTCAGTGCTGAAATAACCTTACAAAAAAATGCAGCACTGCAACCTCATGTGATCAGTTTAATCTTATTCAGTTTACAGCACCGATTACAGCAACCTGAGCCCTTGCTGACCAAAGACTCACGGTTAAACATTAAAGGTCTGAAAGAATATATTTTACAAAATTTAGCCGAAAAAATAAGTGTCGATGCCTTGGCCACTTTTTGCCATATGAGTAATAGCCAGTTTCATCTGCGCTTTCGTCAATTAAAAGGGCTTACCCCTCACCAATATATTGTTCAACAACGCACAGAAAGAGCCATGTGGTTATTGCGTAATTCTGACTTAACCATCGCTCAAATTGCGGCCGACAGTGGTTTTACCAATCAGAGTGCACTAAACCACGTCGTTAAAGCGAAGCTGAATACTTCCCCCGGACAAATCCGCAAAGAGCGTCATAGCCTATCAATAAAGAGTTTTTAACAAAAACTCGGGATTTTATTACAATTAAAATTCTTATAAGCCCTCTATAGTTAATCTTACTTCCAAATTATTGATAACGATTACCTCGTTATCGCGGTTGTTTTTTATGGCTCAACCCTCTTTCAGGAGCACCGAATGAATACATTTGATGCCAGTAAAATCCTCGCCGAGAGCGAACTAAAAATTTCTAGCAGCCAGTGGTTTGAACGCATTGTGAATCATTATGCGGTTGATGAAGATGAATTAATGCCAGAGTTGTGCTTACTGGCCGAGCCTAATCAAGAAATTCGTTATAAAACAGAGAATCGAGCGCGATTATTAATTGATAACATCCGCAACCAGGGCGATATCGCCCATGCGGTTGATAAGCTACTGCAAGAATACAGTTTAGATAATGAAGAAGGCGTGATTTTAATGTGCTTGGCTGAAGCCTTAATGCGCATCCCTGATGCTGATACTGCCGATGCCTTAATTCGCGACAAGCTATCAGACGCTGAATGGAATGAACATTTAGGCAAGTCAGAATCATTATTAGTGAACGCATCAACTTGGGGGCTCATGCTCACCGGTAAGGTAGTGGGTGTCGGTGGCAAAAATAAAACCCCGGCTAATTTATTATCTCGCTTAGTTAAGCGTGCTGGTGAGCCCGTTATTCGTAGTGCGATGCATCAAGCTATGCGCATTATGGGTAAACAGTTTGTCCTCGGCCGCACCATTGATGAAGCGATTAAACACAGTAAAAGCTATCGAGCAAAAGGCTACACGTATTCATTTGATATGTTGGGTGAAGCCGCGTTTACCGATGCCGATGCCGAGACGTATTTCGACTCTTATTTAAGCGCTATCCGCAGTCTGGCTAACAGTCACGATTCTTGGCGTGAAGATCGCCCACAACCCAGTATTTCAATTAAACTGTCTGCGCTGTTTCCTCGTTATGAAGAAGCCCATCAAGGGGCCGTCATGGATGAGCTGTATAAGCGTGTTTTAATGATTATTAAAGAAGCACGCCTTCTGGATATTGCCATTACGATCGATGCAGAAGAAGCGGATCGTTTAGAGTTATCGTTGCGTTTGTTCGCAAAACTTTATCGCAACCCAGCCGTAAAAGGCTGGGGGTTATTTGGCGTGGTGGTGCAAGCGTATTCAAAACGTGCCCTACCCGTTTTAGGCTATTTAACCAGCCTTGCCCGGGAGCAAGGAGACGTCATTCCTGTGCGTTTGGTAAAAGGGGCCTATTGGGATACCGAAATAAAGCACGCTCAACAACTGGGATTGGCTGATTACCCTGTTTTTACCCGCAAAGAAAATACGGATGTTTCTTATATGGCGTGCGCGCGTTATTTACTACACGCTGCCACCGACAATTGTATTTACCCACAGTTTGCCAGCCATAATGCGCATACGATTGCCGCCTTGATTGAAATGGCGGCGATGAATCCGACTCGTGATTTTGAGTTCCAACGCCTACACGGCATGGGCGATGCCCTTTATGATACCCTGATAAGCGAACACAATATTAATGTGCGTATCTATGCACCGGTTGGCGCTCATAAAGATTTACTGCCTTATTTAGTGCGTCGCCTTTTAGAAAACGGCGCGAATTCTTCTTTTGTTCATCGCTTAGTCGATGCCAATACTCCGGTCACTGACTTGATTATTTCACCCATTGCTCAAGCTCAGCGCCATGGTATTTATCGCAATTTAAATATCCCTCGCCCAGGAGAATTATTTACGCCGCTCGAAAAGGGTCAGCGTCGAAATTCCCAAGGCTATAATCTCGCAGTTGAATTTGAACGCGCCCCATTATTGGCTGACGTACAACAATTTTCAGGCACTCAGTGGAATTTCCAACCGCTTATCGATGGCGAAAAAGTTAACGATGGCACGCAAGAGGTTCACGTAATTCGCAGCCCTTACGATACGGATAAAACCGTTGGTGAGCTTCATTGGGCGACCGCAGCGCACGCGCAATACGCTTTGAAAAGTGCAGATCAAGCGTGGTTTAGCTGGAACCAAACCCCTGTTATTGAACGCGCCGCTTGCTTAGACCGTACTGCAGATTTATTAGAGCAACATACCGCGGAATTAATCGCCCTATGTACTCGCGAAGCGGGTAAAACACTGCAAGATGGTATTGACGAGATTCGTGAAGCGGTTGATTTTTGTCGTTATTACGCCCATCAAGCTCGCCAAGATATGTCGAGCCCAACATTATTACCGGGGCCAACCGGTGAGAGTAACGAACACTATTACGCGGGTCGTGGCACCTTCCTTTGCATCAGCCCCTGGAACTTCCCACTGGCTATTTTCTTAGGCCAGATCAGTGCGGCTCTCGTTGCGGGCAACTGCGTCTTAGCGAAACCTGCCGAACAAACGTCTTTAATTGCAGGGCGTACCATTGAACTTATGCATCAAGCCGGCATTCCTGGCAATGTGTTGCACTTTTTACCCGGTGCGGGTGCGACGATGGGTGATGCGTTATTAAGCGATGAACGCTTAGTCGGTATCGTGTTTACCGGCTCAACCCCCACCGCAAAGCATATCAACCGGACTTTGGCGCAACGGGAAGATGCAATACCCACTTTTATTGCAGAAACCGGTGGCCAGAACGCTATGATTGTTGATTCAACGTCCTTGCCAGAGCAAGTCGTTGCCGACGTGATGGATTCTGCGTTTTCCAGTGCTGGCCAGCGTTGCTCTGCGTTGCGTGTTTTATACGTGCAAGATGATATCGCGGATCGTGTGATCGAGTTAATTAGCGGTGCATTGCAGCGTTTTGTTGTGGGTAACCCTGAGTACTACGCCACGGATTGTGGCCCAGTGATTGATAAACGTGCCCAACAAGGTTTATTAGACCATTGTAAATACTGGCAAGATCAGGGCAGATTATTAACACAAGCACCTAATCACGATAGCTTAGCCAAAGGCTTTTATGTATTGCCGACGGTCATTGCAATCGACTCGATTAATGAGCTGCAAAAAGAAGAATTTGGTCCTATTTTACACATCTGTCGTTTTGCTGCGAATGAGCTCGACCAGGTGATTCATGACATTAACCAAACAGGTTATGGTCTAACGTTAGGCATACACAGCCGTAATGAAGTGACCGCGGCTTATATCGAATCTAAAGTCAGAGTAGGAAATTGCTACATCAATCGCAACCAAGTCGGTGCGGTGGTTGGCGTACAGCCTTTTGGTGGTCGTGGTCTTTCTGGCACTGGTCCTAAGGCAGGCGGCCCTAATTATCTTAAGCGTTTCGCTACTGAGCGTGTACGTACCATCAATACAACCGCGGTTGGAGGAAACGCAAGCTTGCTTTCACAATAAGAATGCTTCAATAGATATTAGTTTTAAGATCATCATTATTAATCACGACTGTGATGGTGGTCTATCCTTAGAAGATAACAATTAAAATAAAGGAGCACTTATGAGTGCATCATACTCGGTCGCTATTACGTTTTTTCTCTATCTCGGTATTATGCTGTGGATTGGTATATGGGCGTATAAAAAAACCAACAACTTATCTGATTATATTCTGGGCGGACGCTCCTTAGGGCCTTGGCCCTCCGCGCTCTCAGCCGGTGCTTCCGATATGTCGGGCTGGTTATTACTCGGTATGCCTGGTTATGCTTATGTTGCGGGTTGGGAAGCCTCTTGGTTAGGCTTAGGTTTAATTATTGGTACTTACTTAAACTGGTTGATCGTTGCACCGCGTTTACGCGTCTATTCGCAACTGGCCGGTGACAGCCTGACACTGCCACAATATTTCAGTAATCGCTTTAACGACAAGGTCGCTATCCGCGTAATTTCTGCTTTCTTTATTTTATTATTCTTCTTGTTTTATACCAGTTCTGGCTTAGTGGCTGGGGGTAAATTATTTGAATCAGTGTTTGGAATGGACTACACGGTTGCCGTTACTGTGGGTACCCTTGCAGTGGTTTCGTATACCTTTTTTGGTGGATTCTTAGCGGTCGCTTGGACAGATCTAGTACAAGGCTTGTTAATGGCCGCAGCACTTATGATAGTGCCCGTCGTAGCGTTCATGGAACTGGGTGACGGCCCAAGTGTGATTTTAGCGGCGTCTAATGTTGAGTTACTAGACCCGTTTACTAAAGCAACGGGTGAGGCCTTAGGTTGGATCAGCATTGTTTCTTTATTAGCGTGGGGTTTGGGTTATTTTGGTCAGCCACATATTTTGGCACGCTTCAAAGCGATCAGAAGCAAAGATGATATTCCAGCCGCTCGTCGTATTGCGGTTACTTGGACATTGCTCGGGTTATTAGGCGCATTTTTCGTCGGTATTGCCGGTATCGGTTACTTTGAAACGCCCTTAGCCGATTCAGAAACCGTGTTTATTTCCTTAGTTCAAGCACTGTTTCATCCTCTCGTTGCCGGGTTCTTATTAGCCGCTATTTTAGCCGCGATTATGTCGACCGCTGATTCTCAACTATTAGTATCTTCTGCAGCATTTACCGAAGATTTTTATAAGTCGATCTTTAATAAAGAAGCTAATCCGGAATCCCTGGTGAAAATTGGTCGTTTCGCCGTCGTCGGCACCGCAACGGTGGCATGGATATTAGCCCTAAACCCTGAAAGCTCTGTCTTGGGCTTAGTATCGTATGCTTGGGCAGGCTTTGGCGCCGCGTTTGGTCCTGCCGTTATCCTGTCTCTTTTCTGGGCAAGAATGAATCGCGAAGGTTGCCTAGCGGGCATTTTAGTCGGTGGCATTACCGTCGTTGTTTGGAAGCAGCTTAGTGGTGGTTTGTTTGATATTTACGAAATTGTGCCTGGCTTTATTTTCGCCATGATCGCAATTATTGTTGTCAGCTTATTAACCCCTGAGCCTGAGAAAGAAATACAAGACATGTTTGTTGAAGCTGAAAATAGCTAGCGCTTAATCGTTCACACACGCATAAGTATGACGAAGCCTAATTGCACTGTGTGCCATTAGGCTTTTTCTGTTGTTACTCATAATTAAGTTCTTTGCTGTGAGCTTTGGTTAGAAGAAGTGGTCAACTAACGCACTATCCTCTGGATAATTCACGCTAAATGCAGTAGAATCCGGCGACTTTTACACTTAAAAGCGCGCTCTTTACTATGCATTGTCCATTCTGCAGTGAACACGATACCAAAGTTATCGATTCTCGCCTTGTCGCCGACGGCCAACAAACTCGTCGTCGCCGCGAATGTCAGACCTGTGGTGAACGCTTTACTACCTTTGAGAGTGCTGAGTTGGTCATGCCCCGTATCGTTAAACAAGACGGTACGCGTGAGCCTTTTAATGAAGACAAACTTATTGCCGGTATTCACCGAGCACTCGAAAAACGACCTGTTAGTATCGATAAGGTCGAACACTCCGTAAACCAAATCACCCACAAGTTACGTACCCTAGGTGAACGCGAAGTCAAAAGTCTCGTGATTGGCGAGCTCGTAATGGATGAATTAAGACAACTTGATAAAGTCGCCTACGTGCGTTTTGCATCGGTTTACCGCAGCTTTCAAGATATTGATGAGTTTCGCCAAGAGATTGAGCGCATCTCATCTCAGGTCATAGAAAAAACTCAAGAAGAAGGCTGATATGGCGAACGATCAAAAGTATATGGCGTTAGCCATCCAACTTGCCAAAAAAGGCTTATACACCACCAGCCCCAATCCCAGAGTAGGCTGTGTACTGGTAAAAGATGATGAAATTATTGGCCAAGGTTTTCATGTAATAGCCGGCGCAGGCCATGCAGAAGTCAATGCCATTGCCGATGCTAACCTGCGTGGCAATAGTACAAAAGGTTCTACGGCGTATGTGACGTTAGAACCGTGTAGCCACGTAGGGCGGACACCGCCTTGTGCACGAGGTCTGATTGCTGCGGGAGTCACCCGAGTCGTCGGTGCTATGACAGATCCAAATCCCCAGGTCGCGGGCAATGGCTATAATATGTTACGCGCAGCCGGCATTGAGGTTGTGGATTCTTGTTTAGCCACCGAGTCTGCCAAGCTGAACCCTGGCTTTATTAAACGCATGAGCATGGCAGGAGACAATACATTAGCGCTGCCGTATGTGCGTCTGAAAATGGCCACGAGTTTAGACGGCCGTACTGCGATGCAAAGTGGTGAAAGCCAATGGATTACTGGTCCTGAAGCTCGGGCGGACGTTCAACGAATTCGTGCTCAAAGCTGTGCGATTATTTGTGGTGCCGATTCAGTATTGATTGATAATCCGGCGATGAACGTGCGAATTAATACTGAATCACCCATTCGTCAACCCTTGCGAGTCATCATCGATAGCCAGCATCGCGTCAAAGCAACGGCCCAAATATTTACTCACCCTGGCAAGGTCGTCATCGTAAGTACAATTGAGCCTAAGTCGGCAATTGTGAGTGATGTCTCTTCGGTGAGCTACTTACACACAACTGCGAACTCAAATACTGCTCGCCCACAAGTCGATTTAAAAAACGTGCTGCAGACATTAGCCAACCAAGGCATCAACGAAGTATTGGTGGAAACGGGGGCTAAGTTAGCCGGGGCTTTTATAGAACAAGATTTAGTTGATGAGTTGGTGATGTTTACGGCACCCACTTTATTAGGCAGCGATGCCCGTCCGTCATTCGGGCTAGCGTTCACCAAAATGGATCAGCAAATTCGCTGGTCTTGGCACGATGTGCGAATGGTGGGCAATGACCTAAAATTAATATTGAAAAGAAAGTAACGAGCAACCAACGTCTGGTATCAGCCAAGCGCTTTTAGCACAGACTGGTTTTGGAAGTAATACGACTGCCTGAACATCGTAGGCAATTTTGATGAATATTTAGGAAAATAAAATGGCTTTAAATAAAATCGAAGAAATCATTGATGATATGCGTCGCGGTAAAATGGTTATTCTTATGGATGACGAAGACCGTGAAAATGAGGGTGACATTATTGTTGCTGCCGAAAAAGTGACGCCTGAAATCATTAACTTTATGGCAACGGAAGCCCGTGGCCTTATTTGCTTAACGTTAACCGGTGAGCGATGTGATTTTTTAGGTTTGCCTGCCATGGTTGCCGGTAACGGTGCTAAATTTTCCACGCCTTTTACGGTGTCTATTGAAGCCGCTGAAGGGGTCACTACGGGTATTTCTGCCGCTGATCGTGCAAAGACTATTCGTGTTGCCGTTGATAGCAATTCAACCATAGATGACATTGTTCAACCGGGCCATATTTTCCCGTTACGTGCTCGCCCTGGTGGTGTGTTAAGCCGTGCAGGTCATACCGAAGCGGGTTGTGATTTGGCGCGTCTTGCAGGTTTGACAGCGTCTTCTGCCATTGTAGAAATAATGAATGCCGATGGCACCATGGCGCGTCGTCCAGATTTAGAAATTTTTGCCGAAAAACATAATATCAAAATTGGTACCATTGCTGATTTGATTCACTATCGCATGGCCAATGAAAAGACCATTGATACGGTTGCTGGCGAATCCATTAATACCGAATTTGGTGAGTTTCAGCTGCACAAGTTTGTCGATACCATTCAAGGTGAGACTCATATTGCGTTGACTAAAGGCAATATCCAAGGCGATGTCCCTTGTATTGTGCGTGTTCAAACCGGCGATTTCTTACGTGATATTTTGAGTGCGGTTAAGCCTGATACTCAATCTTGGTCTAGCCAAGCAGCATTGAAAAGAATTGCAGATGAAGGTACTGGCGCCTTGGTTATTTTATTCGCTGGCCAGCCTGAAGATGTTGGGTCTAGCCTGGATCTTTATTTTGGCAATATAAAACCTATTAAAAGCCCGAATGTTGATAGCTCAGGTGCTTTCTTAACGATTGGAACGGGTTCTCAAATTTTACGTGAAATTGGCGTGAAAAAAATGCGCTTGCTGAGTTCACCGGTTAAGTATCCGGCAATCTCTGGGTTTGACCTTGAAGTGATTGAATACATTCCTTACGACGCTTAATACTAAGTTATCGGTGAAGAAACACAACGATGTTAGTTTGAAAACACTACCTTTTACTGAACATGTAAAAGATAAAACGTTAGCAAGAAATTAGATTACATAGAAGAGACGAGAAAAGAAGATGACTGTAGAAATTATTGAAGGCGACTTAACCCCTAACGACGGTAAGTATGCAATTGTTGTTGGCCGCTGGAATGCGTTTGTTGTTGAAAGCCTATTAGAAGGCGCAGTTGATTCTTTAACGCGCCATGGCGTTGAGCCAGAAAATATTACGGTTATTCGCTGCCCAGGTGCCATGGAAATTCCATTGGTTGCCCAGAAAGTAGCACAAAGCGGTAAGTACGATGCCATCATCACGTTAGGCGCCGTTATCCGTGGAGGTACTCCACACTTCGAATACGTCTCTGGTGAATGCACTAAAGGCCTTGGCCAAGTTGCCATGCAGTTTGGTATTCCCGTTTCTTTCGGTGTATTAACCGTTGATTCTATCGAGCAAGCAATCGAACGTTCTGGCACTAAAGCTGGAAACAAAGGTGAAGAAGCGGCTATGTCTGCCTTCGAAATGGTTAACCTTCTTAACGCATTAGAGGCATAAGACATGTCTCGACCATCAGGCACTCAAAAAGCCAGCCCAGCGGCTCGTCGCAAAGCCCGTAGCTTTGCCCTGCAAGCCATTTATCAATGGCACATGGCAGGCGCAGATTTAGCAAAAATTGAAGCTGAATTCCGCGCAGATAACGACATGAGTAAAGTGGATTTAGAATACTTCCACGACATACTGCACGGAGTGCCACGTGAACTATCAGGGCTAGATGAAATCATTTCGCCTTTGTTAGATCGTAATACAGACGAGATGACCCCTGTAGAGTTGTCTATTCTTCGTTTGGCGACCTTCGAAATGATTCATCGTATCGACGTGCCTTATAAAGTGGTTATCAACGAAGCCGTAGAGCTTGCGAAATCGTTTGGTGCAACAGATGGCCATAAATACGTAAACGGCGTTGTGGATAAAATTGCTCAACTGGTACGCACGGTTGAAGTTAAGCAACCTAATGCCAATGCGAAACCTAAGAACGTGACCCAGAAAACTACTAAGCCTGTCTTTAAAGTGCCTTCGGCAAAAATCAGGATCAAGGGTGGTAAAACAAGTGAAAGTAAAAATACACTTTCAATTAAAAAGCCTTAATCTCTTTGTCTGAATAAATTAGGTGGACGATCGTGCTGACAGAGTTTGAATTAATTAAACACTGTTTTAACTGGCCGCAAAATAATGACAACATTATTTGTGCGGTCGGTGACGACGCCTCTATAATTCAGGTGCCTAGCGGCTATCAATTAGTGCAGAGTATTGATACTCAAGTTGCTGATGTTCATTTCCCCGCTAGTGCACCGGCGCACCTTATTGCACAACGCGCCTTACGCTGTGCCATCAGTGATTTGGCGGCCATGGGGGCCAAACCCCAAGCGTTTCATCTGGCCTTAAGCCTACCAAAAAACACGGCTCAAACCTGGCTAGAATCATTTAGCTTAGGTCTACGGGCATGCGCTGACGAATTTAATATTAGCCTCATTGGCGGTGATACTAGTTCAAGCCCCGTTCTTGTTATTACCTTACAGGTACAAGGTTTAGTCCCGACCGGCAAGGCGCTCACGCGCAACACAGCCCAAGCTGGCGATAATATTTGGCTAACGGGTGAAGTAGGCAATTCAGCGACCGCACTCGCCGGTATATTAGCGAATCCAGAAGCCATCATCGATAACAATTCAGCGTTAGCCGCAGCCTATTATTATCCGCACGCTCAAATTGAGATAGGACAAAAACTAATAGGCTTAGCGACCAGCGCTATGGATGTTTCTGATGGCTTATTACAAGATGCTTCTCATATTGCAAAAGCATCCAACGTCTGTTTAAACTTTGCGACCCATACAATCCCAATAAGCCCCCTTGCGATTGCCCTAGTTGGCCATACTAAAGCCTTACAGTTTGCTCTAACAGGTGGCGACGACTATCAGCTGTTATTTACAGCCCGACAACAGGCACACAACGCATTAAAAAGACTCGGCTGCCATAATGTTGGGCAAGTGCAAAAAAGAAGCTTAGATACGATTAAAGACACTCATACAGAATGGGTTTTAATCGATGGTCAACCCGTGAACCATACAAAAATGGGCTACCAGCATTTTTAAACGCTTTGTTACACTACCGCTTAGTTTTTCTTAAACAACGATTATGAATAGGATATAAAAATGGCCAAGTTAGACTCTAATATTGAACTAGAAGCCGCCGCGTTCCGCCGCTTATTAGCCCACTTAGATGAGCGTAAAGACGCTCAAAATATCGACCTCATGAATCTTGCAGGCTTCTGCAGAAACTGCTTATCAAAATGGTACAAAGTGGCCGGTGAAGAACGAGGTATTGACATTGAATACGAAGATGCGCGTGAACTTGTGTATGGCATGCCGTATTCAGAATGGAAAGACAAGCATCAACAAAAAGCAACAGCCGAGCAATTAGCAAAATTTAAGGCGGGGGAAAAATAGTGAGCCATTCAGACAATCCACAACCCGCAATAAAAAAAGGCCGCTACCGTCATTACAAAGGTGCTGAATACCAAGTGATTGATGTCGCACGCCACAGTGAAACCGAAGAGTGGTTTGTGGTTTATGAAACGCGCTATGCCGGCGAAGCGCCTTCAACCTGGGTTCGTCCAGCGGATATGTTCTCTGAAACGGTAGAGATTGGCGGTGAAATAATCGCTCGATTTCAGTTTATTGATTAATACGTTTAATGTCTGTCGTCATTCTCGTTAACTAGAGCACATTAACGAGAGTCACATTAACGAGTTTCAATGGATTTTAAAATGCTGTTAAAAGCGATAGTGCCTTGTTTTTGCATTTTGCTGTCGAGGAATCGGCCAATCAATGGCACAGGAATTTTACCTTCTGATACCCAAGTCGCGTGGGTTGTACCATCACCCAAGTCTTTAAGGTCAATAATACCTTTATAATGATCTATCGTGAAAGGTTTAGAGCGTTCAATTTTATATTGCATATGAATAGGTCGCTCAAACGCAGTTATACGCTCCCAGACTTTAAAGGCGCCCGTTTGAACCGTGCGAAAGGCTCCTGTGCCATTGCGTTCAGTATCGCCTTCGTTAAGAAGTTTAGCGATACCCACTGCTTTAAATAACCCGTAGTTTGCATGATCACTGATCGCTTCAAAAACTTTATCAATCGGCTAATTCACAATACGTTCTACTTTAATTTTAAACATAACGACTCTTTATTAGCATAATTTTATATTCACATTATCATTACTATTAAAAAAAAACACTGCTTATTAGATACCGTCAGTAATTGAAATAAGCACGCAGAATAGAACTGAATTCATATCTCTAATACTCATTATCACCACTGACTGAATGATAAAAAATCCACGGTAAACGTATCGCTAAACGTTAGCCTTTACCTGACAGTTAAACGCGAGCACGACACGATCACTATCTCCAAAATAAGGCATCGCTGCGTGCTTTAAATAAGAAGGAAAAATAATAATCTGACCTGCTAGGGGTGCAAAATCCATAAAGCCATCTGCCGACAAATACGCAGTGCCTGCATCTTGATAATGATCGGCACCGTGACGTGGATCATAAAATCGGTTCACACCATTGCGACCCTCAATACTGCTCTCACCTTCTTGCAGGTAGTAGATGCCACACCAAGAACAATTGGGATGTGAGTGAGTATCGTGATAACCCCCGTTTTGAGTAATGTGATACCAAGACTCAACCACTTTTACGTCTGCTTGCGCACCTTCTGGCCAAAACGGCTCATTAACGGCATGGGCAACCGTTCCGATAAGATCTTCGACATGAGTACGAAATTTTTGCAGGGAATCATAGGGCAAAGTTAATAAGTTCAATTCACTTTCAAACAAAGCATGTTTAGCAAAAACGGCGACGTCGCTATCAATTTTACTGTCCTGCTGGTCTTTAATTTCATACAGCGCCTTTTCTAACCCTGCAGCTTCGGCTTCGTGACCTGGATAATGGCTGATAAACAGCTTACTTTCCCACATTGCCATATCTTCAATATAAAATTCGTCTTGCATACATCACTCTGCCTGAAAATCTAATCAGACTATTCTAGAGCTTTTTAAAGGTTTTATACAGCGAGCCAGATCAACTGGCAGCCATAAAAAAAGGGGCAGACGATGTCATCATGCCCCTAGCCGTGCGAATTGATCTTCTCGCTAGTTATTGAATCCAATCTGATAGACAGTCGTAGTGCCGCTCACTTCATTACCGACAGCAATAAAATGTTTTCCTGCACGAGTAAAGTAATCAATAGACTCTGGACCTAAATCACCCGCTGCTGGATTATAAACACCATTATCACAATCGCCTTCATCAACCAGCGTACAGACTGATTCGCTAAAGTCACGATTATTGAGATAAGATTGGTATACCGGAGCCGTTGGAACAGTAACGTCATAAACGATAATACCGCCCTGACGCTCTAGTCCGATAAAAGCATATTGTTTGCCATTTATTTCGGCGACTTCTACTGCTTCTGGCTCACTGCCTTTATCATCACTGCGGTTATCAGCCGATTGGTTATTATCGTTAGTGACGTTAAAATTATTGCTGTCGATTGCAAACACTCTTTTCGCAATGTCGTCGCCACTGTCATAAACTAAACCGGCTTGTTCATCCCATATTGAAAAAGAACGAGCACCAAAAGTAACGATATTATCGTCAGCTGAATAACTCTCTTTATCCGCAACGACTTTAATGCGTTTAAGTTGATCATTATCATCTAATGCCACTTTTAGTGGGTGTAAACCATCCACTGAATCAACAATATTTCCGCCACGAGCTTCATCAGTAAAGGAGATGCAATCATCTAATTCGTTCGCGTATTTATTGGCGTCTTCGTCATTGCCGCCTACTTCATATTCATCACCCTCCCAACTATGATTTGCGCCATCGCAAGCCTGCTGGTTGGTAGAATAAATATATTCGCGGCCATCACCTTCATTGGCAGAAATAATGTAATCGCGACCGTCAATACTAAAGCTAGCCACCGTATCAGGCATATACAAACCAACAAGTTGTTCGTAACTCGCAAATGCACCGACACCGCTGTCTTTATTAGAAGCATCTAATTCATTACCACTAGCGGCATTCCAACTTTTTTCACCTAAACCTTTTATTGAATCGACGCGTGCTGTTGCAATATCGATAATAGCAATGGCATTATTTTCCTGTAATGCGATATACGCTTTCGTATTATCACTATTTAACGCCATGTATTCAGGTTCTAGATCTTGTGCGACAGAAGTCCCTGCAGGGCCTGCCGTTCTTACATTAGCACCCAACTCACCGTGACGACTTTCGCCAACATTAAAGGATGAAAAAGAAACCTGTTTTACCGCGGCACCCTCACGGCTATATCCGTTCGAGATATCGACAATCGTAATAGAGCCTTCAGGGTCATTGGTATAATCACCGCTGGGTTCGCCTTCATTTGCCGTTAAAATCGTTAGACCATCGCTACTCAGGATCACCATGTCAGGCAAAGCACCCGTAGGATAGGTTGCCAGCAAAGACAAATCATCGGAGCGATATAACGCGATCAATCCTGGATTTTGTTTTATTTTAGCTTCAATCGCCACCGCGACTAAACCTTGCTTGGCAGACACACTGTTGGCAGCGCCTATCTCGATACCTGCTGACGCAGCTGCCAGTGATAAATCAATATTACCTGCTTTAGACGGCGCACTATTATTAGCATTGAGCGCTAATACATCAATACTGGCCGCTTGAGAATTAACCACATAAAGTTGATCTGAACACGGATCATAACTGACAATTTCAGCCGAAGAGCTGTCGAACTCACTCCCTGAAAAGTAAGAATCAACAAGGGATAATTGCAACGTCCCTCCATCCGTATTGGCAATGGCTTTTTCAACCGTTGCGCACTGAATATTAAGGTCTGCTAAGAGTACTTGTGGCGCTAAAGGCGCTTTAACTTCATCTTTTGACGAAGAGGAAGAAGAGCCACCACACGCGGTTAAGCCTGCTCCTAAGATGGCAATAGAGAGAATAGAACTTTTAAAATTCATAATAGTTAACTTCCAGTTATTTTTAAACTGGCACTATATTATGAATCTCTTATGACAAAGAGATGACAGTGTTCTTAATTAAGGCTTTATCATAAAATTTTTTTGACGAAAGAACAGCTAGCCTCTATTTGAGAACCCTGTTTTTTTGGCCCAAGCTAAACCCGCCTCAACAAATTGCTCAGCCAAGTTTTGGACGCGTAAGGCAAAGAGCACATAAGTATGAGTAAAATCGATAATGCTATGCACACAAAAAAAGCCCAATGAGCTTTCACTCATTGGGCTTTTTATTT
Source organism: Oleispira sp. (assembly GCA_051275515.1). Lineage (GTDB taxonomy): Bacteria > Pseudomonadota > Gammaproteobacteria > Pseudomonadales > Oceanobacteraceae > Oleispira. Next base: position 2,442 of record JBNMOT010000060.1, on the reverse strand, counting down.
GCTTATGGTTTGTGAGCGCAAGAAGCTACTTCTCTTTGCGCACAATCTCAACCCTATCCACATTCTGGAAACCGCGCGGGAGTTTATTACCACGCCGGCCACGCTCACCAAAGTAGTGCTCTAGGTCCGAGAACTTCAATTTGGCATGACGCTTACCGGAATGCACTAGTAAGGTATCCGCCTCACCAAAGGCAATAGCAGAGATCATTAGCTCTTCACGGCTGCTTGCGCGCGGCCCTGGAATACTGATCATCTTGTTACCCTTGCCTCGGCCCATTACGGGAAGATCGGCGGCTGGGAATACCAGCATGCGGCCTTCGTTACTAATAGCGGCGATCCAAGACTTTTCGATACTGTCGATTCGTGCCGGCGATAATACCTGCGCATTGGTCGGTACCGTCAACATCGCCTTACCGGCTTTGTTTTTGGTTTGAATATCTTTCAGCTGAGTAATAAAACCATAACCGGCGTCGGTCGCCATTAGGTAATGATCTTCATCAAGCCCCATCACTAAGCCTTTAAAGCCCATGCCCGAAGGAATGGTTAAACGACCCGATAAGGGTTCGCCCTGCCCTCGTGCTGATGGCAGAGTATGCGACTGCACAGAATAGGCTCGCCCTCCGTCATCAATAAATACCGCGTTTTGATTACTCTTGCCAGTACACGCTAATAAGAACTTATCACCCGATTTATAGCTTAAACCTTCGACGTCGACGTCGTGGCCTTTGGCGGCGCGCACCCAACCTTTGTCAGAAATGACAACGGTAACCGGGTCGCTGCCTAGCAAGTCGGTTTCAGAAAAAGCTTTGGCCTCTCCACGAGATACCACAGGAGAACGACGATCGTTACCAAACAGTTCAGCATCGGCGGCTAATTCTTTTTTGATTAATGTTTTCAAGCGACGCTCACTGCCTAACACTTTTTCTAGTTGATCACGTTCTTTTTCTAATTCGTCTTGTTCAGCTCGAATTTTCATCTCTTCTAACTTAGCAAGATGACGAAGTTTTAATTCTAAAATTGATTCCGCTTGAATATCGGTTAACCCGAAGCGATCCATAAAGATAATTTTCGGTTTTTCTTCGGTGCGAATAATTGCGATTATTTCATCGATATTTAAAAACGCAACCATTTGACCCTGCAAGATGTGCAAACGCGCAAGCACTTTATCTAAACGGTGCTGCAAACGACGGCGCACGGTTTGAGTACGGAACTCTAACCATTCAACCAACATAGAACGTAAATCTTTTACTTGTGGGCGACCATCTAGGCCGATCACATTCATGTTCACACGATAGCTGCGTTCTAAATCAGTGGTCGCAAACAAGTGCGCCATTAACGCTTCGATATCAATACGGTTCGACTTTGGTATTATTACTAAGCGCGTTGGATTTTCGTGATCAGACTCATCGCGTAAATCGGTGACGAGGGGTAATTTCTTCGCGGTCATCTGGCCAGCGATTTGTTCTAAAATCTTAGCGCCAGAAACCTGGTGTGGTAATGCGGTAACAATAATGTCGCCATCTTCCATCTCATAGACGGCACGCATTTTTACCGAGCCTTTGCCCGTGCGATACATCTTTTTAATTTCAGATTTTGGCGTAATTATTTCTGCGTCAGTCGGATAATCCGGTGCTTGAATGTGTTCAAGTACCGCGTCGATATCCGCTTTTGGTTCATCTAATAAATGAATACAGGCGCTGGCAACTTCACGTAAATTATGCGGCGGAACATCCGTCGCCATACCGACCGCGATACCCGTAGTACCGTTTAATAGTAGATTCGGAATACGCGCAGGAAGAACCTTAGGTTCGTCCATGGTGCCATCAAAGTTTGGCTGCCAATCAACCGTACCCTGGCCTAGCTCCGATAATAACGCATCGGCATACTTGGCTAATTTCGCTTCGGTATAACGCATCGCGGCGAACGATTTAGGGTCATCGGGTGCGCCCCAGTTACCTTGGCCATCGACCAAGGGATAGCGATAAGAGAAGGGCTGCGCCATCAATACCATCGCTTCATAGCACGCACTATCACCGTGTGGGTGATACTTACCCAATACATCACCGACGGTACGCGCCGATTTTTTATGCTTCGCGGTGGACTTCAAACCCAGCTCGCTCATGGCGTAAATAATACGACGCTGTACCGGTTTTAAACCATCGCCGATATGCGGCAAGGCACGGTCGAGAATGACGTACATAGAATAATTTAAGTACGCGCTCTCGGCATAATCTTTTAACGTTTGGCGTTCTATGCCATCGTCTAAGTAGCTGCTTGAACTACCAGACTCATCAATAATATCAGTCATATCTATTACCTAACTTGGCTCAGCCCTTAATTAATTTCAGCCTGATTGCCACTATCTTCTAACCAACTTTTACGATCGGCTGCGCGTTTTTTCGATAACAACATGTCCATCATTTCCATCGCGCCATCACCGTC
>JBNMOT010000059.1:0-19298 GCA_051275515.1 Oleispira sp. | reverse complement strand
CAAGATCTGAAGCAAACTGAGCAAATGCTGCTAGTTCACGGTACTGAGCCAAAGCAAGACGAATACCACCGCCTAACTTCTTAATAATCTTTGTTTGCGCTGCACCACCAACACGAGAAACCGAAATACCTGCGTTCATTGCTGGACGTACGCCGGCATTGAAAAGGCTAGTTTCAAGGAAGATCTGACCATCAGTAATCGAAATTACGTTAGTCGGTACGAAAGCAGAAACGTCTCCGCCCTGAGTTTCGATAATAGGAAGAGCGGTTAAAGAACCGGTCTGACCTTTAACGCCACTCTCTCTCTCAACGTAGATTGGGTTGACACGGCAAGCGCGTTCCAATAGACGAGAGTGAAGATAGAAAACATCACCAGGGTATGCTTCACGGCCCGGAGGACGCTTCAACAATAGGGAGATCTGACGATATGCCCAGGCTTGCTTGGTTAAATCATCATATACGATCAAGGCGTCTTCGCCTTTATCGAGGAAATATTCACCCATTGCACAACCAGAGTACGGAGAAAGATACAACATAGATGCTGGATCTGACGCGCCTGCGGCTACGATAATTGTGTGTTCCATCGCGCCATGCTCTTCTAATTTACGAACAACGTTCGCAATAGAAGATTGCTTTTGGCCAATAGCAACGTATACACATTTAACGCCTGTGCCTTTCTGGTTAATAATGGCGTCGATAGCCATTGAAGATTTACCCGTCTGACGGTCACCAATGATCAGCTCGCGCTGACCACGGCCAACCGGCACCATGGAATCTACAGATTTATAACCCGTTTGAAGCGGTTGATCTACGCCTTGACGTGAAATTACACCAGGTGCAACACGTTCAACAGGAGCAGTTTTTTCCGCATTGATAGGACCTTTACCGTCAATTGGAGTACCCAGTGCGTCTACAACGCGACCAAGCAAAGCTTCGCCTACGGGTACTTCAAGAATACGGCCGGTACATTTAGCGGTTTGGCCTTCAGCGATCGTCTTGTAATCACCAAGGATTACTGCGCCTACAGAGTCACGCTCTAAGTTAAGCGCAAGACCGTATTTACCGCCTTCAAATTCAATCATCTCACCGTACATTACGTCGGCAAGGCCATGGATACGAACGATACCGTCAAATACTGATACAACGGTGCCCTCATTCTGGGCTTGAGAAGTAACATCAAGATTATCGATGCGCTTCTTTATGATTTCGCTGATCTCAGATGGATTCAGTTGCTGCATACTAATTCATCCCTCAACTAGGTGCCCATTGCTTCGGCTAGCTTAGCTAGCTTACCGCGAACAGAGCCGTCGATGACTAAGTCTCCAGCACGAATAATAGCGCCGCCAACCAATGACTGGTCAACCTCGCCGGTTAAACGTACGTCACACTGTAATTTGTTTTTCAGTGCTTGAGACAATGTTTCTTGTTGCGCGTCTGTTAGTTCAAAAGCAGAGATTACAGTCACGTCAATCGCGTGTTCCTGCGCTGCTTTTAAGTCTTCAAAGGCTTCAACAATTTGTGGTAACAAAGTTAGGCGTTTATTTTCGCCTAGAATCATCAGGAAGTTTTTACCTGATTGATTTAACTTGTCACCGCACAAGTCGGTTAATGCCGTAGCTTGTTGCTCTGCGGTAAGAGACGGATGTACTAATACTTTAGCTAACGTTTCATCAGCTGCGAACTGAGTCGCAATCGATAACATGTCAGACCATTGTACCAGTGCATTCTGCTCTACTGCTTCAGCAAAAGCTGCTTTGGCATAAGGCCGCGCAAGAGTGGTTAATTCAGCCATGGCTTCCTCGCTTAAAGCTCGTTAGCCAATTGATCAAGCAATTCGCTATGAGCTGCTTCATCAACTGATTTTGCCAAGATTTTAGATGCGCCAGCCACTGCAAGAGCAGAAACCTGTTTACGCAATCCTTCTTTAGCACGATTCACATCTTGCTCAATTTCAGCTTGAGCGGCGGCTTGCAAACGAGAACCTTCTTCACGAGCAGCGTCTTTCGCTTCATCGATAATTTGGTTAGCGCGCTTGTTAGCCTGCTCAATGATTTCTGCTGCTTTCTCTTTGCCTTCACGTAACTGATCGCCTGCTTTTTGTTGAGCAAGTTCCAAGTCACGAGTAGCGCGATTAGCGGCATCTAGGCCATCAGCAATTTTCTTTTCGCGTTCAGCCATTGCACCCAAAAGGTGAGGCCAAACAAACTTCATGCAAAACGCCACAAAGATAGCGAAAGTTATGATCTGGCCGATCAAAGTTGCATTAATGTTCATGCCAGAGCCCTCTTAAATAAAATGAAATTAGGCTTTGGTGAACATTAAGAACAAACCAAGACCAACACCGATCATTGGAACTGCATCCAATAGACCTGCGATAAGGAACATCTTGCCTTGAAGCATAGGGCCAAGCTCTGGTTGACGAGCAGTACCTTCAAGAAGGCGTCCACCTAGTAAACCAAAACCGATTGCAGTACCAAGGGCACCAAAACCGATCATGAGAGCTGCTGCGATATAAACTAGACCTGCGTCCATAATTATCTCCGAGTATTAAACGTTAGTGAGTAAAAAGGTTAAAAAATTAATGATCTTCGTGCGCCATGCTCAAATACACGATGGTTAACATCATGAAAATGAACGCTTGCAGTGTGATCACAAGAATATGGAATACCGCCCAAGCCCATTGTAAGACACCACCCAAAAGAGCCAGCGCTATACCGCCAGAGAACATTAGTGCGATTAAGATGAAGATCATCTCACCCGCATACATGTTTCCGAACAAACGAAGAGCTAGTGAGATAGGCTTAGCCAGTAGAGCAACAGATTCCAAGAAGAAGTTCACAGGTATAAATAATGCCTGAATGAACATATTTTTTGAGTTAAACGGATGAAGTGTTAACTCGCCAACAAAGCCAGAAATACCTTTGATTTTAATGCTGTAGAAGATCATTAAGGTAAATACAGTGATCGACATACCTAGGGTGATATTTACGTCAGTTGAAGGTACAACCTTCATGAAGTCAACACCCAATGCACCGAAAATAGACGGTAAAACGTCAACAGGAATCAAATCCATTGCGTTCATCATAAAGACCCATGCGAAGATAGTCAGTGCGAGAGGCGCTACTAACTTACTACTGCCATGGAATGCTTCTTTAACCGTAGTATTAATAAACTCTAATAACAGTTCAACAAAGCTTTGCATACCCGATGGGGTATCCGTTGATGCTTTCTTAGCCGCGCGGCCAAAAATAAACATCAATAGCAAAGCCAAACCTGCAGACCAACCTAATGAATCCACATGGAAAGCCCAAAAGCCCATATTTGAGGCTTGCTCACCATTTTGGGCAAGCATCCAAGTTGCCTCAGTCAATTCACTCAGCTTACCTTCATCATCGACATAATCAGTACCAGCGGGTAGCTGGCCATACGTCAGATTGGTAAGGTGGTGTTTGATGTAACCAGTAGCATCAGTTGCCATCTTTCACTCTCATTCTTAAGTTTAAAAAAGTGTTTAAAGCTCTGATACGTTCATTATAACAATGAACGTATCAGAGCTTCGCAATTTTTGCTGCCATCACATGGCTAAACTGCACCGTGATGAACGCCCCAAACAATGCCCAGGGATTCAAGGGATCAACTCGGGTAAATATTACTGCAAAACTCATTGCAGTAAGTACAAATTTCCACGACTGTCCTTGATAAAACGACTGCACAACCTGATCAACAGATCGAGCACCGCTGTATTTAAACGCGCGCCAAATGAAATATCCACTTGGTACTGCGCAGGTTAAACCCCCTAATAAGGCTGAATAACCGGCTTCAAGACTATGAATCAACGCTAACAATCCGATGATTATGCTTAAAGAAAACTGCATTATCGCGATGCGATAAACGGGAGGCCTAGCTATCGATGCCACGGAAGACCTCTCTTTCCCCTACCATTTTAGGCGCAAGGATTATATTGATTCGTAGCCAATTCTTCAACCTAAAGCTCAAAATTGGAATAATTTAATTGTCTGGTAAGTGTATCGTTAGCACATTATTCCAGAACTTTTATTGGATATGCGCCAAGATCCCGTCTAATTCATCAAGGTTACTGTAATTAATTACGAGCTTACCCTTGCCTTTAGTCGAGTGCTGAATAGCAACATTAGCCCCCAATCTCTCACCCAGCGTACGCTCTAAACGTTGAATATCTGGATTGGCGCGAGGTTTTTCTTTTCCCGGCGATCCTAATTGAGACGCATTTTGTACATTACGCACATAGGCTTCGGTCTGGCGCACCGTCATTTCTTTTGCAACAACGTGACGGGCGGCTTCGCTTTGTCTTAACTCTTGTAAACCCAATAGCGCTTTAGCATGACCCATTTCAATGTCGCCTCGCTCTAACATGATCTTTACATCATCATTTAAATGCATTAAGCGAAGTAAGTTAGCAACCGTTGCACGCGATTTGCCAATTGCATCACCGACTTCTTGCTGGGTTAGCTCGAACTCTTGTTGTAAGCGATACAGCGCTTGCGCTTCTTCCATTGAATTAAGGTTTTCACGTTGGATGTTTTCAATCAATGCCATTGCAATAGCGGCATCGTCAGGCACATCACGAATAATGACAGGAACCGTATCAAAACCGGCCAACTGAGTAGCGCGCCAGCGACGTTCGCCCGCAATAATTTCATAACGCTCTGTTTTGCCCTCGACATTGTTCGACAGTGGACGAATAACAATAGGCTGCATTAATCCTTGGGCTTTAATGGACGCCGCGAGCTCTTCTAAAGCTTCTTGATGCATGTCTTTACGCGGCTGGTATTGACCAGGCTGAATAAATTCAACCGGCAAATGTTTAATACCACCTGTTTGCAGGTCAGATTCAACCTTGTCGGGCTGAATACTCACTTCTTGCACTTCGGAAGTACCCGCTGCATCCGTTGCAGATTTATTTTGAGCTAATGCATCACCTAATAATGCATCGAGGCCACGACCTAGGCCACGTTTTTTTGACATGCTGATTTCCAATTAATTATGAGCTAAAACTAGCTCACTACTTTTTTTGTAGTGTTCTTTGCGAGACTGGATTGTGTTGTATCAGGTATTTTACTCGTCGTTTTTTTACTATTGGTTCGACGATTCATCTCACCGGCTAATGCGAGATACGCAATGGCACCACGTGAACTCTTATCATAGGCCAAAGCAGGTAAACCATAACTTGGCGCTTCTGCTAAACGCACATTACGAGGAATAACCGTACTATAAACTTTATCACCAAAATGCGTGATCAACTGTGTTGATACATCCGTCGTTAAACTATTACGCGGATCATACATAGTGCGCAAAATGCCTTCAATCTCTAATCCTGGATTGAGATTTGACTTAATTTTTTCAATGGTTTGTATTAATGCAGACAAACCTTCCAATGCGTAATACTCGCATTGCATTGGAATCAAAACACCCTGAGCGGCCACCATCGCATTAACGGTCAGCATATTTAAAGAAGGCGGACAATCGATAATAATGTAATCGTAGTTAGCACTTACTTCTCCTAGCGCCGAACGTAATCGGGTTTGTCGCTGTGGCAAATTCATTAACTCAACTTCTGCTGCCGTCAAATCTGAGTTAGTAGGTAAAATGTCATAGCCTGCATTTTCGGCAAACACGATTGCATCAGCTACATCACCTTTACCCGTCAATACATCGTATAACGAGAGTTCTAAGTCGTGTTTATCAATACCACTGCCCATTGTCGCATTGCCTTGCGGATCAAGATCAACCATGAGGACTTTGCGCTTGGTCGCCGCCAGGGACGCCGATAGGTTAACGGCTGTGGTTGTTTTACCCACACCACCTTTTTGATTGGCAACGACTAATATTTTGCTCATTTCGTTATCCTAGAGCCCAGACAATAAGGGTGTTTTATATTATATTGGTTTAAAAGCTAATAGATGACGTTCGCCGTCAACTCCTGGAACGTTTAACTTGTGGCTTTCAATTAACTTATATTTATCCGCTACCGCTGCAAATTCTTCTGTCGGATATTGACCCTTCATGGCTAAGAAAATACCTTTCTCTGCCAACAAATGCTTACACCAATAAGTCATATCGGTGATTGAAGCGAAAGCACGGGAGATTATCATATCGAAACCTTGCTCAGGTTGATAGGCTTCTACTCTTTCATTAACAATTGTTACATTATCCAGTTTCAAAGCGAGCTTAGCTTGGAATAAGAAGCGAGTCTTTTTACCATTACTATCCAGCAAGGTGAATTTTTTTTCAGGGTTCATAATCGCCAGTACCACACCGGGTAACCCCGGGCCTGTACCCACATCGATAATGTTGTTCGCTGTTTGAATGTAGGCATGTACGATAAGACTATCGAGTAAATGCAATGGGATCATTTGTTCAGGATCACGAATCGCTGACAAGTTATACGCTTTATTCCACTTGATGAACAATTCAAGATATTGAACCAAGAGTTCAAGCTGCTGATCGCTTAAAGAAACACCGATTTGAGTCGCGCCAGAGGAGATTGCAGAAGAGTAGTTAGCCATAATTTGCCGAATTTAGATCTGTCGATTTAATGAATCCGACATTCTAACATAAAAGATAAAAAGCGCTCATAACTGAGGGTTAGGTCGTTTTTGTGCTCTAAACGATGAAGCGAGAATCCGCAGGTACATTTTGAGTTATGACTGAGTTTGCTGCAATTATCGCATTATCACCAATCGTCACACCCGGCAAAATCTTAGCACCCCCCCCGATCCAAACACCATTACCAATAATGACTGGTTTTGCCATGCAGCCACCTTCTCTTCGTGCTTTGGCATCCCGCGGATGATCAACGGTATAGATATGTACACCGGGGCCCAACATGACGTCATCACCAATGGTAATCGCAGCACTATCTAGCATGACACAATTGAAATTAGCGTAAAAATTATTCCCAAGAGAGATTTGTCCACCATAATCGCATTGAAAACCAGGTTCAATCACCGCGGTGGAGAACGTGTTGAATAAACGACTGATATGTTTGAAGTTGCCCTTACTTGGATGAGCATTGTATTTGCCGCACGCAAGGCGGGCTTTTTCGCGCAGTAGCCTCAATTCGATATCGAGGCTATTGAAAGGCTGGCCTGAGTGCATTTTCATACGCTCGCTCGATAGTTCATCTTTTGTTGTAGTTTGATTAACAACCTTGAGTATAACCATAGTGATTATGCACTCTTACGGGCGAGTTTTAGCTTTTTCATATGCACTAAAATCTGGCTAATCGCCGCAGGTGTTACCCCTTGAATACGAGAAGCACCACCTAATGTTTCAGGTTTCATTGTATCCAACTTCTGTATTACTTCGTTAGACAGACCACCAATCACCGTATAATCAAAGTTTTCAGGTAAAGGGGTTGCCTCGTAACGACGCATTTGATCGATCTCGTCTTTTTGACGCGAAATATAACCATCGTACTTGGCTTGAATCTCTACCTGCTCAGCTACTCGAGGATCCGTAACCACTTCGCCTTTAATCCCCGCAATATCCGCATAGCTCAATCCTGGACGCTTCAATAAATCCTTTAAACTGTATTCACGGCTCAATGGACTTTCGATTAAGGCATTTACCACATCGCCTTCAGGGGTTTTAGGTTGTATCCAGGTGGTATTTAAACGTTGATTTTCTTTTTCGATGGCTTCTTTCTTGTCACAAAAAGCGGCCCAGCGTTCATCGCCCACAAGACCCATATTACGGCCGATTTCAGTTAAGCGTAAATCGGCATTGTCTTCGCGAAGAATTAAACGGTATTCAGCGCGGCTAGTGAACATTCGATAGGGCTCTTTGGTACCCATAGTAATGAGGTCATCAACCAATACGCCCATATAAGCTTCATCACGGCGTGGGCTCCAAGCTTCTTTCTCAAACGCACGTAATGCCGCGTTGGCTCCGGCTAATAAACCTTGGGCTCCGGCTTCTTCATAGCCTGTGGTGCCGTTAATTTGGCCAGCAAAAAACAGATTAGGCACAAATTTAGTTTCTAAGTTGTGCTTCAAATCTTGCGGATTGAAATAATCGTATTCAATCGCGTAACCTGGACGAGTAATGTGCGCCTTCTCAAAACCGACCATGCTATGAATAAGATCTAACTGCACATCAAACGGCAAGCTAGTAGAAATACCATTTGGGTATAATTCGTGTGTACGCAGGCCTTCTGGTTCAACGAAAATCTGATGGCTGGTTTTATCCGCAAAACGCATCACTTTATCTTCAATCGAAGGGCAATAACGTGGGCCAATGCCTTCGATCACACCCGCATACATAGGTGAGCGATCTAGGTTAGCGCGGATAATATCGTGGGTGCGTTCATTCGTATGCGTGATGTAGCAGTTCACTTGCTCTGGGTGTTCGTTTACATTGCCCATAAAAGACATTACCGGTAACGGCAAATCTCCAGGCTGCACCTGCATTACTGAAAAATCTACCGAGCGGGCATCAATGCGGGCAGGGGTTCCAGTTTTTAAACGACCGACATTAAAAGGCATCTCACGTAGGCGATTCGCTAAGGCAATAGATGGAGGATCTCCCGCACGGCCACCTTTATGATTTTGCATGCCAATATGAATAGTGCCACCTAAAAAGGTACCCGTGGTTAATACTACCGTCGTTGCGTGGATGCGCACATGGGTATTTGTGATCACCCCTGCCGCTTTTTCACCCTGCATAATCAAGTCATCACAAGACGCTTGAAAAATGTCGAGATTATCTTGGTTTTCAACGATGTCACGAATAGCCGCGCGATATAACTGGCGATCAGCTTGAGCACGCGTGGCTCGAACAGCGGGACCTTTACGCGCATTCAAGGTACGAAATTGAATTCCACCCTTATCAGTGGCACGTGCCATTGCGCCATCAAGGGCATCAATTTCTTTTACCAGATGGCTTTTACCAATGCCACCGATTGCGGGGTTGCAAGACATTACGCCAATGGTATCGGTATTGTGAGTGAGTAATAGCGTTTTAGCGCCCATGCGGGCAGAAGCGAGTGCAGCCTCCGTTCCGGCATGGCCACCCCCAACAACAATCACATCATAACGAACTGGATAATCCACAAGCACAACCTCAAAACGGCTCAGTCGCTAACTTAATAGCCTGAGCAAAAGATCTGATGGCATAAACGAGCACACCAAATCGTAAAAATGGCGCATATTATACCTGATTAAATGCTTAAGGGCAGCGTATTGAAAAAGGGGATGGTTACAAAATGTTCACGTCGTTGTATTTTTATAATACATGTGAGTAGGATTAATGTGATTAAAGTTATCAAAGACTAAGCATAAACCCACTAAGCCATTATTTCATATGGGTTTTTAAAATATGAAAAGCTGTGGATAACTGTGGATAACTTTATTAAACTCTTCTTTAAAAGAACTTTATTAAGAGGTAATACCGAGAAATACGCAGATTTAATACAGTTGACTCACAAGGTTATACATAAAAAAGGGGTTGGATAACATATTTTAGACTGACCGCTAACCCATTTATGGATGTCTTTTGCCGTCTATTATTTGCGGGGCCTAGGTCTGCCGAAATAATAACCCTGAGCGAAGTCACAGCCCATATTTTTCAATATCTCTGCCTGCTCTTTATGCTCAATACCTTCGGCAATAATTTTCATACCTAAGCCATGACCCATAAGGATAATATTCTGCACAAGTAACTCCGCCTTAGGATCATTGATTATATCATCAACAAATGTCTTGTCGATTTTCAGATACGTCACAGGTAAGCGTCTAAGATAAGAAAAACAGGAGTAGCCTGTACCAAAATCATCAATAGCAAAACTGAGACCGATATCAACCAATTGATTTAGAAGAGCAATAGTTTCCTCAATATCACCCAAAAAGATCGATTCAGTGATTTCAAAGTGAACACATTCAGGGGGTATCAAAAACTCTTCAATAACCGAACGAACGACCTCCACCCATTTCGAGTTAAGCCCTTTGACTGAAATATTGACTGACATAAATGTTAATGAGCCATCCTCCAAGGAAGCATGCATCATATGTTGACGACAGGATTCACGGAATACCCATTCATCAATGCTTTCAATCAGTCCCACGTCTTCAGCGAGCTGAATAAAGTGATAAGGGCTCAATAGCTCTCTGACGGGGTGCTGCCAGCGCACCAGACTTTCTGAACCCACTTCGCTACCATCCAACAGTGAAACAATAGGCTGGTAATGTACTCGTAATTCATTGCACCTTATGGCGTTGCACAACTCATGCTCAAGACGTAAGCGATCAATAGACCGGCCATCTATAGCTGAATCGTAAATTCTAATGCTACAGCCTTCTTTTCGGGCCGTCGTTTCGGCCGAAATACAATTTCCAATTAACTCATCGCAACTTTGGCCAATTATTGTAGGGATACAGATCCCCATACTCAGGCTGCAATGAATGGTTTCTTCAAAAATTATAAATGGTTGAATTAAAATATTTTTTATACGATTAGCAACAACTAAAGCATCGTTTTTGTGCTCATAAATGTCTTCTATCAAGAGCATATAACGATCTGAGATAGACGTGAGAACGACCTCTTTTCCAGGGGGAGAAAGATAATCATCAACACGAAGAATGCCGAGTAATCTCTGAGATATTTCGTTACTCAATTTGTCATAGCCAGCCGAGCCGATTGCTGATGTAATTTTTTCTCTATTGTCGACACTCATCGATATAAGGGCGAAATCAGGCACTCCAATACGTTCGGCATGAGCAAGTGTTCGATTGAGACGATCCATGAACACTAGACCGTTAGGTAGGCCAGTGATCGGATCAAATATTTTAGTCGCTGAAATATCTGATTGCGACGATGTCATACGAACCGCCTTGCCGTCCTTGCCAAACAAAGCTTTAGCACGGCATAACATCCAGCGGTAATTGCCATCACCAAATAACGCCCTATATTCATGGTGCACAATCGTCGCAGGCGCAGAAAGATGTCCATATATAACGTCGCGCAGCGCGTCAACATCGTCCGGGTACACTCTGTCTAACCACTTTTCAATTGAATCAAGCGGCAAATTATTGGCCAAACCCATCATCTCTCGCCAGCGGTCAGAGTAGAACACTGTCCCGCTCTCAATATCCCAATCCCAGAGTCCATCATTGGATGCAGAAAATGCGAGTTTATATCGTTCTTCGCTTAACTGAAGCTGTTTATAGAGACTTCCAGATTTGAGTTGTATGCCCACACGCGAAAGCATAATATTCACGTCAAAAGGTTTGCTAATATAGTCATTGGCACCCAAGTGCAATGCCTTGACGATCTCTTCACTACTATCAATAGCGCTGATCATGATGACAGCGAGCTCTGAGGCCTGATAATGTTTCCGTAATGACTTTAGTACAATAAAACCATCCACTTCAGGCATCATTATATCCAGTAATACGAGATCGAAGGATTCACTACTGAGCATTTCCAGTGCTTCTATCCCACCCTTTGCTGTTTCGACCCGATAACCCGCCCGCTTAAGGTGATGACTGAGCAATTTCCTATTTGCTTCTATATCATCAACAACAAGAATATTGGCACTTTGCTGGCTATTCAATTTATATACACACCTTGTTGCGACCGGACTTTTTGCCCCGAAACAGGGCAAGGTCAGCCTGGTTGAGAAATTCCTCGCCGTTAGCAAGCTGATCGTTCATGGCCGCCACGCCAATGCTGACCGTGGTACTCAACAGCTCTTCATCATAAATTAAGGGACTCTGTGAAATAGCGTTTCTAATACGTTCCGCCAATAGGCAAGCATCCGCGAATACCGTATTTGGCAATAGAATCACAAATTCATCACCGCCCCAGCGAGACACTGTGTCGGAGAGACGGGTTAACTCTGTCATTTGTGTCGATATGACTTTCAGTACCTGATCACCGGTTTCATGTCCGTAGGTGTCATTTATCTGTTTGAAGAAATCGATATCCAGCACCATTAGCGATAACGTTGTTTCATAGCGTCGCCAGCGATCTATTTCCGCCTCCAATACTTTCATAAAATGACGTCTGTTATACAAACCGGTTAAATGATCACGTAATGATAATTCACGTAAAATCTCTTCATTCTTTTTTTGTGTAGTGATGTCGGAGTAAATTCCAACCAACCCACCTTCTGTAGTTTTTCGCTGGCCCATTCGAATCCAGCGCCCGTTGACAGTGGATTCTTCCGATTCTTTTTCGGTAATATCCAACTGTTCTCGGATCCAGAGATCCTCACGACCAACAGCTTCAGTCATGACATGTTTCTCTGCGACCTTACGCAAAATCTCTTCGTAACTTGATCCTATTGGGGCCTGCTCAGGTGATAGCTCATACATCTCATAAAATTTATCGTTGGTCAGCTGCAATCGAAGGTCAGCATCAAACAATGCAAAACCGTCACTTAAGGATTTAATTGCATCCATTAATCGCGTTTTTGCCCTTTTTGACTCAAATATGGCCTGATCACGTTCAATGACACCTTGTTTAAGGTTTTTAATCGAAATCAGTAATTCATCAGTGCGTTTTTCGACCTTTTCTTCCAGCATGATCTGAGTTTGTGCAATTGCATCCATGGCCCATTTACGAGACAACTGAGAGCGTATACGTGCAATTAATATCGATATATTTACCGGCTTGGAGACATAATCATTGGCCCCTATCTCCAGACATTCCTGCAAAATATCTGCATCATCTTTAGCCGTGACCATGATTACAGGCAAATGCTGCCACAGTGGATTAGCTCTAATTTCACGCAGTGTTTCTATACCAGAGAAATCCGGCATCATAATATCGAGCAATACAATATCGAAAATGTTTTCGGCGAGCATAGCTAGTGCTTGTATCCCTCCTTCTGCGGTAGTCACTACAAAATTACGCTGCTGCAGGCGTCGCTTGAGTATCTCTCGATTAGTCTCAATATCGTCCACAACAAGAACAGTTGACGATTTAATTGTCATCTACTCTCTCCAGCAGAATATGCATTTTTTTCAGAAGAGTCGTCAATTGGATAGGTTTAAGTTCGTAATGGTCAAAGCCTGCAGCGATCGCCTTTTCATAGTCGAATGACATAGCGTGGGCCGTGACGGCAATAATGGGAATATGTCGTTCTATTTCACGCTCTCTAATCTGTCTAGTCGCTTCCCAACCATTTATATCGGGCAGGTTCAGATCCATTAAAATTAGCTGTGGGTATTCGCTAAAAGCCATTTCTACAGCCTGTGCCCCATTCTTTGCAAGCACCACGTCAAAGCCCTTACGTATAAGGCGGCGACTGAGCATATCGCTGTTCATCTCATTGCCTTCGACTAATAGAATTTTCTTCATAGTAGCTTCTACTTAGAACTCCATCGGCTATTGTGATTGAGTAATGATAAATCAACAGGAATACGCACAGTGAAGATGCTTCCTTTTCCTTCTTCACTCTTAGCGTAGAGAGTCCCGCGCATAATGTCGCAGAGATCCTTACTAATCGTGAGGCCCAAACCCGTGCCTCCATACTGGCGCGTGGTACTTGCATCCGCTTGTACAAACGGGATAAACACCTTATCTACATACTCAGCAGTCATGCCAATACCCGTGTCAGAGACGGTAATAACAAGTTTTTGCTTGTTGTCATTCCCTTCTCGTTTGACGGTTAATGTCACTATCCCATTACGGGTAAACTTAGCGGAGTTAGAGAGAAGATTGAGCAGTACTTGCCGAAGTCGGCATTCATCTCCGATGATCTCGCCAATACTCTCATCACAAACAATTTCGAAGCGGTTATGGTTATTATTCATTTGATGCTGGATCACCGTGGAGATATCCTTCACAAATGCAAACACGTTGAATTTTTCGATTACAAGTTCAACACGTCCTGCTTCAATTTTAGCAAGATCGAGCACATCGTTTATTAATTTGAGAAGATGATTTCCTGATGTACAAATTTTATTCAGGTCATCCATGCCCTGAGTATTGCCTTCGTCCTCAGCATCGTCCCTGAGCATTTCGCTATAGCCGATAATAGCATTCAGCGGTGTACGTAATTCATGACTCATATTAGCGAGAAATTCAGATTTCATGCGATTAGCCGACTCGGCGGCAAGTTTCGCGAGCTTGATATCTTCTTCATGCTGCTTCCGTTCTGTGATATTCCGAATCAGCCCAACAAACATCGGTTTACCACTTATCTGCATAGGGGAAACAGCAAGGTCCATCGGAAACACAGTACCATCTTTGCAGAGACCGCTAACCTCACGGCCGATACCAATAATTTTTTTCTCACCCGTTGTTAAATGATTGCTGAGATAACCGTCATGACCACTGCGGTAAGGATCAGGCATCAGAATTTTGATATTCTCACCCAGGACCTCCTCCTCTGTGAAACCAAATATCCCCTCCGCTGCTGGATTAAAGGCATCGATAGTGCCTTTGGCATCAATGATAATTACACCATCAATAACGCTGTTAAATACACCCTGTAATCTTGATTGTAATACCGCCAGTTCGTCTTGAGAACGTTGACGCTCACTAAGATCCCGAATAATTCCTAGAAAATAGCGATCGCCATCGATAGTGAAATCAGTGACCGCTAGATCCAATGGAAATGTAGAACTATCTTTACGCTTTCCAACGACTTCACGTCCAATTCCGATTATTTTTTTCTCACCCGTTGTATTGTGATGATTTAAATATCCATCATGTTCACTGTGAAACGGTTCGGGCATTAATACTTTGACGTTTTTGCCAATAACCTCGTCGGCACTATAACCAAATATTTTGGTAGCAGCTTGGTTAAAGGAATCAATTAAACCCTTTTCAGTTATTGTAATAATGCCGTCAATGACATGATCAATAACCGCTTTCAATCGTTTTGTATCACCAAAATTGTTTGAGACATTATCCTTATTATTCACAAATTACTCCAGCAGCATAGGGATCAAAATGAACATTATGTTTACATTGAAGTCAGCGCACATAGCATTAAGTTAACGAATAGTTCTTGTCACTCTATTAAGATAGTTGTTTATTCTGCCCTTGTGTATATTTACCGTAAACTAATAAATGTATTTTGTGACTTAGGTGATAACGTGGTCCAGTACTTGGAATTTAAATTGAATGTTTTTTTGTTAAAAAATTCACTGCAACTAACTCATGACTGCATAGATTTAGAAATATATAAGCACTGATAGGCCTATAACCAAACGTTAGCAGTACGAATTAATCTATTTTCTACGAGGGTTATCGTGAAACAGTGCTTTTAGAGTATGGCCTAGAGATAGACGCGGTGAAACGACTGGATATATTGGCAAATAATGTTTTTATTTTCCGATACAAAAACTACCAAATATATTACCGAGTA
The DNA here is from genome assembly GCA_051275515.1 of Oleispira sp. Classification (GTDB taxonomy): domain Bacteria; phylum Pseudomonadota; class Gammaproteobacteria; order Pseudomonadales; family Oceanobacteraceae; genus Oleispira. The sequence goes on along the minus strand of JBNMOT010000059.1, from coordinate 3,941 downwards.
AGTCGTCGGCAGTGAACTCACCTGTGATCTCACCTAAGGATTGCTGCGCCATACGAAGATCCTCTGCTAATAACTCCCCGGCCATTGCCCCTAACAACTGGTCTTCACCGGCTTGTATCGCACCCTGAGCCTTCTCTAACGCCTCTATATGTCGACGGCGAGCTAGAAATCCCCCTTCATTGGTTGAGTTGAAACCCATCACTTGTTTTAAGTGTATGCGCAACTCATTAATGCCCAAGTTTTGTTTTGCTGAGATTGATAGCGTCGGAAAATCCGCTTCTTCATGCAATCCAAGTTTGGCCGATACGTGATCGTTTGCGAGTAAGTCGGCTTTATTACGAATGACCGTAATACGACCACTGGCAATCAAGTTTTCTGTTTCTTCTTTAAGACCCTGTTCATCATAGAGTGCATGTAACAAAGCTCTTGGATCCGTTTTTTGACCATCTGTTTCTAACGAACTATCAATCATTAATAAAATACGATCGGCTTGTGCTATTTCGGCCCAGGCACGTTCAATACCGATGCGTTCAACTTCATCAAGGGCATCACGTAAGCCGGCAGTATCAATAATATGCAACGGCATACCATCAATATGGATATGTTCCTTTAGCACATCGCGGGTTGTGCCTGCAATATCGGTAACAATCGCTTTCTCTTGGCCCGCTAATGCATTAAGAAGTGAGGATTTACCCGCATTGGGCCGCCCTGCAATAACAACGTTCATCCCTTCTCGTAAAATAGCGCCTTGATTGGCTTCTTGCAGTACTCCTGCAACGGCAGACTTAACGTCTTGTAGCATAGCCGCTACTTTGCCATCGCTTAGGAAGTCTATTTCTTCTTCGGGGAAATCAATCGACGCTTCTACAAAGGTACGTAAATGAATTAGTTGATCAACAAGACCATGAATTTTATCAGAGAATACACCCTGCAATGATCGTAAAGCACACCGTGCGGCTTGAGCCGATGATGAATCGATTAAATCAGCAATGGCTTCCGCTTGGGCTAAATCAAGTTTGTCATTTAAGAAGGCACGTTCAGAAAATTCACCTGGTCGAGCAATACGTGCACCCAGCTCTACACAGCGTTGTAAGATAAAATCTAAAACAACAGGACCGCCATGTCCTTGCAGTTCTAAAACATCTTCTCCCGTGAAGGAGTGTGGATTAGGAAAGAATAATCCTAAGCCCTCATCAAGAACGGTTCCATCACCTTCTTTAAACGACCCATAGTGTGCATAACGTGGTTTAGGCAATAATCCAAGAACTGCATAAGCAATTTCCCGTGCCTTATCTCCAGAGACACGCACAATGCCAACGCCACCTCGACCAGGTGCAGTGGCAACAGCGACAATAGTGTCTTGGTGAACGGCTTCTAATGCAGGCATGGCATTCTCAATTAATAGAGGAATAACGAGTTAAATTTCTTACGCTTTATTTTATCCACAAAAAAGGCCGCTGTCTTTCGACGGCGGCCTTTTTAATCGAACTGACTGACTAAAATACAAAAGTACGTTTAGTATCAGTACTAGGTATCAGCATTTTCGATTTGCTTAGTAATCACATATTGCTGAGTGATTGATAGCAAGTTGTTCACAACCCAATAAAGCACAAGACCTGATGGGAAGAACAAGAAGAATACCGTAAAGATAATAGGCATTAGCTTCATTACACGGGCTTGAACTGGATCTGGAGGTGTTGGGTTCAACTGCATCTGAACAAACATACTCGCACCCATTAATAGCGGTAATACGAAGTATGGATCGATTGCAGATAGATCATTAATCCACAACATGAACGGAGCCTGGCGAAGCTCAACACTTTCTGCAAGTACCCAGTATAAGGCAATAAATACAGGCATCTGAACAAGAATAGGTAAGCAGCCCCCGAGAGGATTAATCTTCTCTTTCTTGTACAAGGCCATCATTTCCTGGCCAAGTTTTTCTTTATTATCAGCGTGCTGTTCACGAATAGCGGCAAGTTTAGGCGCTACTTTACGCATGTTCGCCATTGAACGATAACTCGTTGCAGACAATTTGAAGAAACACAGTTTAATAAAAACGGTCAGTAGAATAATTGCTACGCCCCAGTTACCCACACCCGCACCAAGATCTATTTCAACAAGACCTAAGAAGTTAATGTAACCCGACTCAATGAAGTTCATAATCGCGAATAATGGCTGAGCAATCCACCATAACCAACCGTAATCGACGGTTAAATCAAGGCTTTCAGCGACATCCGCTAATACATATTGAGATTTAGGACCCACATAAAGTTGAGCGCCAACGCTACCCGTCTCACCTGAAGCGACTATTAAAGGTGTTTTTCCATCGTGGAAACCAACAATGTATTCACCTTGTTTATTAGGTTTAGCGTATACAGAATGAGTCATCTCTGGGTTAGCAACCCAAGCCGATACGAAATAATGTTGCAACATAGCAACCCATCCGCCATCAACCGTTTCAGCCAAACGTTTATCATCAATATCATCAAAACTAACTTTTTCATACTTAGATAAGTTAGTGGTAATGGCAGGGCCTAAATAAGCCTGCATACCCATTGAGCTACCTTGTTGAGGGTCTTCTGAGCGATCTCGTTTTAACTGAGCAAAGAAAACACCGCGCCACTGGCTGTCAGAGCCGTTAGCTATCAGATACTTCACATCAATAAGATAGTTATTACGCTGAAAAGTGAATACTTTCTTAATTTCTACCTCATCTAATTGAGTGCTTAACTCTACAATTAATGTATCAGTGGCTTCGTCTAACTGATAATTAACGTGAGAGGTTGAGTAAGGCTGAGTTTTTTCCCACTGCTTGCCTTTTGAATTTAACAAGCCACTTTGTGCAACATAAACACGGCGTGCATTATTTTCCATCAAAACAAAAGGAATGTCTTTATTTGCAATATCAGCTGGATACGCAGGTAAAGATACCTCAACAATTTCACCGCCTAGGGGATTTATTGTTACGTTTAATACGTCTGTCCTAACTTGAATAAGTTGAGTACTTTCAGATACCTTTATTTCAGGCTCTAAAATAGCAGGAATAATATTAGGAATGTCACTTTCATTGGCTGAAGATTCTCCAGCAGCAATGATATCGCCCGCAGACGGTGAATCACCGACTTGGATTGCAGTATTTTGTGCAATCGGGGCGTTAGCAACCGTAGCCTGACCATAATCGTCATTCCACGCAAGAATTAAAAAATAAGTTGAAATAGCCAAGCCAAATATTATGGCAAAACGGCGGATATCCATAATTAAAGGTTCCGTCTACAGCATGAGTTGGAAGGGTTAAGTTCTGGTACGGGGTCGACACCATGACTTGCCCAAGGATGGCAACGCAAAATGCGTTTTATGGCCAGTTTTCCACCGGTCAAAGTACCGTATCTAACAATAGCTTCGTGCGCGTACGCAGAGCATGTAGGATAATAACGGCATCGGCTGGGAAATAAAGGGCTGATTGCGTAACGGTACACATTAACTAGCAATAAACATAACTTAGCAACAAAAGACAAAGCTTTTGGACTATCGTTTTTTACTTTTATTGGATCGTTTACCATTAGATTGCCTCAGCTTGAACCAGAGACTGTCAATCATTTCGCGTATTTCTGCATTCTCGAGATCAGAGATCCCTGGTCGTGCCAAAATAACGAAATCATTATTAGCCATCTGATGCTGATTCAGGCGGAAAGACTCACGAATAATACGTTTTATGCGATTTCTCTGTACAGCATGTTTGACATGCTTTTTAGATATTACAAAACCTAAGCGAGAATCGCCGCTTTTACTCGGAGTAGCCAGAACCAACAAATATCGATTACTGGCCTTAAACTCTGTGTTATCAAATACTTGGGAGAAGTCCCCAGGGCTCAATAAGCGAACGGATCTAGGAAAATCAAAAGTATTCATACGCTGACTAAAGCGATATTAAGCTGATA
>JBNMOT010000058.1:0-19702 GCA_051275515.1 Oleispira sp. | reverse complement strand
GCGCGCCCAAAAAACGCTGAATTCAGGTCAGGCGTATGACAAGTTCATCGAAATTTGTCAGGCTCAGGGAGGTTTCAGTGAGCCCGGCTATGCCGATTTCAATCATACCTTGCGCGCCGAAGAAGCAGGCATAGTGAGCTATTTCAATAATCGTTTTATTGCCAAACTGGCGAGTTTATCGGGGGCACCCAATGCGCCGTTAGCCGGCATAAAAATGCATGTGCGTTTAGGTGATAAAGTTGAAGAAGGCCAAGCATTATTAACTTTGTATGCACAAGCGCAAGGGGAGTTGGAGTATGCCTTGCAGTTTTATCATTCTCATCCGGAAGCGATTCAAATTGATAAGGAGATTCTATAATGCTGGTCTTCTCTCTGGAGTGTGAATTAGAGCGGCGCCATTTTTCCGATGGGGAACGCTATTTAAATATAGTCTCTCAGGTCGATCAGCTGGACCTTGTCGTTCTGTGCCCGTTGCATCAGCCAAATGAAAAGTTAATCGACTTGATGTTATTTTCTGAAACGGCAAGGCAGCAAGGGGCCATTATTGATTTTAAACATGAAAGGCTGCAATCAGTGGCGGCTCGTTATGAGCAATAATGGTGGGTTTGATACTTGGGCCAAAGGTCAGGGTGTTATTCATCACACCTTAGAAACCCAGCAACGTATTAAAAATTTGGCTGAGTATTTATTAACCGAAAATAAAATTAAAAACTTAGAGCAATTTTATCAATGCTTGCAAGCATTGGACGTTATTACCAATCAAGCAATGTGGTTGGTAGTTCACATGACTTATAGCAAACATGTGTACCTTGATGGCCGTGCACTGAGTCGTGATGATTTCAAGCAAGATCCCCAAGGACACACGGGTGGCTCTTTGAATATGGTGCCCGCATTTGCGGGTTACCTTGCCGTGAATACATTAACAGGGCAGCACAGAGATTGGTTAATGGGGCAAGGGCATTGTGTTGCCGCTATTGATGCATTACAGCTATTAACGGGCCAGGCGAAAACTGAACGACAGCAGCAGTTTCCTTTAACCGATCAAGGGCTGACTGAATTTGTGCGCGCTTTTTATAGTTATGAGGTTTCCCCTAATGGTAAGCCTGCTTCACCTGTCGGTAGCCACGTTAATGTAAATACTAAGGGTGCCAGTATTGAAGGAGGCTATTTAGGGTTTGCCGCTTTGCGCTACGTACATCAGCCATTACCGGGAGAGCACTTAGTCGCGTTTTTAAGTGATGGCGCTTTTGAAGAGCAAAGAGGAAGTGATTGGGCGGCGCGCTGGTGGCGTTGGGAAGACAGCGGGTTTGTGTGTCCGATTATGATTGCTAATGGCCGGCGCATCGATCAGCGAACAATGACGGCCCAACAGGGAGATGGTCTTTGGTTTGCTGAGCATTTGTCGCATCAAGGGTTTGATCCTTTTTGCATTGATGGACGAGATCCAGCAGCTTTTGTTTGGGCGATTCATTATATGGAAACCGCGTTAGCAGCAGCGGCCGCTGAGGTAAGTTCTGGTCGATCTTGCTATCCAGTGGCTTTGCCTTATTGCATTGCTGAAACCGAAAAAGGGTTTGGTTTTCCTGGGGCTGGCACAAATGCCGCTCATGGTTTGCCCTTGACCCATAATCCCCGCCATTATGAGCAAGCGCGCGTACTATTCAATCAAGGTGCGCAGGCATTATTTAATACACCGGAGGCGTGGCAGAAGGCGGCGAAATTATTAACTCAACCGATCAAGCCTTATTGCCCGAGTGAAGTGACGGTTACGCGTCCTAATCCGAGTTGGCAGGATGTAGGCAAGTATTATTCTCCCGCTCAGGGGCTGGATGATTACTTTGTTGATCTCGTCGAGGTGAATTCAACGTTGCGCATTCGGGTCGGCAATCCGGATGAACTGAGTTCTAATTGCTTTGGCAAAACACTGGAATTATTAAAGCACCGAGTGACAAAGCCCGAGGCCGGTATTGCCGAATCGGTTACGGGTAAAGTCATTACCGCACTCAATGAAGAAGCGGTTATTTCTGCCTGTTTAGCCAATCAAAAAGGCTTAAATCTGGTGGTATCATATGAAGCATTTGCGGTGAAAATGTTAGGTGCCATTCGCCAGGCGCTTATCTTCTCTCGTCATCAAAAAGAAAGTGGTGACCCCGCGGGTTGGTTATCGTTGCCCGTGGTTGCGACGTCTCATGTTTGGGAAAATGGCAAGAATGAACAGAGCCATCAAGATCCTACTTTGTGTGAGTCTTTGCTAAATGAAATGAGTGATATGGCGCGTGTTGTATTTCCTGCCGATGCCAACAGCGCCATGGCCGCCTTGAGAGCATGTTATGGCGATATGGGCTCAATCTGGAATTTGGTGGTCGCTAAATCTAACGTGCCGGTTATATTAACGCCGGAGCAAGCGCAAAATTTAGTTGAGCAAGGAGCGATTTGTTTACGTGGGTATTGTCAGTCAGAGATTCAAATAATTGCGATTGGCAGTTATCAGTTGCAGCAGGCGTTATTACTCAGTGATCGCTTAACGCTAAACAAGCAGGCACACAATCTTGTGTATATGCTGGAGCCGGGTCGTTTTCGGTTATCGCGGGATGAGTGGGAGCAAGATCAGCAAGCGTATGAGCCGCTGCAATACGCTCTATTTTCGAATAAAGTTCAGCAGCGGTTATTCTTTTTTCATGGTCACGGTGAAGCCATTTTATCATGCTGTCGTCCATTAGATTTAGGCCCTGAGAAAACCTTGGCATTGGGCTATATCAATCAGGGTGGGACGCTGAATACTGAAGGTATGTTGTTTGCTAATAAATGTACTTGGGCTCATGGTGCATTACAACTCGCTCGACGCTTAGGGCTCAATGATAATGCTTGGTTATCAGGCGATGAGTTGTCTGCTGTATTAGGTCAGGGCGACCCTTATCAATTAATCAGCCGGCCGTTCTAATGGCTCAGCATTTGGCTGATAAATTGCAGTAACTTAGGGCCTGCGAAGCTAAGCCCTGTAAAACGAGATGTTGTGATAAATATGATCAGTAGTTCGTAAAACCGATGCATTCATATTCCTGATGTATAAGGCTTGTCTGTAGTGATTAAGACTAGTTGTTCATTTTTACCATAATGCCACCGGCATTGGTTTTTAACCAACCGCGAATACGTCGGTTAGTCGGGCTCTCATGTTCATCGTAACTGGGCATGTTCGAGGTGATGATCTGCTGATATTTTTCGTTTTGATTTCGATTCATTATAGCGCGACGCGCTTTACCTTGTTTCAGCGCATAAGCTTTGTTGGGCTGGATGAGATCTAAAAAAGGCAGCTTAATTTTCCCCAACTGTTGGTTCATCACCATGGTGCTATAGTTACTGTGAAGGGCATCGATGGTCACAAGTGTTAGCCCTTTTTTGTCCACATTTGCATCCTCTTTCTGAGCCAAATAATCAATCGCCCAAGCGGCTCCAATACCATAACCAATAATGACAAGGTTGAGCTGACCTTTGCTGCGCAGATATTCCATTGCGGCGAAGATGCGCTGTTGATTTTGTTTTCTATAGTGTTCTATTGGATCTACGTCGGTCTCTTTTGGTACTGTGGCTTCTGCCAATGACGCATCAGCCAGGTCGGGTAATTTAGTCAATTTAGGCAGCGCAGGTTCGAGGCTTTCATCGGTTGGCGTATCAGCGATGTCTTCTTTCAATTCGACAGGCTGTCCCTGTAAATCGGGTCCTGCATTATCAATGGCCTCTTCTGTGAGTAAGGGTTCGCTATCTTGATCGGTGGTGATGGGCTCTAAACCATTGGCGTTGTCATCTTCGTTCGTATCGGTGGATGAGTTTTTTGATCGTGATTTAGCGATAATATCGTCCCGCGCGATGCGCAGGCGGGCTGGCGTATCGGGCAGTTCAATGGTGAGCGTTGTCCAACCATGCTCCGGCAGATATTCCCTTAACGGCGCAACAATGTCAGGCCAGTGACCATGCTGTTGGCTATCATGCAGAATTAACACACCGCCTTGAGGGCTGCCCGTGGCATCGGCCAAGAATAATCCGTAATAGTCTTCCGCCAAGCGGGTATCGCTTTCATCGGCATTAGCATTGGATAGGCTCGATAACTGCACAACCTCTTCTTGGCGCTGCATGAGCGTCATATATTGGATGAGGGACTGAGCGCGTTTTTTCGGGATGTCGGGAGTGTAATGAAATAGTGCTTTGGTCTCTGCTGACCCTGCAGCTTTCGAATCCGAGGCTTCAGCTTCTGGATTTTCTGCTGCTAGTGCTTCTGAGCTGGGTGCTTCTAAATCTGAGTCGACTTCTGCTGCCCAAGATAAGCTGGGCAAGCAATACAAAAAGGTAAGGCAGGTGGTGAGCCTTACTAATTTTGAAGCGAAACTATGGCGAGCGAGTAGGAGCATTTTGACCTTATGAGCGTCTTTTAAGCATCGGTAGATATCTAAGTTACTTTACAGCCTAGTTGATAAGCAAAAGATGTTCCTTACTTTTATGCCGCTTTCCATCTAAAATATGTCCATTACCGATATCCAACCTTGAGATCTTTATGCCTGATTATAAAATTGCTCCTTCTATACTAGCCGCTGATTTCGCTCGTTTAGGGGAAGACGTTGATAATGTATTAGCCGCGGGTGCTGACATTGTTCATTTTGATGTGATGGATAATCACTATGTTCCTAATCTTACGATTGGTCCAATGGTCTGCGCTGCGCTGCGTAAGCATGGTGTGACCGCGGATATCGATGTGCATTTAATGGTGAAACCGGTTGATCACATGATTAACGAGTTTATTAAAGCCGGCGCAAGTTACATTACTTTCCACCCTGAAGCTTCAGATCATATTGATCGCAGTTTGCAGTTGATTAAAAACGCGGGCCTTAAAGCAGGCTTGGTATTTAATCCAGCAACGCCTTTGCACCATATGACGCATGTGATGGATAAGCTGGATATGGTCTTGCTTATGTCTGTTAATCCGGGCTTTGGTGGTCAGTCGTTTATTCCTCATACGCTCGAAAAATTAAAAGAAGCTAGAAAGATGATTGATGACTCTGGTTACGATATTCGCTTGGAAGTAGATGGCGGCGTTAAGGTAGACAATATTCGTGCGTGTGCTGAAGCGGGTGCCGATACGTTTGTTGCGGGCTCTGCCATTTTTAGTCAGCCTGATTATAAAACGGTTATTGATGAGATGCGTGCTGAGTTGGCATTAGCTAAATAATGCTTACCCGAAGAGTTATTCAATATGAGCATATTATCTATTTTTTCTAAGCCGGTGGCTGCATTAAATCCTCAGCCTATCCGTGCGGTTTTATTCGATCTTGATGGGACGCTGATAGATAGTGTTCCCGATCTTGCGGCCGCGATTGATGTAATGTTAGAAAGCATCGGTAAGGCGCCAGCGGGAGAAGTGAACGTAAATCGTTGGGTGGGTAATGGTGCAGCGGCTTTGGTTAAGCGTGCATTAGTCAATCGTGATGACGGCGATGAGATACATCATGCTCGCTACCCTAACGAACGCGAGGATGAAGAATATGCTTCGGCTTACTCTATTTTTGAATGTGCTTATGCACAGCGTTTAACCACGGGAACAGGCTTATACGACGGCGTATCAGCGGTTTTATCAGCGCTAATGTCTGTGAATATAAAGCTGGGTTTAATTACCAATAAGCCAAGGCGATTCACGGTACCCTTATTAAAAGCCTTGGGGATTGATCATTACTTTTCAGAGGTATTATGTGGCGATGATTTAGCATTTAAAAAACCTCATCCTCTGCCCGTATTAACCGCACTCAAGAATTTGTCGGTCAGTGCTCAGCAGGCAATTATGGTGGGGGATTCTATTTCAGATATTAAAGCGGCGAGCGCGGCAGGGGTAAAAACGGTGGCGGTAACCTATGGTTATAATCATGGTATTTCAATTACGGATGCCCGTAATGAGTGCTTCGCGGATATGACTATTGATAAGATTAAGCAGCTGCTCTATTAGACGAGCAGATGCTTAACTATCTAATAACTAATTACTTAATTAGAAACGAACAAGAGCGTTAGCTTGATAAGACGATATTAAGTCTTTATTAACGAATTCTAAGCGCACGTCTACTTTGGGTGTGATGCGATAACCTGCACCAATACCCGTAAGAATGCCATCGTCATCACCCAATTCTAAGCCAATGCGACTCAATCCATAAAGGTTGGCATCAATCTCGTTTAAGTTTCTCTGTAGAACAATAGAACCTGAAATACCGGTTACTCGTTCTTTAGTACCTGAAAAATTAAAGTTGTTGGTGCGAAAAAATCCAACTTCAGCAAATGTTTCAATATTATCAATGGCATTTTCAATGGGAATACCGGCAAAAAGCTGAAGGCCCATGGCGGCTTCACTACTGGCACCTTTAATAATGGAACCAAAATCTAAATCGTTGTAGCTAATGCCACCGCCGACATAGAGGCCCATGGGTAGCGGTGTGGTATCCGTTGCATGGCCATCTGCCAATGACTGGAGTGCAACAAGCGTTAGCAAGCTAGTGATTAATACTTTTTTCATAAATTTCCCTGTTATTAATGCTGAATGTTTGATCGTTATTGTTAATGGTTATTAGTTCTGCAGGTTGCCTAATTTAAGTGGGCTGTATTAATTGGGAATATAGAGTGGTTCTTCTTGCAGAGCGGCCAATTGTTCTCGCAAAGTGAGCACATGCTCTGACCAATAACGCACACCCGTGAACCAGGGAAATGCGATGGGGAATGCAGGATCTGACCAGCGCTCTACCACCCAAGCAGTATGCTTAATTAGCCGAATCGTACGCAAGCATTCGATCCATTTCAGCTGATGATAGGGGAATGGCTGAAACACTTCATACCCCTTACGAATGGCTTCAAGTTGCTGCAGTTGTTCTTCGCGGTCACCACTCAATAGCATCCAAATATCCTGCATGGCAGGGCCTTGCACGCAATCATCAAAATCGACCACATAGAGTTGTTCATCACGCCATAATAAATTGCCGACATGGCAGTCTCCATGAATACGCAAGGTATCACTCATTGCGGGCTGATATTGCTGTTTTACTAATTTATTAAGGTCGCGGCATAACGATTCATACGCGGGGCGAAAATCATCATTCAATAAACCTGAGTTTAAAACGGTCTCGCAGCTTTGTTCGATAATCGTTTTATGCTGATTCTTGCCTAATTCAGCGTGTCCATTCCAAATAGGTCTGTGCTGAAAATTGTAATCTCTACCCACCTGATGCATACGGGCTAACCAGCGACCTAAATACTCTAGCTGATCACAATTTGCAATTTCAGGTGAGTGTCCACTTTTACGCGGCGAAATTGAAAAATAGAACTCGTTGTATTCAAACAGCGTTTGGCTGTTGAATGCCAATGGCGCGACTACCGGCAAGTCTTCTTCTGCCAGTTCCGCAAGAAATTGATGCTCTTCTAAAATTGCGGCTTTTGACCAGCGGTTAGGGCGGTAGAACTTCACAATAATAGGAGATTCTTCTTCAATGCCAACTTGATAGACGCGGTTCTCATAACTGTTAAGTGGGTATTGACGCATGTCGGTTAATAAACCCACGCTTTCAACAGCGTCGATCACAGCATCTGGGTTGAGGCTTTGATAAGGGTGTAAAGAAAGTATTTCTATACTGGTCATATTAGCCGCTGCTTAGTCGAGGAGACGAAATTAATTCGTTGCAGTATAACTGAGCTGGGTATGAATCGCAGTAAATAGAGGGTGTTTAATGTTTAGGTGTTCGTGCTAAGCACCAGACGTCAACTTGGCTTGCACCGGCATCTTTAATAATTAATGCCATTGAGTGGGCGGTGCTACCCGTTGTCATAACATCATCAATTAACATAATGTGTTCACCGTTTAAGGTTTTACGGGTTGCATGAAAATGTAGACCAACATTATTGATACGCTGATCGCGGCTTAATCGTTTTTGTTCTAGGCTATGACTGCGGGTTGCAAGACGCGCTATGACAGGTTTATGCAGTGCACGTCCCAGTTCTCTGGCGATTAATTCTGCAGGGTTGAAACCCCGTTTCATCAAACTCCAGCGAGTTGACGGTACAAAGGTAAATGCATCGACCTTGGCTAAATTTCCAGGCTGTTTCAATACCATGAGACTAGCAAGTTTATGCGCCCACTCGGTTTTGCGTTTAGTTTTTAAACGTTGTAACCAAGCATCAATCGGTGCTGCATAAGTAAAGCTACTATGGCTGTAATCGAAAGCGGGTTTTTTGTGCAGACATTGCCTGCAATAGCCTTGGTTTGGCAATGAGATAGCGCATATTTGACAGCGGTGTTTTGCGTCCGGCAATGCTTCTTCGCAGCGAGAGCATATAAAACCTGGTGCGTGATTTATGTCTAGACATAGAGCGCAGGTTTTTTTAAAAAATGCAGGTAGTGCAAAATTTAACCGTGAGTATACCTTTTTATCCATCCAAGTTGACCAATCCATGTGTCTAGCTATTATGCGTCCAGTATTGTCATTGATAAGAATTCTAACAGCTGCTTCAGATAAAAGGTATGAGCCAAATGAACGAAATGCTAGGTAAATTACGCCATGACTGGCAGCAGCAGGAAGTTGCTGCATTATTTGCATTACCAATGAGTGATCTTTTGTTTAAGGCTCAGACTGTTCATCGCCAGTATTTTGATCCCAATCAGGTTCAGGTTAGTACGTTATTATCCATTAAAACCGGTGCTTGCCCTGAAGATTGTGCATATTGCCCGCAAAGCGCTCGCTACGATACCAAGCTTGAAAAAGAAAAGTTGATGGAAGTGGAAGCGGTTATCGAAAAAGCGAAAGCGGCCAAGGCCGCCGGCTCTGATCGTTTTTGCATGGGAGCGGCTTGGCGATCGCCGCGCGCGAAAGACATGCCTTATGTGCTCGCGATGGTCGAAGGGGTTAAAGACCTGGGTATGGAAACCTGTATGACACTTGGCATGCTCGATCAAGAGAAATCTGATCAGCTGGCTAATGCAGGGTTGGATTATTACAATCATAATCTCGATACTTCTCCAGAATATTATGGCGAAATCATCACCACACGGACGTATTCAGATCGTTTAGAGACATTACAAAACGTTCGTGATTCAGGCATGAAAGTGTGTTCTGGCGGTATTGTGGGTATGGGAGAAGGAGAAGTAGACCGTATTGGTTTGTTGCGTCAGCTGGCCAATTTACCTCAACACCCTGAGTCAGTGCCCATTAACCAACTGGTTAAAGTTGAAGGCACGCCATTAGACAAGGTGGATGATCTTGATCCTTTTGAATTTATCCGCACTATTGCAGCCGCACGAATTATGATGCCTCAATCCCATGTGCGTTTAAGCGCAGGTCGTGAAGAAATGTCGGAAGAAATGCAGTCGATGTGTTTCTTTGCCGGTGCCAACTCAATCTTTTATGGGGAGTGTCTATTAACCACTCCAAACCCAGCGGCCAACAAAGACCAAGCGCTGTTTCGTAAATTGGGTATTAACTCAGAGCACAGAGTCACTCAGCGACCTCAAGAATTGGATGACTTATTGATTAAGGATGTCTCTAAGTCTGCTGAAAGTGAGTTGTTTTACAGCGCGGTAAAGTAACGGCAGTCGCCCGTCCAGTTTTAAAAAGCTTTAACAAAAACACGGCTATATAACGATATAGTCTAAAAGAGGCCAGTATTTCGCTGGCCTCTTTGCGTTTTGCTGTTTAAAATGTATACAGTGATAGATACAATGAATAGGTTGCTAGTGCAGTACTTAGAGCGCATTCATAACGTATCAAATTAAGCATTAGAGAAGCATTAGAGAGGCATTTATGAATATAGGGTCTACTTCTGGTTCATCATTTAGTATCGCAACCGCCGGTATTCAGCAAAACTCGGAGCAAGTTAAGCAAGCTGCCCAGCAAGTGGTTGAGTCGACAACCGCACGACCTGCTCAAGGCAGCGTAGAAGTCACCGATGCTTTGGTGAAGCTTAAAGAAGGTGAGCAGGGTGTTAAATTGAGTGCCAAGGTATTGGACGCGGCGGATAAGCAAATCGGTTCGCTATTAGATATAGAAGCTTAACATCAACGTTAATAGGCAAAGGTAGCCAAAGAGAGTATGCAAATCCCATCTAGTGCAGGTATGTTAGCCAATAGTGTGTTGCCGGTAACGCCGATACAAGGTGGGTTATTATCGCAAGTTGGAGAAACAGCAGGCTCGGCCAGCTTTGCGCCTGTTGAAGCGGTCTCAAATATCAGTTTATCTCGATCAATCCCCGATCAACGTGCACAACCAGACACTGCTCCAGAAAATGCGGGGCGTCCTGAGATCAATCCTGTTTTTGTAAATGAACACGGTGCTGATAAAGCAGATTCCAGTGAGAAAGGGGTAGATCCGCGTTCAGCACAAGATGGTTCAGCTTCAACACAACATCAAACTAATGAAAACTCAGAACGTTCAGAAAATGAGTCAAAGCAGCAAGTTAGTATTCAAGAGCAACAGCAACAGCAACAGCAACAGCAGGACTTAAAGCTGACAAGATCGTTATCGCAACGTGATCGCGAGGTTCAGGCTCATGAAAATGCTCATAGTGCTGTGGGTGGTCAATATGCTGGCTCTGCACATTACACTTACCAGCGAGGCCCTGATGGCGTTAACTATGCGGTGGGTGGTGAGGTTCCAATCGACGTGGGTGTTATTCAGGGTAATCCCGCGGCAACATTAGAAAAAATGCAAGTGGTACAGCGTGCAGCGCTAGCCCCTGCAGAACCTTCGTCGCAAGATCGAAAGGTCTCAGTCATAGCTGCTCAGCAAGCAAACCAAGCCCGCGCTGAGATAGTCATTGAAAGCCGAGACGGTTCGAGTTCCGGCGAAACGTCTGCCGCCGATAAGTCAGAGCCTTCTATTAGAGTTTCTAATGACGGTCCGCCACGTAACTCTCAAGATTCTTCTGAGAGCTCAGAGCCAAAATCGCAATCGATTTCAAATAGTCAGAACTTTCAAGCAACTAATGATCGTATAGCTAAAATTAATGAAATTATCGTCGCCATTAGCCAAAACCATACCAGTCAGGCTGCGGGACAATTGTTAGATGCGGTTGTTTAGTTAAATAGCCTGTCTTAAGTGACTAAATTGTAAAATATTTCTAGAGCCGTCAATCGACGGCGTTATTTTTTCTATGCTATTCATCTTACTTGCTTGACAAAATTAGCTTGCAAACGTATGTTTCAAACAAGTGTTTGAATTTGATGGTTGTTCGTATAGTGATCGCAATTATCAGTTAATCGATATTCGGCTTTTGCCGTTCATAAGTTTCAGAGGTTTTTTTAATGCCAGATTATAAAGCTCCCCTACGTGATATTAAGTTCGTTGCTGACGAATTGTTAGACTTTCCTGCTCACTATGCAAATCTACCTGTGTTCGCCGACGTGGCGACTCCAGACATGGTTGATGCAATCATCACTGAAGGTGCTAAATTCTGTGAAAACGTTCTTGCTCCCATAAACCGGGCAGGCGACATCGAAGGTTGTACTCGTAACGCAGATGCATCTGTTACTACACCGACTGGCTTTAAAGAAGCTTACCGTCAATATGTTGATAATGGCTGGGCTTCTTTGTCTTCTGACGTTGAATACGGCGGCCAAGGCTTACCAGAATCTTTAGGAACAATCGTTTCTGAAATGGTGGGTACCGCTAACTGGTCTTGGGGTATGTATCCTGGTTTATCTCACGGCGCTAAAAGTACTTTAGAAGCTTGGGGTACTGAAGAACAAAAGCAAATGTATCTTTCTCCGCTTATCTCGGGTGAATGGACCGGTACTATGTGTCTGACTGAGTCAGCATGTGGTTCTGATCTAGGTATTTTGAAAACGAAAGCTGAGGCTAATGCAGACGGTTCTTATGCCATCACGGGTACTAAGATCTTCATCTCAGCGGGTGAGCACGACATGTCCGGTAACATCGTACATATCGTTTTAGCACGTCTACCAGGTGCTCCAGCAGGTACTAAAGGTATTTCGTTGTTCATCGTACCTAAGTTCATCGTTAATGAAGACGGTACTCCAGGCGAGCGTAACGCTGTTGAGTGTGGTTCTTTGGAACACAAAATGGGCATTCATGGTAATGCGACGTGTGTCATGAACTTCGATGGCGCTAAAGCGTGGTTGATTGGACCAGAAAACAAAGGTTTGAACTGCATGTTCACCTTTATGAACGTTGCACGTATCGGTACTGCTCTACAGGGTGTTACTGCTGCGGAAGGTTCTTTTCAGGGCGCTCTAGCGTACGCTAAAGATCGTTTAGCAATGCGCTCTTTGACTGGTGTTAAGGCTCCTGACAAGGTTGCTGACCCCATTATTGTTCACCCAGATGTGCGTAAGATGCTTCTTACTCAAAAAGCATTTGCTGAAGGTGGTCGTGCACTTGTATATCTAACTGCTATGAACGCCGATATCGTTCATAACGGCGAAACTGAAGAAGCGCGTAAAGAAGCTGATGATATGTTGGGTTTCCTAACACCCATCGCTAAAGCATTCTTAACTGAAACGGGTCTTGAAGCCGCCAACCATGGTGTTCAGGTATTCGGTGGACACGGTTTCATCGCAGAATGGGGCATGGAGCAGATCGTTCGTGATACTCGCATCTCTACCTTGTATGAAGGGACTACGGGTATTCAGGCGCTTGATTTATTAGGCCGTAAGGTTCTTATGACTCAAGGTGCTTCTTTGAAGCAGTTCACTAAGCTAGTTCACGCTTTCTGCAAAGAAAACGCTGATGATGCTGACATGAAAGAGTTCATTGAGCCATTGGCTAAATTGAACAAAGAGTGGGGCGATTTGACAATGAAAGTTGGCATGACCTCTATGCAAAACCGTGATGAAGTAGGTTCAGCGTCTGTTGATTACCTAATGTATTCTGGCTATGCAACACTTGCTTTCTTGTGGGCTAAAATGGCTAAAGTTGCTCAAACCAACCTAGCGGCTGGTACGTCTGAAGAAGAGTTCTACGGTGCTAAAGTTAAAACAGCCCGTTTCTACTTCCAGCGTATTTTGCCACGTACGACTACTCATGCATTAGGCATGGTTGCGGGTGCTGATAGTTTAATGGATCTTGATGCAGAACACTTTGCGTTCTAATCTAATGCGTGAGTAATCACGTGAGAATAAAAAAGCCGCACTTTTTAGTGCGGCTTTTTTGTATTTGGTAGGTAAATAACTCAAATTAAGCCGTTCTTTAGTGTTATTTGACCGATTTTTATCACTCTATAGTCGACTGTAGCGCTAGATAGTTTAAAATACTGCGCAGTTTATAAACGCTATTAAATTAAGGAAACGCTGAAATGCCTGAGTATACCGCTCCCCTGCGCGACATGCGCTTTTTGTTGAATGAAGTATTTGATGCACCAAGTATGTGGGCTGAAAACGCTCGT
The DNA here is from genome assembly GCA_051275515.1 of Oleispira sp. Lineage (GTDB taxonomy): Bacteria > Pseudomonadota > Gammaproteobacteria > Pseudomonadales > Oceanobacteraceae > Oleispira. The sequence continues at coordinate 6,292 of JBNMOT010000058.1, read as the reverse complement.
TTGGCTGAAGTTGTTGATACAGAAACAGCGGATGCGATCCTTGAAGAAGCGGGCAAAATTGCCTCTGAAGTTTTAGCGCCGATCAACCGTGAAGGTGATGAGGTTGGTTCTAAGTGGAAGGATGGCGAAGTAACGTCACCTCCAGGTTTTAAAGAAGCTTACCAAATTTATAGCGAAGGCGGCTGGGGCGGTCTTGGCGGTAATCCTGAGTTTGGCGGTATGGGCATGCCTAAAATGCTGGTGGGCCAAGTTGAAGAAATGATTCAAGGTTCAAACGTCTCTTTTGGTCTTGCACCTATGCTAACCGCCGGTGCGTGTTTATCATTGGCTGCCCACGGCAGCCAAGAGCTAAAAGACAAGTACCTGCCAAACATGTACTCAGGTCAATGGCCGGGTGCAATGGATTTGACTGAACCTCATTGCGGTACTGATTTGGGTATTATTCGTACCAAAGCGGTTCCAAATGCAGACGGTTCTTACGATGTTTCGGGTACCAAAATTTTCATCACTTGGGGTGAGCACGACATGGCGGAGAACATCATCCACCTTGTACTTGCTAAGCTTCCTGATGCACCTGCTGGCCCTAAAGGTATCTCATTATTCCTAGTGCCCAAGTTCCTTGTGAACGAAGACGGTTCTTTAGGAGAGCGTAACCCTGTTAGCTGTGGTTCTATCGAACACAAGATGGGCATTAAAGCGTCTGCGACTTGTGTCATGAATTACGATGGCGCAAAAGGTTGGCTGATCGGTGGCGAGAACAAAGGCTTAAACGCTATGTTCACCATGATGAACTACGAGCGTGTTGCGGTTGGCATTCAGGGTTTAGGTATCGCTGAAAACTCTTACCAGAATGCAGTCACGTATGCTAATGACCGTTTGCAGTCTCGTGCGCCTACTGGGAAAGTTGCTCCAGAGAAGACAGCTGATCCCATTATTGTGCACCCAGATGTACGTCGTATGTTAATGACAATGCGTGCCAATACCGAAGGTTCTCGTGCTTTCTCTATGTATGCGTCTAAGTGGTTAGATTTGTCTAAGTTCTCTGACAATGCTGAAACTAAACAGTACGCAGAAACAATGGTTTCATTATTGACGCCAGTGGTTAAGTCTTTCTTGACGGATCTTGCGTTAGAATCAGCGGTTGCTGGCCAGCAAGTATTTGGCGGTCACGGTTTTATTCGTGAGTGGGGCCAAGAGCAACACGTACGCGATATTCGTATTACACAAATTTATGAAGGCACTAACGGCATTCAGTCTCTTGACCTTATCGGTCGTAAGATTGTTCCTAACGGTGGCGCTTTTTATAAACTTTACGCTGAAGAAATTACTCAGTATTGCGCTCGCCAAGAAGGCAACCCTGCCATGGCTGAGTTCATTACTCCGCTTAAAGCAGCAGTAGCTAACTTGACGGATTTGACTGACTGGGTTGTTACTCAAGCTCAATCAAATGCGAATGAAATTGGTGCTTCTTCGGTTGAATACCTGCAGGTATTTGGTTATGTTTCTTTCGCGTACATGTATGCAATGATGGCTGAGAAAGCATTAGAGAAAGAAGGTTCAGAGCCTTATTACGCGAATAAGTTAGCGACGGCTCGCTTTTTTACTAAGCGTTTATTGCCTAGATACCTTTCTTTGAGCGAGTCTGTTAAAGGCGGCGCTGATTGCTTATATGGAATGACTGCAGATCAGTTTTAAGTACGAAGGTATTTTTGCCTGAATAAAAAAGCCGAATCAGTAGTGATTCGGCTTTTTTGTGTCTATTATTTTTGTGTTAAAGCATACTTATGTTTGATTATTATTAAGGATTCAATGTTTGTATGGCTGGAAAAGAATTAGACAAACGGGTTGAGCGTTCGCGTCGTTTATTAATCAATGCTTTATTAGCGCTGATGAAAGACTGCCCTTATAATAAAATATCAGTCGCGCATATTGCAGAAAAATCAGGCGTTGCTCGACCTACCTTCTATTTACATTTTCACTCAAAAGACGATTTGTTGATTGCGTATATCGATGAAATGTTTGAACGATTTTATGCTGAAATTGATGAGTATATTACGCAGCGTAAAGATGCGGATCCTATTATCGCTACGATTATGTTTCGTCAATGGTCTGATAATGCAGAGTTTGCCCGTCTATTGGTACAAACGGATATCGATAGTTTGATGTTAAGCCAGTTCAAAAATTACATTGAACGTGTGGTTGAGCGTTTTATGACGGCGCACAATGTACCAAACAAGGCGGGTTTATTGCCTTACGTGGTCGATTTTTTAGCCGGGGCATCTTTTATGGTGATTAAGCGCTGGGTGTTAAAAGGTTTAGTGGAGACACCGGAGGTTATGGGAGAACTTTACGCTTCTTTGGTAAGGCCAGGTTTATTGGCTGTTTTATTCGGTGGTTATCTTTAAAGGTTATGTCGATCGTTGTTTAATGTCTAGGTTTACAGGTTTGACCTAATTACTAAAAAGCCGAGTCATAAACTCGGCTTTTTCACGCATGCTAGTCTATTTATTCTGCAATCTCAGGGGATGCAGCAGAGCCAGCTCGGCGTTTCAGATCATGACGTTTTTCATGAATTTTACGAATCTTACGCTGTGCGACCTCGAAGGCATCTTTCACTGCGACATACATGTCTTCGTGCGCTTGGTTGTCATGATTGTCATTGGTAATCGCGACAGTCTCGCCTGGTAAACCAAATTCCAGTGAAACATGGGCAAGTTTGCCTTTGTTACTGTGATTGTGCGGCATGGCAACAACCGCTCGAATACCGGTTATAGAATCGTATATGCTGGATATTTTGCCGGCTTTTTCGCGTATCAATTGTTCGATACCGTCTGAATGTTCAATATCACGGAAGCTAATTTCCAAACCTTTCATGGCGAATCCTTATAAATGTACGAGTAATAATAATGGTCCATGGATTGCAAAAGCGCTATGAGATAAGTCAAATAAATTGCCTAAGGCAATGATTATTGATTTCCCATCAGGCTTTCTTGCCTGCGCTCTTATAAAACATGTGGCAATCGTCCTTAATTTTCAACCCCTAATGTTGAAAATGATGAGAAAGATTGATTCATGAAGGTATTAAAGAGGTTAAATTAACGCCTCTGTGTTAATTTAAAACTCAAGATTTATAACCATTTCGAGTGTTTTAGAGACTTCTTTATGCCTGTGGAAAAAACATTGCAAGTTTATCAGGCCTCCTATGTATTCTTTGATTTAGACGATTCCTTAATTAATAAAGATGCCAGTAGCTTGTGGATTAAATGGCGTGTACGCTTTGATCGCTGGGCAATTCTTGAAGCCATTCAAGCTCTGGCCTCCTTGTATCGTGCTTACAAGAAAGGGAAGGTAAGCCACTGGCGATTGTCGTATTATTATCGTACGCGCACCCAGGGCATGAGTTTAAGCGAGTACCGTCAGCATGTTAGGGATTTCTTTGATCAGAGAGGGCATTTATACATTTATCCACAGGCCGCTTCTCTTCTTTTTGCTTACCATCGTCAAGGCACTAAATTAATTCTGATTACGGGACAAGATGAGATAATGGCACAGGCGTATGCCGATGCCTTGGGCTTAGACTTTGTGATTGGTAATCGTTTCAATATAAAAAATGACAAGATTATGGGGCTTACCAAACCGCTGTGTTATGGCGAAGGAAAAGTTGAAATGGCCAGAGCGTTTGCTAAAGAGAAGGGCTTTGAACTTTCAGAGTCGGTTTTTTACAGCGACAGTCACGCCGATTTACCCTTGCTAGAAGCGGTCAATCAGCCGGTTGTTTTGAACCCCAATCCGCAGCTGGCTGAATTGGCCGAACAACGTGGCTGGCCACGGGTTGATTGGCGTAAGCGCTAGACTCAATCCGGCCAACTCGGTATAGTTGAGCTAATCTTATAATTTGATGACTAGGAGCACTTTCGTGTCCTTTCAGTACGCATACCTTATTCAACAAGGGCATTTCTTTGCTAAGCGATGGTAAGGGTTTAAGAGCCCAATCGGTTCAATATCGTCTTTAATTTATCTATTTTAAACCATCGCATCTGATTGCTTGACGGACTAGTTCATGACTCCTGAACAATTTAATACATTAACGCAGCAAGGCTATAATCGCATACCTGTTGCGCGTGAAGTAATGGCGGATCTTGATACGCCACTTTCTACTTACCTCAAACTTGCTGCTGGGCCGTATTCTTATTTACTTGAATCTGTACAAGGTGGCGAAAAATGGGGTCGTTATTCTATGATCGGCCTGCCTTGTGCTGAAGTTATTAAAGTGGAAGGTTTGAGTATTAGCCATTTCGTTAATGGCGAGTTGACCTCTCAACAAGATGTTGTAGACCCGTTAGATTATATCGAGCAGCTGCAAGCAAAATATAAAGTCCCTGTACTTGAAAATATGCCCATTTTTGATGGCGGCTTGGTGGGCTATTTTGGTTACGATACGGTGCGTTATATTGAAAAGCGCCTGCAAGACTCTTGTCCACCAGATACATTAGGCACCCCTGATATTTTACTCATGGTATCGGAAGAGGTCGTTGTATTTGATAATCTTAGCGGCAAAATCTATTTGATTGTTTTGGCCAATCCAGAGCAAGGCAGCGCATTAGAGAAAGCAGAAGCTCGTTTAGACGAGTTACGTATCAAGCTGCGTCAGCCTTACCAAGGTGACATAGGCCAAGCATTGGTCAACCCAAAAACAGTGGATGAAAGCGATTTTAAATCAGGTTTTGGTGAGCAAAAATTTCAGCAGTCCGTTGAGGATATTAAAGAATACATCCTTTCGGGTGACGTGATGCAGTGTGTGATTTCTCAGCGTATGCAGGTTCCCTTTAAAGGTGACCCCTTACAAGTCTATCGTGCACTTCGCACCTTAAATCCTTCTCCGTACATGTACTTTATGGATTTGGATGATTTCCATATTGTTGGTTCGTCGCCAGAAATTCTGGCACGCCTAGAAGACGGTGACGTGACGGTGCGTCCAATTGCTGGCACACGTTACCGTGGCAAAACCCCTGAAGAAGATCGAGCACTCGAGCAAGAACTACTCTCTGATCCAAAAGAAATTGCTGAGCACTTGATGCTGATCGATTTAGGCCGTAACGATGCCGGCCGTGTTTCTCAAGTCGGCACGGTAAAGGTGAGCGATCAGATGGTCGTTGAGCGTTACAGCCATGTGATGCATATCGTCTCTAACGTGACCGGCAAGGTTAAAGAGGGTATTACTGCGATGGACGTATTACGTGCGGTTCATCCAGCGGGTACGTTAAGTGGTGCCCCCAAAATTCGTGCAATGGAAATTATTGATCAAATAGAACCGGTAAAACGTGGTGTCTATGGTGGAGCGGTGGGTTACTTAAGCTGGAACGGGAATATGGATACCGCGATCGCAATTCGTACGGCGGTAATTAAAGACGGCATGTTAAATATTCAAGCGGGGGCAGGTGTCGTGGCTGATTCTGTGCCGCGTCTTGAATGGAAAGAAACATTAAATAAAGGCCGTGCACTATTTCGTGCAGTGGCGATGGCTGAAGCTGGCTTGGACCAATAGGAGGGATTTAACATGTTACTAATGATTGATAATTACGATTCCTTCACCTACAACGTGGTGCAATATTTTGCCGAGCTAGGTGCCGATGTGCAGGTTTATCGTAACGATGAAATTACCATCGAACAGATTGAAGCCTTGAATCCAGATCACCTAGTGATCTCACCGGGGCCGTGCACGCCGAAAGAAGCCGGCATCTCGGTAGAAGCGATTCGTCACTTTGCTGGTAAGTTGCCTATCTTAGGTATTTGTCTCGGGCATCAAAGTATTGGTCAAGTTTTTGGTGGTCATATCGTGCGCGCGGGACAGGTTATGCACGGTAAAACGTCGCCAATCGTACATGCGAATCAAGGTGTATTTAAAGATCTCAATAATCCATTGGTTGCTACGCGTTATCATTCGTTGGTGATTGATAAAAAGACCTTACCAGATTGTCTAGAAATAACGTCCTGGACCGAAAATCAAGACGGTAGCATGGAAGAGATTATGGGTGTGCGCCATAAGGAGTTTGATATCGAGGGGGTGCAATTTCATCCTGAATCGATATTGACCGTGCAAGGCCATGAGTTGTTAAATAATTTTTTAAAGCGCAGTAAATAGCAAGCCGTGATGGCAACGTTAACGTTGTAGAGCGAAAAATAAAGGATTAAGGAAGTTCAATATGAATATTCAGCAAGGTTTAGCTAAAGTCATTGAGCGCCAGAACCTGACCACAGAAGAAATGGTGATGGTGATGAATCAAATAATGGG
>JBNMOT010000057.1:0-19868 GCA_051275515.1 Oleispira sp. | reverse complement strand
GTTACCTGCTGATTCAGGTGCGGTTATTTTTGAGTCAAATACGAATGAAACAACTTCGGGTAATAGGGTTAATAGTGGTGGGCGTCTATTAATTTCTGAACAGTCTCTTGAGTGGCAAACACGTCTTGGTCGGGCTTTTTCTGAACGTGGCTTACCGATATTGTGGCCAATTAATGATCTTGAAGACCAGTCGGCATTGCCTCTGAATCAATTGTGGTGGCTTATTTCTGATGCTATTGCTGAGGCTTCTGTTCGTTATCAGGTAGACGCCGTTCTGGCGGGTAAACTCAATCAATCTGCTGAGGGTATTTGGCAGTATGAGGGAATACTTATGCAAGGTGATCAGAATTTGTCAATACTAACGGAGGGTGATTCGCCGTTAGCAGCGCTAATAAATGTATCAACTGAAGTGGGAAAATTTTTTGCTGATCAGTTTGCGATTCAATCAGATCCGATGAATGGCCGATCGGGCATTCGTATTCGGGTCAAAAAAGTGAAAGATTTCAGTGATTATTCGAAGGTATTGGCGTATTTTGAGAGCATCTCTGGTGTACGTTTGGTTGAAGTGGTGCAGGTAGACAGAGACAATCTACAATTATACTTAAACCTAGAAGGAAGCTGGGATAAAGTGAAGCGCATTATACAATTGGATAATAAATTATTCAGTTTACAAGAAAAAGAATTTGAGTGGTCGCAGTAGCGTCTAGGAGTGCTTTAAATGGCTATTGAAGCCCAAGCGCAGCAGCTAACGTTACCCGTCTCGGTGAGAGATGATGCACGTTTTGCTAATTATTTTGCCGGCCCTAATGCGCAGGTAGTGTATTCGATTCAGGATCAGTGGCGCGATGCTGGTGAGCCGTTTATCTATTTGTGGGGCGCCAATGGGGTAGGTTGCAGTCATTTATTGCAGGCCGCTTGCCATTACGCTGAAGGCTTGGGTCATAAGGCGGTTTACTTGCCTATGGATGAGTTGGTTGATTACGACCCTGCGGTGTTTGAAGATTTGGAAGTTCTGCAGTTGGTTGCCTTGGATAATATTGAGGCAATTGCTGGAAAGCCAGAGTGGGAAGAGTCATTGTTTCATTTATTTAATCGCCTGCGTGATTCCGGTTCACGCATGTTGGTCGCGGCGAAAGACAGCCCTCGTAATAATGGTATTGTGCTTCCTGATTTAACGTCGCGTTTAAGCTGGGGTATTACGTATCAGCTTGAGCCTATGGAAGATGAGGATAAGTTGAAGTCGTTGTTATTACGCGCTCGTGGTCGTGGTTTAAATATGAGTGTTGAGGTCGCGCGTTATATTTTGACTCGTGGACCACGTGATATGGCAGGGTTGTTTGATCTATTGGCCGATCTTGATCAAGCTTCGTTATCGGCGCAACGTAAGTTGACTAAACCGTTTGTGAAAGAACTCATGGATTGGTAGGTTTTTAACGGTTAGTCGTGCAGCGGGCTGCGATGAGTCCCATCGTTCGCGCGTGCCCACATTTCCAACATCAAGCGAACATTGTCTTCGCAGCGATACGGGCTGAGCTCAAGGTCGCTGCGTATGTCTTCCATCATCTGGTAGCGTTCTTCCGTTTCACTCTTGTGCCATTCATGAATGCCGATTAAATCTGAGCCTGGTTCTTTATCGTAAGCGTCATACATGCGCTCTAACAGTTCCATGGTACGTTCAGCATCTTGCACTAGATAAATGGAATTTTCACAATCAAATTCAAACTCTTTAATCGCTTCCCAAACGGGTTCGCCCGACTGAATGAGTATCTCTTGGGTCATGCCATGCAAGTCTTCTAGGCCTATATCCCATTCATGCCAATTTTCTTCTGGCTGAAGAAGGGTGCTTTTAATGGTGCCATCGGTTAACGACCAAGCAATAGCAATGGGGTGTCCGTCGAGCTCGTAAGAGCTGGCATCAATCACTAAAAACTGCGGATATTCCATAAACCATTACCTAATACTAAAACGAGCTGAAGAATTTTCTGTTGGTGCAAATATGCCTGCTCTCCAAAGAAGACAGGCGCGCTAAGATAATCTGCTTGGCTTGGGTTATCAACAAGGAGGTAGAAATTAACGTTTCTTAAGCTTGAACTACTTGAAGCGGCTCAGATCTTCCCATCGATTTCAAGTGCCTTATATGCCCTAAAATAGCCTGCCCTACACTGCTATATTCATGGTGTTCAACCCCATTCTCTGCGCAAACCTGACGGGTTATTTTATGCAGCTCTGGGTAGTGGGTGTGGCTAATTTTAGGAAATAAATGGTGTTCAACTTGAAAATTCAACCCCCCTACGCACCAGGTCGTAAGCTTACTGGTTGGCGCAAAATCAGCCGTAGTGGCAAGTTGATGAACCGCCCATTCGTGAGGCAGGTTGCCATGTTGATCTGGCTGAGGAAATTCAGTTTTATCGACGACATGTGCAAGCTGAAAAACCACTGCGAATAAAACCCCCATCACCGCATGCAGGCATAAAAAGCCAATAAATACGGTTTCCCAACCTAAAAAGTAACTGGGAAAAATTAAATAAAGTGTGATGTAAAAGGCTTTGCTCAGCCAAAAGATAGCGGAATCTTTTGTTTGGTATTTTTGTGAGAACGTTTGCTCAGCAATTTTTTGATTAGTGTAAGCCAAAAAATCTAATACGAAGAACCAAAATAAACTGGTTAATGGATACAGTACCCAGGCATAGATATGTTGCCAGCGGTGGAACCAATAGCGTGGTTTGTCTGGACTCATGCGTAATAAGCCAAAAGCTTCAATGTCTTCATCTGCTGCTGCAACGTTAGTGTAAGGATGGTGATTTAAATTATGTTTTTGTTTCCAGTAAAATGCATTGCTACCGATAGCATTAAAAGAATGAGCGGCCAAAGAGTTGAGTGTTTTATTTTTAGAAAAACTTCCGTGAGCGCCATCGTGCATAATATTAAAGCCAATCAAGGCGGTAGTGAAGCCATGGAATGTCCAAGCTAACCAAGTATAAGGCTCTGATAGTATGAAAAAACAGGCATAAGAAGAGATGTGCATGAATAAAATAATAATGGCTTTGCGATAAAGTGCGTTATCACCTGTTTTAGCAAGCTTGTTTTCTTGGAAATAGCGATTAACGGCTTCTCTTAGGTCTGTTTGTAATGGGCGCTGATCATTGTTGTGACGTAAGCTGTTCATGGTATGTTGTGGCTTTTTTATTGTGGTTGATAATGTCTTTACCAATAATATTCTAATGACTAAGTGCTAAAAGTAAACCTCTTGGCCAAAATACTCTCTTTTAATGACCCCCAAACTCTAACAGTAAAAGGTGCGCCATATTTTTTTATAATTCTTTACGGAAGGCTCTAGGGCTTTTTCCAAACCAACGACGAAAGGCACGGCCAAAATTCGACGGGTCGTTATAGCCCAGTCTAACGGCTATGTGCTCGATGTTGATTGCAGAGTGGCTCAGTAAATCAATGGCTTTTTCACGGCGAATGTCCTCTAAAATATGCTGATACGTCGTATTGAGCTGTGCCAATTGACGGTTGATGGTTCTCGGGCTGCTATTCATGGCTAAAGCCATTATTGGCAGGGTTGGAAAAGCGTTCATGTTATCCAAATGATGGCGAATCTGAACAACCAAATCTTGTCCTTGGGCCCCTTGTGTTAAAAGCTTTTCACATTCAACCTTAGCCAAACCACGAGACACCGCATTTGCGGTAGACACGGGAAGGTCTAATAAATACTCAGGAAAGCAGACTTGATTATGAGGTTGATTGAATAATACCGGTACACCCAATAATTGTTCGTATTCACTTAACGGCGCTTGCGGTGAATAGTTGAGCTTTACGACAGCTGACAGTTGATCTTGTGGGTTAATTAAAAAGCGCGCTACCCCAATAAAGCTAGAAATAATGTTTTCTACAACAAAAGGAAAAGTACTGGGCAACGCGGCTAAGCGGTTGATTTGCACCACTGCGCTATCATCTTCTTTGTGAAAACGAATATCCGCCAGTAATGTGCGTGTTCGAGCATAACGAATGGCCAGTGATAGCGCCTGATCTAAATCATCTGCTGCCATTGCAGCGAAACCGACAAAACCATGGCTGGCCATGTTTAACCCTTGGCCATGTTTAATACCCAATAAGGGGTCTTGGCTTAATGAAAGTGCATTTTCGACAACGGTATGATATTGCATCGGCGAAATTCGAATGTTCTGACGCATTGCTTGCTCATTTAACTGAGTATTTATTAATACTTGTTCAGCAGAAAACCCTTTCTGCTTCATGAGCGTGATTAGCTGGCTTAAGTAATTCGTCGTTAAAAAAGGCCACTGCTGAGAATAGGTAGGCGTCATTAAAATAATCTTTGGCGTAATATGACTGAAACCCTGTCACGAATAGTACTTCAACTCAAGCTCAAATTACGTCATAGTGTCGATACGTATATTAATAATAAACAATAAAAGTCACATGCAGCTCATAAGAATAATATTTTTTGACGGTGTGATTTACTAAAAATAGCGATTATTGCTAGGGGGTTAATGTGGAAGCATCTTTTTGGGACGGTAAACGCGCACCGGGCGTGCAGGATACTATCGATTTATCAAAATATGATACTGTCGTTGAAGTCATTGAGAATTCATTTAAACGTTATGCAGATCGTCCTGCATTTACCAGTATTGGTTACACACTCACGTATCGTCAGATTGATGAATACAGCGCGGCCTTCGCGCATTACCTGCAGAATCATACGACGTTAAAACCGGGTGATTCGATTGCTATTCAAATGCCAAACATCCTGCAATATCCTATTGCTATGTATGGTGCATTACGTGCCGGTTTACGAGTGGTGAATACCAACCCATTGTACACCGAGCGTGAAATGCTGCACCAATTCAACGATTCTGGTGCTAAAGCATTGCTTTGCATGGATGTATTCGCAAAATCAGTACAAGGCGTTAAAGATCAAACGGGCATCAAACACATCATTGTGACCAGCTTGGCTGATATGTTACCTGGTTTTAAGCGTATATTAATTAACGCTGCTGCGAAGCACATGAAAAAGATGGTACCGGCTTATAGTCTTCCGGAAGCGGTTTCTTTCCGAACGTGTTTGAAGCTGGGTAAAGGTAAAGGTTTCCAAGAAAACCATATGAAGAACCCTAGCGATACTATCGTATTGCAATATACCGGCGGTACTACTGGCGTGGCTAAGGGTGCTGAATTAACCAACCGAAATTTAGTTGCTAACATGCTTCAATCTGCCGCTGCTCTCGGTCAAACGACAGCTGATGGCTCAAAAATGAAGGGTGATGGACAGGCCGTTATTGTTGCACCACTACCGCTTTATCATATCTATTCTTTCACGGTTCACTTGATGGCCTTGTTCGAACTGGGTGACCACAGCATCTTGATTGCAAACCCACGTGATACTGAAACGTTCATTCGCTTTATGAAGCCTTGGAAGTTAACCGGTGTTGTCGGTCTTAACACCTTGTTTGTATCGCTAATGGCAAGCCCCCGCTTTAAAGAAATTGATTTCAGTGAAATGACATTAACGCTTTCAGGCGGTACTGCTTTGCCCGATGCTACGGCTAAGCGTTGGAAAGAAATTACGGGCAGTGGTGTTTCTGAAGCCTACGGTTTAACCGAATGTTCTCCTGCCGTTACCATGAACCCTGCTGGTGGTCTTGAGCGTATGGGCACGGTTGGCCAAGCGATGCCCGGAACGGCTCTTATGTGTATTGACGATAATGGCGAAGAAGTGGCTATTGGCGAACGCGGTGAGCTTTGCGTTAAAGGGCCTCAGGTAATGAAAGGCTACTGGAATCGCCCTGAAGCGACGAAAGATACTTTTTCTCCAGATGGTGAATGGTTACGTACCGGTGATGTTGCGGTTATTGACGAAGATGGTTTCGTTAAAATTGTCGATCGTATTAAAGATTTGATCTTAGTCTCAGGCTTTAACGTTTATCCAAACGAAATTGAAGATGTTGTTGCCGGTCACCCAGGTGTTGAAAACTGTGCGGTCATTGGTGTTCCTGATGAAAAGACAGGCGAAGCCGCTAAGCTTTTCATCGTTGCAGCGGATCAAAACCTTACGGTTGAAGACATTAAAGCGTTCTGTAAAGACAAGCTAACGGCTTATAAAATGCCGCGTCAGATTGAATTCCGTGATGAGTTGCCGATGACCCCCGTTGGTAAAATTTTACGTCGCGAATTAAAAGATGAAGAAAAAGCGAAGCGCGAAGCAAGTGCTGCCTAAGCGGTAGCGTGTTTTAGTTTCTATGTCAAAAAAACCCAGCTCAGTGATGAGCTGGGTTTTTTTATGTCTTTCAAAAAGTAAAAGGCCCACAAGGTTAAAAATATAGGATGCCGATAAAGGGTAGTCAGCGTGTTATTAAGGGGCCATTATGCTTTGCTAGACCGAGCATATTGAATGGAATAGGATTCAGACATGTCAATCGAGATTCAAGATATCATCGCCTTCGTCAGTGCATACGAACCCTTTGATAGTTTGCCCGCAGAAGAAGTTGCCTCACTGTGTGGCCAAATTGAAGTCAGCTATTACCAAGCTCAAAGTCAAATTTTACATCATGGTGCGTCTATCGATGCACTGTATATGATTCGGTCGGGTTCGGTTGAAGTGTTTCGCCGAACCGGTGAGCTTTTTAATCGTTTAGAGCCTGGCGATGTATTTGGCCAAATGGGTATTCTGTTGAATGGCCATGTCCGCTATCCCGTTCGCGCGCTGGAAGATACCTTGATTTATCGGATACCTGCCGAAAAATTTCTTGAGATGTGTGATCTTTTTGGTGAGTTTGGGGATTATTTTGAGACTAATGAGCATTCTACCTTGCAGCAGGTTGTACAAAAGCAAGCTGACGAAAATGATATGGCGACGGTGCGTGTACGCGACATTATTCAAAGCGGGCCTGTGTATTTAAATGCAGACGATACCGTACGCGATTGCGCTCAAAAAATGACGGAGCAGAACGTCTCGTCGGTTGTTATTTTTGATCAAGGTATTGTCGATGAAACCCTCGTAGACGATGAGGGTCATAACAGAGTTTCATTGCCGCTGGGGATTGTCACTGATCGTGATTTTCGAATACGGGTTTTGGCTGAAGGCCTATCGTTTGAAACCCCTTTGCGTGATGTTATGTCGACCGACTTAATTACCATTGGCCACGATGCTTACGTCTATGAAGCGAAGTTATTAATGCTACGGCACAATGTTCATCATTTACCTTTAGTACGTCATGACAAGGTTACCGGCATCGTTGCGCTGACGGATATTGTTCAGTATGAATCCCAAAGTAGCCTTTTGCTGGTTCGTGGCATTCTGGTACAGGAGACGGTAGAAGGCCTAGCCGAACTGTCATCTCAAGTGCCTTCTGTCATGGTGCGTATGCAAAAAGAAGGGGCTAATTCGCATATGATCGGCAGTGCAATGTCGGTGATTGGGCGAACATTTAAACAGCGCTTGCTGATTTTAGCCGAAGAGAAACTGGGTGTGCCGCCTGTGCCTTATTGTTTTTTGGCGTTGGGTTCGATGGCACGTGATGAGCAGTTATTGGTTACCGATCAGGATAATGCACTGATTTTATCGCCAGATTTTAACGAGTCAGATCATGGTGATTATTTTAAACAGCTAGCGGATTTTGTCTGCGATGGTTTAAACGCTTGCGGTTACACCTACTGTGACGGAGGCATCATGGCGTCTAATCCTAAATGGCGAATAACCTTAAAAGAGTGGAAGCAACAATTCAGTGAGTGGATTGAAAAACCCGACCCGCAAGCGCTGCTTAACGCGTCGATCTTTTTTGATCTAGAAGGGGTCGCGGGAAAAGTGGCTTGGGCAGCCCAACTCACTCGCTTTATTGTGGGTAAAGCCAAAAATAATTCAGGCTTTTTAGCGGCCTTGTCTCGCAATGCCATGAATCGAACGCCACCATTGGGATTTTTTAAAGATTTCGTACTAGAAAAAGACGGACGTCAGCGTTATAGCCTAAATTTAAAACGACGAGGCACTGCGCCTATGGTTGATCTTATTCGAGTGCATGCTTTGGCAGAGGGGTCATTATCGCAAAATTCTTTTGACCGTTTGGAAGACTTAGCAGGGTCGCCTTTATTACCCGATGGGAAAAAAGACGAGATATCGGACGCGCTGGAATATCTGTCAATGATTCGAATACGTCAACAAGTAGCGGCACTTGAGGCGGGCGAAGAAGCCGATAATACGGTTGAACCAGAAACGCTGTCGAGTAAAGAGAGGCGGGGTTTGAAAGAAGCTTTTCAGGTGTTAAGTAGTGCTCAGAAATTTCTGAAGTTTCGTTACACTGCTCATCAGAAGGGTTCATAAACATGGCTTTACACCCTTACAAGGTGATTCCCGATGATTGGGATCAGTTCTACTCAAATCAGGTGCAGAACACCTTACCGGACTGCTTAGATACTTTTTATCATCAACCTTTATTAGATGCAGGACAATCGATGGCTGCGACAGATTTTGTTGCCTTAGACATTGAAACAACGGGTTTGAACGCGCAGCAAGATGACATCGTCAGTATTGGCTTGGTGCCCTTTGATCACCAGCGCATTTATTTGGCACAGGCTAAGCATTGGGTGGTGAGTAGCCAGCATTTAACGTCAGAGTCGGTGGTGGTTCATCGGATAACCCATACTGAAGTCGCGGAAGCACCTTCTTTGGACTCAGTTTTGCCAGAGCTGATGGCAAGTTTGCAAGGCAAGCAAGTTGTGGTGCATTACCGTTATATGGAAAGGGAGTTTTTTCGGACTGCGATTGCTGAAAAATGGCACCAAGATTTTTTGTTTCCGGTCATTGATACGTTAGAGCTCGAGGCGCGCTTTGTGCGTCGTAATCGATCTTTTATGGCCTGTTTTTTTAACAAGCCGCTGCCCTCGTTACGTTTACTCTATGCTCGTGAACGCTATCATTTACCCGCGTACGAAAATCACAATGCATTGGTTGACGCTTTAGCGACCGCTGAGCTGCTGCAAGCGCAGATTGCAAAGCATAAGCTTGGGCAAATACCAGTCAGAAAAATCTGGTGTTGATGGGGATAATAGGAATATTAGTGGAAATAAAAAAGCGCCCATGAACTGGGCGCTCGATCTAGAAAGTCCCTTTTATTTTTTAACTTCAGTCCGCATTCCCATTAATAGCGAAAGACACATCAGTAATAATACAAAGGTGAACGGAAGGCCCGTTGAAATGGCACCCGCCTGCAAGGCTTGAATGGCTTCTGTGCCACCAATCCATAATAGCGCGATGGCAATAGCCCCTTCGACAGACGCCCAAAAAATGCGCTGAGGTATGGGTGCATTAATTTTGCCGCCTGAGGTAATACTATCGATAACCAGCGAGCCAGAGTCGGATGACGTAATGAAGAAAACCAACACTAAAATGATAGCAATACAGGATAGTATTGAACCCAGTGCCATTTCATCAAACATCTGGAACATCGCAAGTGGAACAGACGTCAGTCCATCAGTCCCGAGCGCACCAATACCATTTTGAACCTGTTCAATGGCGATACCCCCGTAAACTGACATCCATACCACCGTAACCGCGGTGGGCACTAGCAATACTGCGGTGACAAACTGGCGAACCGTACGACCTTTAGAAATGCGCGCGATAAACATGCCTACGAAAGGTGACCAGGAAATCCACCAAGCCCAATAAAAGACAGTCCAACCTTGGAACCAAGCTTCGTCTGGACGCCCATGTGGATTCGATAGCGGAATAATATTTTGTACGTAAGCCATGATCGTTTGTGGAATGGTACCCATGGATACCGCAAAGGCGAGAGCCGCGACAAATGTTAATAATAGGAGTGCGATGATCATATTCACTCCTGACAGCAATTTAACACCCCCTTCTAAGCCCCGTATTACAGAGGCAACAGCCAGTAAGGTCACAAATACAATCACAATGATTTGCAAACTGAGTCCACTAGAAATACCAAACACATGGCTGATACCTGCAGAAGCTTGTTGTGCACCTAAGCCAAGCGAGGTTGCTAAACCAAATAAAGTCGCCAGCACGGCTAAAATATCGATGATGTGTCCCGCCCAACCCCAGGTGCGATCCCCTAAAATGGGATAAAACACAGAACGCATGGAAAGGGGTAAGCCTTTGTTGTAAGTGAAAAAAGCCAGTGATAAAGCAACAACACCGTAAATAGACCAAGGATGAAGTCCCCAGTGATACATAGTGGCACCTAAAGCAAGGTTTGCGGCCTCGGGTGTATTGGCTGCGACGCCGAGTGGCGTTTCATACCAACCAGTGAAGTAGGCAACCGGTTCAGCAACCCCCCAGAACATAAGACCAATACCCATGCCAGCTGAAAATAGCATGGCGAGCCAAGACATCGTCGAGTGTTCGGTTTTGGCTTCATCTCCCCCGAGACGAATTTTGCCCCAAGGCGAAAGTGCTAATACCAGGCAGAAGACAACAAAGAAATTAGCCGACCACATAAAGAAGGCATCAAATGTCTTAATAATGTCCCACTTGAGTCCGTCGAGCAGTGTTTTTGTATCGGTGGGATCGCTAACGAGCGCTGCGATTAAGAAGATTAAAATCAGCCCCGCACTGATACCAAAGACGGGGTTGTGAACATCAAACCCCCATTTTTGAACGTTGTCCTGACCGACGGTATAGTCGGTATTTTCAATACTGTATTTATCGTTATTCGTACTCATTTTCTCTCCGAGTGCATTGGCTAGTGCTTCACCATAGGGAGTATGTTGTTAAATTACAACCGCAGATCGCGACCCGCCATTGACGCTAAAGGGCTCGTATTGGGGACCGTAAGGTTAAAAATAAAGGCGTCTAAATGCATTACAATGGTGCCTTTTTTGGGCTCTTGCCCTTGTGACAGTGCACTTTGGCTAACTAGCCAATGCTTTTTTGTAACATTCTGTAGTAATGTCCTTAATTACCGATTCGCCTGATTTAAATAAACAGTTTTAGTCAGCATTTCCTCCTTGTTTATGGCGAATATTTTAAGCACCGGTTATTAACAGCTATTTAATTTAAAAGGTTTTCCCATGGTTCAATACAAAGCCCCAGTAAAAGACATCAAGTTTTTGATGAATGATGTTTATAACTTTCAAGAGCATTACCAGACGATTCCTGGTGGTGAAGAAGCGACCGAAGAAATGGTCGATATGATTTTAGAAGCCGCCGCCACTTTTTCTGAAGATGTGATTGCGCCTTTATATCAAAGTGGTGATGACGGCTGTCGTTTTGAAAACGGCAACGTTTATACACCAAAAGGCTTTAAAGAAGCTTATGACCAGTACGTTGAAGGCGGTTGGCAGTCAATGGCGACGCCTGTCGAATACGGCGGTCAGGGCCTTCCTATTTCGTTGGCATTGGCTAAGTCTGAAATGATTGGAACGGCTAACTGGTCTTGGGGCATGTACCCAGGTCTGTCTTTGGGGGCGATGAACACTATTTGGATGCACGGCACGGAAGAGCAGAAACAAGAATATTTTGTGCCACTGTCTGATGGTCGCTGGATGGGCACTATGTGCTTAACGGAGCCTCAGTGCGGTACGGATTTAGGCCAAGTGAAAACGAAGGCTGAACCTAATGAGGATGGTTCTTATAATGTTACCGGAACCAAAATCTTTATTTCTTCGGGTGAGCACGATCTAACCGATAACATTATCCACATCGTTTTGGCGCGCCTACCGGATGCCCCTAAAGGCACTCGGGGTATTTCATTATTCATCGTGCCTAAATTCAACGTGAATACCGATGGCTCTCTGGGCGAGCGTAACCCTGTAACCTGTGGCTCCATTGAAGAAAAAATGGGCATTCATGCTTCTTCTACTTGTGTCATGAATTTTGATGGTGCAAAAGGGTACTTGATTGGTCCTGAGAACAAGGGCTTGATGTGTATGTTCACGTTTATGAATACTGCGCGCATTGGTACCTCTATTCAAGGTGTGGCGTCTGCCGAATTATCTTTTCAAGGGGCATTACCTTACGCTAAAGATCGCCGTTCTATGCGTGCATTAACGGGCAAGAAAGATCCTGATCACGTAGCCGATACCTTGATGGTTCACCCTGATGTACGTCGCATGTTATTAACTCAAAAAGCGATCGCTGAAGGCGGTCGTGCCATGGTTTATAACGCCGCGCGTATTGCTGATTTAATGAATGCTGCCCATTCTAAAGGTGATACCGATCTGTATGAAAGGTTTGATGATGAGCTAGGTTTCTTAACGCCTATTTTAAAAGCATTTTTAACCGAGCTGGGTTATGAAGCCGCAAATCACGGTGTTCAGGTTTATGGGGGTCACGGGTTTATTAAAGAGTGGGGCATGGAGCAAATCGTTCGTGATGCTCAGATCTCTAAGTTATACGAAGGCACTACCGGCGTTCAGGCACTTGATCTATTGGGTCGTAAAATGTTGCTGGGTAAGTTTAAGTCATTTAATACGTATGCCGATAAAGTCTCGGCTTTTACGAAAGCGACTAAGCGCCCTGAAATGAAGAAATTCATTAAAACGCTTAAACGCAGCATGCTAGGGTGGAAAATTAATAACTACCGCATTGCGTTTAAAGCGTCTAAAAATCGTGACATGGTCGGTTCAGCGTCAGTGGATTACCTGATGTATTCTGGTTACCTTTGCTTAGCGTATTACTGGGCAGTGATGGCAGAAGCGGCTTATAAAAAAATCGAAGCGGGAGAGGGGGATTTAGCCTTTTATAAAGCCAAAATTCAGACGGCTGAATTCTATTTTGAACGCATGCTTCCTCGTGCTAAAGGCCATGCAAAAATGATGATTAAAGATCCTAAGAGCTTGATGCAAATGAAAGAAGAAGATTTTTCTTTCTTAGATTAATAGTCTTTAGTCGTTTTTATTGAACTCAGTGTTATATATTAAGGTCATAGCGTTCAAGTTATGGCCTTTTTTTTGGAGAAATTTATGATGACAAGTGCTACGACAATGCCTCATGCATCAGCCCATTTTGTTAATGGTGAAAATGTTGATGTCCTACCTGAAGGTATGGCGTTCGCGATGTTTGGTCTCGGTTGTTTCTGGGGCGCAGAGCGAAAGTTTTGGCAACTGGACGGCGTTCACGTGACTTCAGTAGGCTATGCTGCGGGCGGTAACGAACATCCAACGTATAAACAGGTGTGTTCTGGTGCGACGGGGCATAATGAAGTGGTACGAGTGATTTATAATCCAGAGATTACGAGCTATCAGCAGTTACTAAAGGTCTTTTGGCAAGCGCACAATCCAACTCAAGGCGACCGGCAAGGGAATGATAAGGGCACGCAATACCGCAGTGGACTGTATGCCTTTTCTGAGCAGCAACTTACACTGGCCAATGAATCGAAAGCGTCTTTTCAACAGGTTCTTTCTAAGGCAGGTTTGGGTGCTATTACGACAGAGATAATGCTCGCGCCTACTTTTTATTTTGCAGAAGATTATCACCAGCAGTATTTAGCCAAAGAGCCTAATGGTTATTGTGGTCTAGGGGGTCTGGGCTTGACTTATTGATTGCTGTATTGTGTTATCAACGTATTTATTTGATTGTTTTTTTGCTTGAGGAAAGGCTAGGTGCAATGCCCAAGCAATAGCGGTCGCGTAAGATAAATTGGTAGTCAATTCTAAATGCGGGTGTTTCAGAAACGCATGCTGAGAGGCTAAACCACGAATATTACTCGCCAATTCTGGATTGAATGCCAAGTATTTGTCCCAAACTCTTTGATGACTAGGGGCATCTATTTGAAAAATTCCATAATTTTTAGCGCAATGGGTATGCA
Organism: Oleispira sp.; assembly: GCA_051275515.1. GTDB lineage: Bacteria > Pseudomonadota > Gammaproteobacteria > Pseudomonadales > Oceanobacteraceae > Oleispira. Next base: position 6,081 of record JBNMOT010000057.1, on the reverse strand, counting down.
AGCGATAGCTGTTTTCTTGCTTCACTAACACGATGGCCATAAGTAAATTTTCAGCCGCCTGAGAATGCTTACCAAGAAAAATGAGGGTTGGTCTAATGACCATCTCTCTTAATTCCTTCGGACTAAGATCCATACTTGCATCCTTTCAGTTTAGGCATCAGCTTGATACGGCTTTCATTGTTTATTAACAATAAACTAATCATGCTATTAATTACTAGGGCCTGTTATGCCATTTTTTGATAAAATATCTAAATCAGAAGGTCCTTATCAGGGTCCCTTGTGGATTGACTCTCATTGCCATTTTGATTTTAAAGTATTTGATGAAGAGCGAGACTCTCATTGGCAATTTTTACAACGTTGGGGGTGTTTGGGTTTATTGATTCCGGGTGTGATGGAAAAGGATTGGCAAAGATTAATTTCACTTTGTGACGGCAAGCCTTGGGTTTATGCACTGGGTTTGCATCCTTACTTTCTCGATCAGCATAAGGCAACGGATGTGTCAGAACTGGCGTTAGTGTGTCAGGCGAATAAGCCCGTTGCAATTGGAGAGTTTGGTTTGGATTTCGCTTTACCTGAAACGACTTTTCCAGAGCAAATCGAACTGTGTCAGCAGCAATTTAAACTGGCGCAAAAATTGGAGTTGCCCGTTATTTTGCATGTACGAAAAGCTTATGATGATATTACTGCGATGGTGCGACGACTGGGATTTAATCAAGGCGGTATTATCCATGCGTTTAGTGGTAGTGCTCAGCAAGGAAACGCCTTGATTAAATTGGGATTCAAACTGGGTATTGGTGGTGCGATCAGTCATGAACGCGCAAAAAAGTTGCGTAAAACAGTCTGTCAATTGCCCTTGAGTTCGATCGTACTCGAAACGGATTCTCCTGATATGAAACCGGCTTTTTTAGCAGGCCTTCACAACTCTCCCATTAGTCTTGTGTTTTTGGCGCAAATTGTGGCAAGTGTTAAACAATGTGCGTTAAACGATGTTATTTTTGCTAGTAATAACAACCTCTTAGCGCTTATGCCTAGCTTAAAATATCGGATTTGAGGAGGTGTTTTGGGATGGATGTTGATTTTATAGTGTGTCTGTACCGATTAATAACTTGCCAATCGTGTCTTTATTCGCTAAATATTACATAAGGGCAGTACATTTTGTATTGTCCTTATTTTTTTGCTGTTGTGATATTTCATAAGAAACACAAAGGGACTACTATGTTTGCTGCACATATGTTTGGGCTGCTTTACCATCCAAAAAACGAATGGTCATTCATTCGTCGAGAAAATTACAGTTTGTTGCAAGTGTATCTCCGCTATGTGATTTTTCTTGCCCTAATTCCCCCCGTCAGTTTATTTATCGGAACGACTCAATTTGGTTGGAGCATCGCGGGTGGCGATGTAGTGACGCTCACGACGGAAAGTGCATTGCCCATTGCAATTGCATTTTATTTCTCTCTTTTACTGGGTCTGGCTTTTGTTTCTTATTGTACTTTCTGGATGGAAAAAACGTTTGGTGCTGATGCCAGTTTTGAACGGTGTTTGATTTTCACTACCTTTACCGCAACCCCTATGTTTCTCTCAGGGTTTATTGGTTTACTGCCTATTCTTTGGTTGGATGTTTTTGTGGTACTCAGCGCTGTGTGTTATTCCTTGTATTTATTATATGTTGGAATTCCTATTTTTATGAATATTCCTGAAGAGCGTGGGTTTATCTTTGCAACTTCAATTTTGACCGTAGGGCTTTGCTCTTTGGTCGGACTGATGGCTGCTACCGCCATTTTATGGGGAAGCGGTATAGCGCCTCAGTTTTTAAACTAAGTATTGAGTCTGTGCATTAATTCACTAGGGCTGCCATTATTTTTATAAGCAGCCCTAGTTATTCTCCCATCAGTTGTTCTCCCATCAGTTATTCCCCTGTCAGTTATGCAGATAATCGTAACAAGCCGTATTATTTTGTAGTGAAACGTAAATTACTCTTGTTGAACGTGTACTCAACAACTAGCCTTTTGTCAACTAAGTGTAATTAATGGAAAGTACAATGCTAAAAATCGTCTTATCTTTTCTATTTATGAATTTGGCTTTCATGGCCCAAGCCATTGAGCAAGATGCAAATCGTCTAGCTAAAGATCTAACACCTGTCGGCGCAGAGCGAATGGGTAATGGCAGCGATATCCCATCTTGGACGGGAGGTTTAAAGTACTCTAAAAGTCATAAGCCTGGGGATTTCCATAGCAATCCTTATTTTCGTGAAACGCCGTTATTTTCTATTAATCAAACGAACATGGAAGAACATAAAGATCGCTTAAGCTTGGGCAGTCAGACGCTACTAAAGCAATTTCCAAGTATGGAAATGTTTGTTTATAAAACGCATCGATCTGCGTCTTATCCTGACTATGTCTACGAAGGCATTAAAGATAATATGCAGTCTTCAACACTAATGAAATTTGGAGCAGGTGTAGAAGGGGCACGCATAAGTTCTCCCTTTCCGATTCCTCAGAATGGTTTAGAAATTTTATGGAATCATACGCTGCGTTTTCGTGGCCAATCTATTAACTTCGAAGCGTCAACGGTAAACGTAAACGCGGCGGGCAGTCGTTCAGTTACCTTGCGTGATTATCAATATTATTTCGGCTACAGCGATCCAGAATTAACAACGGCAGATCTGAATAATAAAATCTTCTTTTTGAAGCGTAAAACGTTAGCACCTTCTAGTCAGGCAGGTGGGATTACCCTAGTACACGAGACCTTAGATCAGGTGCGTTCGCCCCGTAAATCATGGATCTATGTTCCAGGTCAGCGCCGTATTCGCCGTACGCCTGATTTAAATCATGATACCCCGGATACTTCAACGAACTCCTTGAGAACAATCGATCAGGTCGATATGTTTAATGGCGCACCGACATATTACGATTGGACGTTGGTGGGTAAGCAGGAAATGTATATTCCTTACAATTCTTATTTGTTGCACACAGATAATTTGACCATTGAAGATATTACCGGTCCGGCGCACTTAAATCCGAAACTATTACGCTATGAAGCTCACCGTGTCTGGGTAGTAGAAGCAACATTGCGTGTGGGCTTGCAACACCGCTATGCTAAGCGTCGTTACTACTTTGATGAAGATAGCTGGTCAATTGTATACGCAGAAGAATACGATGAAGACGGTAGCCTTTGGCAGTTCACAGAAGCGCATTTGATGAACTATTTTGATGTGCCATTGGTATTTTCAACTTTAGAAAATACCTATGATTTTAAAGATGGTCGTTATTTTGTAGAGGGTATTGATAATGATCGTGGTGCAACCTACGATTATTCAGTTGAATATTCTCTGAGAGATTTCACAACGTCTGCCATTCGTCGAGAAGCTAAGCGTTAAGCTGACAAATTTTTAGATATTCAGTATGATGCCTTCTCTATGGAGGCATCATGATACGCGTTAGATCCTTTTTACCATGCTTACTGTTGGCATTCTTTCTGATGCCATTTCTGTCTTGCCGAGCGGCACTCCCCGAAAATTTTATTGACTTGTCCGACGATGTCCAGGCTATGTTATTGGAAGTTGAGTTTTTTTCTGAGCAAGGATTTTCCCACTGGGGAGATGACTTTATTGTTCCTTCTAGCCAATCTTATGTTAAATACCTTGATAACTATGACAGTCGAGCTCAAATCGACTTTAATCTTGGCACTATCCGTGTGGAAACCCTCAAACAGAATTCGTATGTCGATGTATTAAAACATGCCATTGTCTCGACCCTTTTAACACCGACAGACCCTAAGCAAGTCGATATTTATACCGCTCAAGAGGTCGGGTTAAACGGTGAGCCGTTTTTATTGAACAAGGTGAATGATCATGAAGGTAAGCCCATTGCTTTCTCTTGGCGGGCCCAACGTTATGCTCAATACTTACTTGATCATAAATTGCAGAGCCAATGGCTGAATGGCAAGCGGCGATATTGGGTTGAGATTCCTTTGGTGCGTCAGTTCAAACAAGTGGCGGCACAGCAATATTTGCCTTATGTGACTCAAGCTGCTTTAAAATATGGTGTTGATGAAGCGTTGATTCTGGCAGTGATTGAAACCGAAAGCAGCTTCAATCCGTTTGCCGTCAGCCGATCTCGTGCTTACGGGCTAATGCAGGTTATGCCAAATACCGCAGGACGAGATTATTTTCAGAGAATTAAAAAAAAGGATCACCGTCCTAGTCGTCAATTTTTGTTTAATGCCAACAATAATATTGAAGTAGGCAGTGGCTATTTATCAATACTCCGTGATGTGTATCTGCATGGAATTCGTGATCCCTTAACGCAAGAGTATTGCATGATTGCGGCTTATAATGGTGGAGCAGGACAGTTATTACGCAGCTTTGATCGCAATAATAAGAAGGCGATCGCTAAAATAAATCGAATGTCGTCCGCTCAGGTTTACCAACACATTATTAATACACACCCAAAGTTAGAATCGCGTAATTATCTTAAAAAAGTCATTCGTTTTAAAAAGAAATACCGCTTGTGAACGATCTAATTCAGCCATTATCTTATGTGTTGCCGGGGGCTCAACTGACCAACCAATCGCTTGTGTTTGGAGCGCATACAATAGAGCTTTCACTCTTAGCTTCAAACCGTGAAGGCTTTGTTTTAGATGCCCGTGAAATCGGCCAGTTCTGGCAGAATCTTCCTTACTGGGCTTTTGCGTGGGCGGCAGGACAAGGGTTAGCTCGGCACATTTTAGCCAATCCTGAGTTTGTGAGGGGCAAGCGTGTATTGGATTTTGGATGTGGCTCTGGGCTGGTGGGTATAGCGGCCGCTAAAGCAGGTGCTAGCGCTGTTTTATGTTGTGATACTGATCCTTTAGCACTGATCGCCAGTCAGTATAATGCGGTGAAAAATGGGGTTGATATTAGCGTAACTAACGAGTGGGTCGGTGATATTGCTGACTTAGACTGTCTATTGGCCGCGGATATCTTGTATGACTTAACAAGTTCAGGTGACTTAGCGGATCAATGTGCCACTGTGCCTAATTGGCTGGTTGCTGAAACTCATTACCAGTTACCTCCTTGGTCATCGCTCATTGAAGTCATGGAGTACCAAGCAAGTACTTTGCCCATGTTAGATGATTTTGATCAAGACCTAACCGTTTCTATCTATTGCCATAACCCATGACCCATAATCGATAATATAGATATTTAATTTTGGTAATAAGTGAGCAGCTACTATAGTTAATTAATACAGTTAATTGATTAATATTGTGTGTGTTTACTTGCAAAGGGTGAGGGAATATCTCTCACATTAGGTGCCATTATGAGTTTTAAGACGGTTCGCGATGTACTTCAGTTAAGCCAAGATATTCATAGCAATGCGGCTATTTTATACCACCAACTTCGGGATCAAACCCAACGTGAACGGATTGATATGTTGTTGAAGTTTTTGAGTCTGCATGAAGAAGAGTTAGCGCTTACTTTAGCGAAAGTTCAAGACGATGTGAGCGAGCATATTTTGAATGAATGGCATCAAACTGAGCTGACTTCGATTGCCAGTATTTTAGAGGGGTGCAAGGAGTGTCATCCCGATATTAGTGTGGAAGAACTCGTGGGTTTGGCTTTAACAGTCGATGATGCCCTCATTAGCTTATATCGACATATGGCCAGTGAAGCGTCCACCGATACGGCGCGACAGTTGTTTAATAGCTTGGTGGTATTAGAAGAGAATGAGAAAATGAAGACAGCTCGTACCGCTTTATCTATTAACGATTGGTAAGCGCTAATTTAACAAAAAGTATAAGTTAAACAGTATGTTAGCTTGACACTAATATGGGGTAAGCGTATTATCCGTTCCGTTGTCGCGGGGTGGAGCAGTCTGGTAGCTCGTCGGGCTCATAACCCGAAGGTCGTTGGTTCGAATCCGGCCCCCGCAACCAACTTAAAATGCTCATCGTAATGATGGCAAGTTTAGATAGCGTTAAAATTATCTGATGTCGCGGGGTGGAGCAGTCTGGTAGCTCGTCGGGCTCATAACCCGAAGGTCGTTGGTTCGAATCCGGCCCCCGCAACCATTTAAAGACGTGAAAAAAGTAAACAATAACTTT
>JBNMOT010000056.1:0-20328 GCA_051275515.1 Oleispira sp. | reverse complement strand
ACACCTTAGTCCTTAAGCCCACTAAAAAATGGCCGGGTTTTCAGCCGGGACAATATGTAGAGCTGCACGTTATCAAAAACGGCGCCAAAATATCGCGCTGCTTCAGTATTTCTTCTGCACCCGAGCAATACACTCAGTTTGGTACGATTGAACTGACCATCCGTGCCCAAGACAAGGGCCGCATCACCCCCTGGTTAAAAGAGGCATTAAACGACAGCAGTACTGTTGGGCTTTCTGCGGCTCAAGGTGACTTCATCATTAAGGATAGATCACGCCCTATTCTTATGATTGCCGGCGGCAGTGGCATCACGCCCTTTCGCAGCTATTTAAACAGTCAGGCTGATATAGAGTCTACGCAACAAGCAAGCTTGCTGTATTACGCACGCAATCAGAATGAGCACTTATTCAACCACGAACTGAACCGTATCAGTGACGGCAATAAGCACTTAAATACTCATTTAATCAGTACCGCAGACATGGGGCATTTTTCACTCAAACAGTTGAAAAAACAGTGTCCTAATTATCTTGATTGCGACATTTATATCTGTGGCCCCAACAGTATGATTACCGACGTTAACACCTTACTGCTTAACGCCAAGGTCGATGATAACAATATTTATATCGAACGCTTTGGCCCCGCCCCTGTCGATTTCAGCACGTTAGACCAGGCGGGTACGGTTAACTTCAGTCAATCACGCAAGAGCGTCGAGCTAGGTAGCAATACCAACTTATTAGACCTAGCAGAAAACAATGGACTGCAACCTGAGTCAGGCTGTCGCATGGGTATTTGCCACAAGTGTTCCTGCCGCAAAAAAAGCGGTGTGGTGTATAACACCTTAACCGACAGCTATTCCGATACGGGGCAAGAAGACATACAACTGTGTATTTCTGTACCGGTCGGCGACGTAATAATAGAGCTTTAGAAGGAAACTAATATGCAAAATACTAAACCTAACACAGAACAATTATTAAAATTAGAGCACTCGATGAATGCCATTCGTGATGAAGTTATCAACGATTTAGGTGATCGCGATGCCAAATATATACACAAAATCATCCGCATACAGCGCAGTTGCGAAATAAGCGGCAGACTGCTGATCATGTTCGGCTTCAACCTTATACCTTGGGTACTCGGTGCGTGTTTATTAGGCCTGTCAAAAATATTGGAGACGATGGAAATTGGTCACAATGTGATGCACGGTCAATATGACTGGATGAATGATCCCAATATCAATTCCAAAACCTATGACTGGGATACCGCCTGTCCTGGAGAGTCGTGGAAAGAAACGCACAACTACGAACACCATACCTATACCAATATACTGGGCAAAGACCGCGACTATGGTTATGACCTGTTGCGCCTAACTCATAAAGAAAAATGGCACCCTGCCAATTTATTCCAAATTGTTTATTACGGTTTACTCAGTGTGTTTTTTCAGTGGGGCGTTGCGCTACACGAATTGAATTTTGGCGCTATTCGAAAAGGCGATGTAAGCCTAAAAGAAAAGAAGCCTTTCTTAAAACAATTTGGCAAAAAAGGGGCGCGCCAAATATTTAAAGATTATATATTTTTCCCACTGATTGCTGGCCCCTTTTTCTTGCAAGTATTAATCGGCAATATCGTTGCCAACCTCATTCGCAACTTGTGGACCTCAACCATTATCTTTTGTGGCCATTTCCCAGAAGAAGTCGAAACCTTCTCAATTGAAGAGTGTGAGAACGAAAGTAAGGGCCATTGGTATTACCGCCAAATGCTGGGGTCTGCTAACTTTCAAGGCAGCACGTTATTGCACACATTAAGTGGCAATCTGAGCTTTCAAGTAGAGCACCACTTATTCCCAGACTTACCCGCACACCGCTATGCAGAAATATCACCTAAGGTACAAAAGATAGCCAAAGAGTTAGGCATTCCTTATCACACGGGATCATTTCTCAAGCAGTACAGCAGTGTACTGAAACGCATTTTAGTGCACTCTTTGCCAGCGCCAAAAGCCGCTTAAGCCGATTGATATAAAAACGAATAAGACTCCTCAATAGACTGAGGAGTTTTTTTGGCTAGCGTTAACCTTTTAAGCCCTCAGTCAGACCCTCAGTTTCGCTCTGCGACGCAAGTATAAAAACCCCACGATAACCACGATCAAAATTCCGAAAAAATAAGGCGCATTGCGTACTACAATCAACTTAGCAGAGAAGAGCGTAGCCTGTTTGATGTAATCATAACCCTCTGGCATCTGCTGTACGCCATGCTCTTCAGCATACACGTCATAATCAGCGATCATGTGTTGATATAAGTCCGGCATATCAAGACGCAACTCCCGCGACTCACTGGGATCCATAACGATGTTATACAAATGCCACTCACCATCCCCTAACGGTGGAAGATTCTTCAGTAATTTGTAATCCCCCTTATACAAGGCCGCATTGCCGGCCAGTTCGTAACCGATGGGCTTATCCTCTGCGTGAGTACGCTGTGCTTGTCCGGACAATACAGGCACTAGACTACTGCCCGTAATCGGTTGTATGGATTTATTGGCGAATTTCCCACCGTGATCAGGGGTCGCAGACAGCTGCAGAATCGTAGGCACAATATCTTTAATATGCGCAAAGCTATGCTCAATTTTATCTTGCTGAATGAGTGGTCCAGACATAATCAAGGGCACGCGCACACCGCCTTCGCCGGCAAAAAACTTATAGAAAGTGCCAGGGCTGGCGGCGGCATTAGCCCAGCTTGCGCCGATCGAGGTATAAGAACCTTTTGCGCCAAGATCTTCAATGCTTGTGGAGTAGTTGAATTTCACCCACGACGATACCGGAATAATTTGCAAAGGATCAGAGGGTTCTGGGCCATTGTCTGACAGAAAAACAAAGACGGTATTATCATATTCGCCAATCTCTTTCAGATGGGCGATCAAGCGGCCGATGTGAAAGTCCATCGCATCCAGCATACCCGCATATACAGCCATCTTCCTCGCACTATAGGCTTGATCATCAGTAGATAAGGCATTCCATTCTTTAGTCGTCGACATCGTTGTAAGCGCAGTATCGGAGGGTATTAGACCTAATTCTATCGCCCGCTCAAGGCGTTTTTGTCGCACCGGTGACCAGCCTGAGCTGTATTTTTCATGATATTTTTCAACAAATACTTTAGGCGCCTGCAGGGGTATATGTACGGCCTGAAAACCAACGTAGGTAAAAAAGGGTTTATCGTCTGCTTTATTTGAATCTATAAACTCAATGGCCTTATCGATAAAATACTGCGACGAATAAAAATCATCGGGTAATTGGTGCTCTTCCCCATCGGCATACCAGTGAGCTTTATCATAGGCAGGCAAATAACTGCGTTGCTCCCAATTATCGGCGCCAGTATCACCTAATGCGATGGTGCGCTCGAAACCCCGATTATAAGGACGCTTCTCTGGAGCGTGACCAAGATGCCATTTGCCTAAGTGGTAAGTGTGGTAACCATTATCCCTGAGCATTTCTGCAATAGTGACTACCTGGTCATTCAAAACGCCGTCATATCCTGGTTTGCCCTTGTGTTCGAATGGCATCGTTATATCCATATTGCCAAGACCATTGAGGTGATTATCCACCCCCGTCATTAACATAGAGCGTGTCGGCGAACACGAGGCCGTCACATGAAAATTTGAAAAACGAACGCCAGTGGATGCCAGTGCATCAAGATTTGGGGTGCTGATTTCTCCACCGTAAGCACCGATATCACTAAAACCCACATCGTCGCCGACGATCAGTATGATATTAGGCTGCTCAGCTTTGACTGCGAAAGCCAAAGATAAAAAAAGTAAAGTCAAAGACAGTCTTTTTAAAATTTTCATATTCACTTACGCCTTTTTAAAAACCACTAAAAATGCCATTGGAAAATCCCGACACAAAACATTGTAAAAAAACAATATGAAACTTGATGTTGGCTATTTCTGTCTAGCAATGACAATCATAACTGTTTGCGTTGTTGTTTTTGACGTTATCTTACTCATACTATTTTCTAAAGACGAGGATTTTCGTAATGTTTTTAAGCGCCTTAAGTATCGACTGCACTATCAAAATTGGTCGCCCAGAATCTCATATAATTTATGCGTATCCGTAATACTCAACCCGCCATAATTTCTTTTAATCCATCCCTGAATTTCCCATGCCTTTAAAATCTTATTAGCGCTTTGGCGTGAAATACCCACCATTGCGCCAAGCTCTTCCTGCTTAAGTTTTAACTCTTTACTTTCACTCACCTTGAGTCGTTTTAAAATAATTTTTGCCATACGTTGTGCGGGCGTGAATAGTAAAAAATCATTAATCGCATCAAATGCTTGTCGGCTATGCTTGCACAGCAGTGTCACAAGCGCTTGATAAACATCGGGGTACTTTTGACACGCTTGCATCACCGCCTGCTTGGGTAAAATGGCTATTTTTGTATTCATAGATGCGTGACCATCGTGTGTTCTATTGCCTCCATCTAGCAGTGCAATTTCACCAAACCAACTGTTCGCTTGAACTCGGGTAAATACAATTATGTCACCCTTTAACGTGGTCGCACTGATTCTTACTTCGCCCGAGACAACGCAATATAAACCGTCAGCCTGTGAGCCTTTGCTGTGGACTAACTGATCTTTCACATAGTGTTTAAACCTAGCCATTTTCATCAACTCAACCTGAGCGTTAACAGGTAATGATATCAACCAAGGATTGTTATTTAAATCATCGATGCCCACGTTATTAACCCTAATAATTTTGTCTTAAATAATATTATGTAATCCAAGCCAGAATGTAAACATGTTGACATTTTAGTGAGGCTAAACCCTGCAGAATGATTCTACAAATACCCAATAAATAAAAAGAGCGGTGGACAAATGGAACTAGCAAATCAAACGATTAACTCACACGTATCCCCTGAAGAATGGCAAACACGAACGGATCTGGCCGCGGCTTATCGTTTAGTCGCACACTATGGTTGGGATGATCTGATCTTCACACATATTTCCGCAAGAGTTCCCGGCACTGAAGATGAGTTCTTGATTAACCCCTTTGGCTTAATGTTTGACGAAGTGACGGCCTCTAGCCTTGTGAAAATAAATGGCGCAGGGGAAAAAGTAGGCCCGTCTACTTATGCCGTTAACCCAGCAGGCTTCACCATCCACTCGGCCATTCATCAAGTAAGACACGACGCCGCGTGTGTCATTCATTTACACACCGTCGCCGGAACGGCCGTTTCTACCGACCCTAAAGGCCTGTTACCCCTAAACCAAACCGCAATGCTAGTTCGGGATGATATTGCCTATCATGACTACGAAGGGGTCGCTGTTGACCTCGATGAACGTCCAAGACTGCAGCAAGACCTGGGCACAAAAAATATTATGCTGCTGCGCAATCACGGCACGTTAACATTAGGCAATACCATTGCTGAAGCGTTTATGCGGACTTATTTGATTGAAAGAGCCTGTGCGATGCAGGTAGCAACACTCAGCGCGACCAACGGTAAGTTTTATCCTTCAACGGAGGAGGTTCAAACTAAAGTGGCAGTACAAGGAAGGGACCCCGTTATTGCGAGCCAGAGTGCTAACTTGCTCGCCTGGCCAGCATTATTGCGGCGCTTAGATCGTATTGACCCCTCTTATAAAGACTAGCACTCACTCATGTCTCAATAGAGCAGCAAGCAAATGAAAAATATTGATTATGCCGAGCACAAGTTCATTGACGTCAAGGGTGCTCAGTATTGCTATCTGGAATCAGGCCAAGGGCCAATGGTACTGTTAATTCATGGTTACCCAGACAATGCTTATTCTTGGGAATCACAAATTCGCTTTCTTACTAAAACGGGTTTTCGGGTGATTGCCCCCTTTACCAGAGGCTATGCACCTACAAAAACCCAACAAGGCAGCTTTTACGACAGAGCCTCATTGGTCGTCGACATGGTCAGTATTATTGATCAACTCAATGACGGCGAACCCGTCTATTTGGTCGGCCAAGACTGGGGAGCAGCCATCAGCTACGGAATTTTGGGCGCATTCCCCGAGAAAGTATCCCGAGCCATGCTACTGGCCATTCCACACCCAGTAGAAGTTCAGCGCACCTTAAAAAAGTCATTACGCCATTGTATTCGTTCATTTCACTGGTTTCTTTTCCAGATACCTTGGTTACCTGAGCGCATTATTCGTGGCTCTAAAGGTAGGTTTCTGTCATTTTTATGGAAATTATGGTCCCCCGATTTCAACGATATCAAGCATGTTAATTATATACGCAAGTCAATGTTAGAGGGCCATGGCATTGAAGACACACTGGCGTATTACCGTTCTGCCATGCAAAAAAAATATCGAGACCCAAATCATACTCATGTATTTAATCGGTTAAACAACACCATCAAAGTGCCGACTCGGGTACTGTGTGGCCAGCAAGATATGAGAAAAGAAATGCTACCTCGGGCGGCGGATTGCTTTGACGAAAAAGCAGAGTACCAATGGAGCTTGGTGAATAATGCAGGTCACTTCCTACATAGAGAGCAAACAAGAATTGTGAATGATGAAATTTTAAACTGGTTAATACCCATCAAGAAGTGAATATATCGACTAAAGATAACAGTGAAAAAGCGGAAAATATAACCACTCTTCTTATTGTCTCATTGAGCGGATGGTCTGACAGCCATTGAAAACAGTGGGAAATAAAAGAGGTATTCGCTTCATCTTTTGTCGATTTAACAACCTCTTTTATATGCGGGGAAATAATCGACATAAATAATACTTTAACGGTTATTTTTCTTTTAATAAGCAATATTAAACCCGTTATTAATTTGGGAGCCAGTGTTAACAGACTGCTTAATATATTCCAAGGTAATTTATTAAACGTCGCATACGTAACCGTTATAAATTTAAACTGACGCATCACGACTGAAAAGTGAATAAGTTCAAAAAGCCCTAGCAGACCAAAAAAATAGAGACCAATTTTTAATATCTTATTAAATTGATGCATTTCAAGGCCAAAAGGTTGGTAGTGAAGAACTAACTCGCCAGCCCACCATAACGTTAAATATTCATCCATATTTGCGACCTAGTCTTTCGCAGTAACGTTTTAATCATGCGCATGCAATTTGCACAGACAGCGAGGGTGTCGTTACGTCAGTGCTTTTATTTATAATAAACTGACCTTGCTACATTTTTAAAACTTGTGCCAGTGCAAATATGCAAACTTACAAAACCCTTAATCAATTTAGCAAGGGGTGCTCTAGCATCTCAATTAGAGATATCAGAACATATGCATGCGTGGTTATGGCATGCGTACCAACAAGATCTATCCTTACTGGATTCGTGATCACATTAGGTTTCATCAACTTTAACATCCTAATAACTTTACCGGCGAACATTGAATGCGTTAGCTTTTTTAGATAATGTTTCAAGCTAAGATAAATCGATTTTTTTCTGTTTTATACCGTTCAGGTTTATCAATTACTGACAGTTTCAATTTTTCAACAAGGAGGTATCACAGTAAAGGATTCAGCGTCTTCAAAACGGAAGGAATATAACAAAGGTTCAAGAATGGCACTATCAAGCGCTAAAAAGGATATTGGCTCCGTGCCATGCCGCTGCATTACTTTCTCAATCGTTACCTTCTGGCAGTTCACAACAGGCACAAAAAAGCCACCCGAAGGTGGCTCGTTTTTGATCCTTGCCGCTAGGAGTTATTGCCAAACGTACACTGCACCGGCTGAATTTTCTGAGTTATCAGACTCAATACCGTCAGCACTGCTGGCCTCACCATTTGCACCCACCACCAGCGTATCGCCGTCCAGCGCGACGCTCTGGCCAAATGTGTCAAATCTCCCGGTATTATTGGCCTTCAGGTTGGCTTGCTGACGCCAGTCGCTATCAACTCGAATAAATACGTACACCGCACCGGCACTGTTGCCCTCACCCTTTGCACCCACTCCCAGCGTTTCGCCGTCCAGCGCGACACTGTAACCAAACTCGTCATTACTCTCAGCATTACTAGCCTTCAAGGTGGCTTGCTGACGCCAGTCGCTATCAACCCGAGTAAATACGTACACCGCACCGGCACCAGCGGCGTCGTTATTAGACTCACCGCCGACACTGTCCTCACCAATTGCACCCACCACCAGCGTATCGCCGTCCAGCGCGACACTGTGACCAAACAGGTCATTACTCTCGGCATTACTGGCCTTCAGGTAGGCTTGCTGACGCCAGGTGCTATCAACCCGAGTAAATACGTACACCGCACCAGCAGCAGAGGCACCGTCATCATTCTGTTCCGCATCGGCACTGCTGTCCTCACCCACTGCACCCACGACCAGCGTATCGCCGTCCACCGCAACGCTCTGGCCAAAGCGATCTCCCTCTTCAGCATTGCTGGCTTTCAGGTAGGCTTGCTGACTCCACTTAGCATAAGCGCGAGCAAATACGTACACCGCACCGGCATTATCAAAATCATTATTAATCTTGCCACCGGTGTCACTGCTGTCCTCATAATATGCACCCACCACCAGCGTATCGCCGTCCAGCGCGACACTATGGCCGAACTCGTCAGATTTCCCAGCATTACTGGCCTTCAGGTAGGCTTGCTGACTCCAGTCGCTATCAACCCGAGTAAATACGTACACCGCACCGGCATAAGGGGCATCGTTATTATTCTGATCAGCGTCGGCACTGCTGTCTTCGCCAATTGCACCCACCACCAGCGTATCGCCGTCCACCGCGACGCTGTAACCAAAAAAGTCACCATTCTCGGCATTACTGGCCTTCAGGGTCGCTTGCTGACGCCAGGTGCTATCAACCCGAGTAAATACGTACACCGCACCGGCATTATCAAAATCGTTATTAGCCTCGCCGCCAGTGATACTGCTGTCTTCATGATATGCACCCACCACCAGCGTATCGCCGTCCAGCGCGACACTGTAACCAAACTGGTCAAATTCCTCGGCATTACTGGCCTTCAGATAGGCTTGTTGAGCAAATGCATCCACACTGGCCCTTGACACCTCAAGGGTATAGCGTTGCGTCGCCTGCCCGTCTTCGGACGTGACTTTAACCGTCACGGTGTTATCGCCTTCAGCCAGAGGGATCTGGACAGAGTCGCTGCCAGAGGCGACCCAGTCACCATTCACGGTGATCGAAGCTGCCCTGTTGCTGGCAACAACGCGAAGAGTCAAGGTCGTTGCTAAGTAGCCAATACTGGCGGTGTAAGATTGTTGAGTCACTTGAAAGACCTGATCTAATTCGGCTTTTTCAAGGGTAAGATCCGATAAGCTGGCATCCGAGGGACTGGCTACTGATGAACTGGCATCCAATGAACTGGTTTCCGATGAACGGGTATCCACTGAGCTGAAGGAGCCGCAGCTGGCGATGAAGGGCATCATAATAAGGGCTAGATAGCGTATAATTGTGCTCATTTTATTCATAGCGTATTTTATCGTTACTTGATTAAAAGAATACCCAGCTGTTAGACCAATGGAGTAACAGACTCATAAATTGTCATTAGGTTAATTAATGATCTAGCTTACCCTAGCACAAGAATTGTGAACTAGCTCACATAACACAAACCTGACACTTTGCGGCAACCATGCTGGATTCAAGCTTAGTGAACGCTGAGAATTGCCCTTGATCAAAATCGCTTCTTTGAACAGAAAAATTAAAAGAAAGTATTCAATCTAGGTCGAATATAGAGGGAGTGAGAGGGTGAGGACTTTAGGCACCAAAGTCGCGTCACCATCTCCTTTTTTGAAACGTACACACTCAATGAGGCCCGCATTTCGCAAAAACTCATTTAATCGCTCGCAATACGACTAAACACTGCGCCTTTCTGCCCCTTATATTTAGCGTCAATACGCTTGTTATAAGGGCGAAGGGCGGGGCTAGATAAGCTTTCAAACGACAACGCACAAATGACCATTTCTGGGCGAAGCGCTAAGGGTAATTTACCGTTATTAAAAAACTCTAATACGATCTGCCCTTCCCAACCAGGGTCAATACGGCCCGCGGTTACGTGCACCATTAAACCCAAACGGGCTAACGAACTGCGGCCATCTAACCAACCGACTAGGTCATCAGGAATCGTAACTGATTCTAGCGTTGCGCCTAATACCAGTTCACCGGGGTGAATAAAAAAAGGCTCGTCGTCTGCTACGATAATTTCTTTACTCATGATACGCACCATATCACGGGTTAGTTGTTCGCGGTCGCCCGATAAATCCAGATGCGTTACCGTATTATTGCTGAATACACGAAAGCTATTGGCTAGGCGTAAATCAACACTGATGCCGGCAATCGATAGTGGCGCCGGCGCCGGTGCAATTTTTATTGAACCGTGCTCAATTCTTTTTTCAATATCACCATCACTTAAGCGCATGGGATTTTTCCTTTCTATCTTTAACGGGCATAGCGTTAACGAGTATTAGTCGTCAGTGATGCTGATGTTTGGAATGTGTTGGTCGTTAGCTGTGCGTTTAGCGAGTGCCACGGCAATATTACGGGCAAGGTTGCGGTACATTAGAGCAACGTCGCTATTTTCTTGTTCAACCACCACTGGAACACCGGCATCACTTTGTTCACGAATAAACGTTGATAACGGTAATGAACCTAACAATTGAGTATCGTATTGGTCGGCGATTTTTTGGCCACCGTTTTCACCAAAAATGTGTTCTGCATGGCCGCAGTTAGAGCAAATATGGATGCTCATATTTTCGACAATACCCAATACGGGAATGTTCACTTTACGGAACATTTCAATGCCTTTTTTAGCATCCAGCAGGGCAATGTCTTGGGGTGTTGTCACGATCACCGCACCGGCAACCGGGAATTTTTGTGATAACGTTAATTGAATATCACCAGTGCCGGGTGGCATATCGATGATTAAATAATCGAGTTCGCCCCACGCGGTTTGAGTCAATATTTGCATTAACGCACCGGCAACCATGGGGCCACGCCATACCATTGGGGTTTTATCGTTGGTAAGGTACGCCATCGACATGGTTTTTACCCCATAAGCTTCAATGGGTACGAACCATTTATTATCGATGGTTTCTGGGCGAGTGCCTTCAGCAATCCCCATTAACAAGCCTTGGCTTGGGCCATAAATATCGGCATCTAACAAACCGACTTTGGCACCGTCTTTAGCCAATGAGATCGCAAGATTGACGGATGTGGTTGATTTACCCACCCCACCTTTACCCGAGGCCACAGCAATGATATTTTTTACCTTACTGATGGCTTCAACGGTATTTTGAGATTTGTGATCGCTCACTTCCCAACTGATATTGATGTCGACACTTTCGACACCCTCAACATTACCGACCATGACTTTTAAAATTTCTTCGGTGCCGCCTTTGACAAAATCAGACGGGTAAGGCAGGTGAATATCAATAGTCACCTTATCACCTTGTATGTCTATTTTTTGCACAGCACCAAAGCTGACAAGATCAGTATTTAAGTAAGGATCTTGATAAGACGATAACGCCGCTTCGAGGGTCGCTTGATTTAAAAGAGTATCAGTCATGGTTTACCTACTAACGCTAGGAGCAAAGGCTCACATTGTATACGAGTTTTTACCGCGATATGGCGCTAATTAAAGGAAGTAAGCTAACCAGCGCTATACTTATATCAAAATGAGCTTAAAATATGCGAAATCATACTTGAAAGAAATAACGCCTATTTGGGATAATAGGGCGCCAAATTTCCAGCTGTGTTTATTTTTTATACAATACCCAGCCACAACGATTAGTTTCACGTATACAAGAGTGAGCAACCCATTATGACCGATTATTTATTGATTTTGGTCAGTACAATTTTAGTGAACAACTTTGTACTGGTTCAGTTTCTAGGCTTATGCCCTTTTATGGGGGTTTCTAATAAATTAGAAACTGCGATAGGCATGTCCGCGGCCACGACCTTTGTATTGACGTTGGCGTCGGTATGCAGCTATTTGGTGTACACCTATTTGCTAGTGCCGCTTGAGTTGGAATATTTACGCACCATCAGCTTTATTATGGTGATTGCCGTGGTGGTTGGTTTTACTGAAATGGCCATTCGCAAAACCAGCCCATTGCTGTATCGAGTACTCGGAATTTTCTTGCCATTGATTACCACCAACTGTGCGGTATTAGGGGTTGCCTTGTTAAACATTAAACGTGATAACAGTTTTGTGGAATCCATTTTATATGGCTTTGGCGCTGCCCTGGGTTTCTCTTTGGTGATGGTATTGTTTGCGGCAATGCGCGAACGCATTACGGTGGCTGATGTACCCAAGCCGTTTCAAGGTTCTGCGATTTCTATGATCACGGCAGGTTTAATGTCGTTAGCCTTTTTAGGCTTTACTGGTTTGGTGAGCATTTAATAATGAGTTCTATTTTAATTGCTATTGTATTGCTAGCGACCCTTGCCCTTATTTTTGGTGCCATTTTAGGCTTTGCGGCGGTGCGTTTTAAAGTGGAAGGCAACCCGATTGTCGACCAAATTGATAACCTTCTACCACAAACGCAATGCGGCCAGTGTTCTTATCCTGGTTGTAAGCCTTATGCCGAGGCCATTGCCGCGGGCGAAAAAATTAATAAATGCCCACCCGGTGGCGAAAGCACCATTATTGCGTTAGCCGATCTGCTTGGGGTTGAACCTGAACCTTTGGATGGCGAACACGGTGCTGAAAAAGATGTGCCGATGGTGGCCATCATTCGCGAAGACGAATGTATTGGTTGCACTAAGTGCATTCAGGCCTGTCCGATCGATGCGATTATGGGGGCGGCGAAGCAAATGCACACGGTGATTGCCGATGAATGCACGGGCTGTGATTTATGTATTGAGCCCTGCCCGGTCGATTGTATTGATATGGTGCCTATTGAAACAACGCTGCAAAGCTGGCATTGGGATAAACCCGACAATTCCATGGCTGCTTTAAAGAAGGAGGCGATCTAATGCAAACCATTACTCTGCACTCTTTTAATGGCGGTGTTCACCCACCACAAAACAAACACCAGTCTACGCAAACGCCTATTGCACAACTGCCAATACCTGCTCAGTTAATTGTTCCGGTTGGACAACACATTGGCGCACCTGCGGATGTGATTGTTGCGGTAGGCGATGGGGTTTTAAAAGGCCAATTACTGGCTAAGCCTAGAGGATTTGTCAGTGCGGCCATTCACGCACCCACCTCGGGGAAAGTCGTCGCGATTGAACAGCGAGAATTACCCCACAGTTCGGGCCTGCAAGGTACCTGTGTTGTTATAGACACTGATGGCCAAGATCAATGGTTAGAAGACATTGCGAATGGCTCGCAAGCGATCAGCGACTATTTAGACGCCGATAATGCTGTATTGGTGGAGCGTATCCGCGACTGGGGCATTACCGGCATGGGTGGCGCGGGCTTCCCAACGGCAGTAAAAATGGCGGTAAACGAAAAGCACATTGAAACACTGATCATTAACGCCGCCGAGTGCGAACCGTATATTACGTCTGATGATATGTTGATGCGTGAGCGCGCACTGGAGACGATGCTTGGCATTCAGATTCTAATGAAGCTAACGTCAGCGGATACATGTTTAATTGGCATCGAGGATAATAAGCCTGAAGCGATTAAGGCGATGGCAGCGGCGCTGCATAAAGTGCACGGTGAACATCATATTTCGGTGGTGACGATTCCGACTAAATACCCATCGGGCGGCGAAAAACAGTTAATTGAAATCCTTACGGGTAAACAAGTGCCCAGTGGCGGCATTACTGCGGATATCGGTATTGTTTGCCAAAATGTCGGTACGTGCGCCGCCGTTTATGATGCGGTCGCGAAAGGTAAGCCGTTAATTTCGCGTATCACAACGATTACCGGGCAGTCCGTTGAACGGCCGCAAAATGTGAACGTATTAATCGGCACCCCGGTAAAACACTTATTGGCGTTTGCGGGTTTTAAACAAGAAGTCAGTTTATTCCAAACGTTGCTGGGCTCGCTCACTCAAACAATACAACCTGATAGCAAGCCCCGGGTCATTATGGGCGGGCCCATGATGGGCTTCACCTTAAGCAGTGATGAGTTACCCATATTAAAATCCAGCAACTGCATTCTAACACCCAGCCAAAAAGAACTGCCGGCTAACGATATGGCGTCTGCGTGTATCCGTTGTGGCTTATGCACTGAAGCGTGCCCGGCTGATTTATTACCTCAGCAGTTATATTGGTTCAGCAAATCGGGTGAGCTGGATAAAGCTGAGCAGCATAATATTGCCGATTGTATTGAATGCGGTGCGTGTTCGTATGTTTGTCCCAGTCAGATTCCATTGGTGCAATATTATCGACACGCTAAAGGTAAAATTAAAGAAGAACGCGCAGCGCACCAAAAATCAGAACGCTCAAGGGTTCGCTTTGAAGCTCGCCAAGATCGCTTAGATCGTGACGCCGCTGAAAAAGAAGCGAAACGCCAAGCCCGCACCGCCAACGCTGAAAAAGCACAAGCCGCGAAAAAATTGGCCGCCCAAGCATTGCAAGAACAAGAAGCCAGCGCGGCCAAAAATGACGTTCAAACCGATGAAGCCATTACGCTGCCCGTGAAAAAAGAAATCTCTCGCGACGATATTGAAAAGAAATTACGCGCTCAGCAAGATCGTATTGATAAGACTCAACAACGATTCCAGCTAGCCCAAGCGCAAGGTTCAGAAACTTTGCCAGCATTACAAAAAGGCTTAGATAAACAAATGCAAAAATTAAAAGAGCTAGAAACAGACTTGGCTCAGTTTGATAAGGCAGGTGTATAAAGATGGCTTTTGTTAATATCACCTCTCCTCATGCTCACGGCGGGAATACCACCAGCCGTATTATGCTATTGGTTATTCTAGCAACGGTGCCAGGCATTATTGCGCTGACCTACTTTTTTGGTTGGGGTAACTTAATTAATATTGCACTGGCCAGTATCACCGCACTGGCGTGCGAAGCGATTGTTTTAAAAATTCGTAAACGACCTGTTATGTTTGTTTTAAAAGATAATACGGCGTTATTAACCGCGGTGTTGTTGGGCATTGCGTTACCGCCTTTTGTCCCTTGGTGGGTAACGGTCGTTGCCGTCAGTTTTTCAATGATCTTTGCTAAACACCTTTATGGGGGCTTGGGTAATAATCCTTTTAACCCGGCGATGGTCGGCTATGCCTTGGTATTGATTTCTTTTCCGGTGCAAATGACCACGACGTGGGCAAGCCCTTTCTTTTTGAATCAAGACATACTGAGCGCGGGCCAAACGCTTTCTTTGACCGATACCTTGAGTGTTATTTTTTCCAGTGCTCCCGCGCTGACCGATGGTTACTCGGGTGCTACGCCACTTGATACGTATAAACATTTGGCAAAAAATGAAACGGCGATTGAGATTCTGCAAGGACCCTTATTTGCCGATGCAACTTCCGGTGGTTCTGCCAGTAATTGGTTTGCCGGCGGTTGGGAATTTGTCAATATCGCATTTTTAATCGGTGGTTTAGCGTTATTAGCCCTGCGTATTTTTACTTGGCACATTCCGTTTAGTTTATTAGCCGCATTGGGCACATGCTCTATGATATTTGGCTGGGATGCTGATTTGTATGTCCCTTGGTCACTGCACATTTTTACCGGTGCAACCATGCTGGGCGCTTTCTTTATTGCGACGGATCCCGTGAGTGCATCGACCACACCCTTAGGTAAAATAATTTTTGGTGCGGGTATTGGTATTTTAATTTTTGTTATTCGTACTTGGGGGGCTTACCCTGATGCGGTTGCCTTTGCGGTATTACTGATGAATTTTGCAGCGCCGTTAATTGATACGTATACACAGCCCCGAACCTACGGCCATGACAAAGCCAAGCGAGGTTTGCTGGTAAAAGAGAGTGCCTCTGCCACCGAAGGCTCTTCAATTGACCCATCAGACAAGGAGGGTTAAGGATGAAAGAGACTCTTACAAAAGGTATTTGGGCATCGATTCGTGAAAATGCAGTTGGCCTTGGTTTGTTTGCCATCGTTACGGCGGGATCTATTGGTATTGCGCAAGTGGTCACCAAAGAAGACATTGCGAAAAATGTTCAAATCGCACAAGCAAAAGCCCTGCACGAAATTGTGCCGCAAGGCTCTTACGATAACGATTTATTAAACGATACGATTCCTCTGGTTTATGACGGCGTTCATACTGCCTTTAACGTTCGTTTATTAGGCCCAATCGCCGACGATGCGGTGGCGTATATCGCGCGTAAAGAAGGCAAAGCGCATACGGTTATTTTGCCGGTAACCGCCCCTGATGGTTATACCACTCATATCAATATGATTGTCGGCATTAAGTTAGACGGCACTTTGGCGGGTGTACGAGTGATTGATCATAAAGAGACTCCTGGGCTAGGGGATAAAATTGAAGCGAAAAAGCATCCTTGGATTCTGCAGTTTCCGGGTTTGTCTTTAACGAACCCAATAGAGAAATTGTGGAAAGTTAAAAAAGACGGTGGCGAATTCGATCAGTTTACGGGCGCAACCATTACCCCCAGAGCGGTTGTGCGTTCTGTGCGTCTGGCGCTGACTTTTTTCCAGAAGCATGGCAAAGAAATAGCCGCAAACAATCAGCAAGAGGATATTGCACATGGCGAATAAATCCTTACAAGAGATCACGTTAGACGGTCTCTGGAAAAATAATCCCGCCCTCGTTCAGTTATTAGGTCTGTGCCCGCTATTAGCGGTTACCGGGACTGTGGTGAATGCGATTGGCTTGGGCTTAGCAACTATTTTAGTGCTAGTAGGTTCTAATATTGCGGTCTCTCTTATCCGTAATCACGTAGCCGATGCGGTGCGATTGCCAGCCTTCGTGATGATCATTGCTTCTTTCGTAACGGTTACTGAGCTGGTTATGCAGGCGTTAACGTATGAGCTGTATCAAATTTTAGGCATTTTTATTCCACTCATCGTCACTAACTGCGCGATTTTAGGACGCGCGGATGCCTTCGCCAGTAAAAACGGCATCATTCCTTCTGCCGTTGATGGGTTAACCATGGGCCTTGGTTTTACGGTGGTATTAATTTTATTAGGGGTAATCCGTGAAGTGATTGGCCAAGGCACACTTTTCACCAATATGGATTTAATCTTTGGTGAAATGGCCGTCAATTGGCAAATTGTTATCTTTAACGATTACCCAGATTTCTTATTTGCCATTCTGCCACCCGGCGCTTTTGTGGCGATGGGATTAATTATTGCCGTTAAAAACTTAATCGATAATTACCTAGCAGAAAAGGCCGCCGCTAATAAGGAAGCGGTTGAAG
Organism: Oleispira sp.; assembly: GCA_051275515.1. Lineage (GTDB taxonomy): Bacteria > Pseudomonadota > Gammaproteobacteria > Pseudomonadales > Oceanobacteraceae > Oleispira. The sequence goes on along the minus strand of JBNMOT010000056.1, from coordinate 3,080 downwards.
TAGGCTCTAAGCGTGCCCGTGTAACCGGTAAAATCAGTTAACCTTACTTTTACTAACCCAGCCATTCACTCTGTTACTGGTAAATTTGTAAATATCTCCGATACTGAATACTCAAGGACCGAGAGTTCAGTATATGCAAACCAACCAAAATTTTTTCCCAGCCTCATTTTTAACGGCGGCTCAAGTACTATTGAGCGTTATACGCCCATGGTTTATCGCAGCCTGCCTACTTATTTCCGCAGTGATACTTCTTCCTACCACGAATCAGCTTGATGACCGCTACCAGGTTCTTTTGACGTACCTGCCCTTCGGCTTAGGTATGTTGGTGATGGTATTAGGCCAGCAGTTTGTGCAAGGTCGTATCGCGATGGCTGGGGTTAATCTTTTAATAGGGTATGCCATTATACAAACTCAGCTTCAGGCGCCTCTTGAGCAGGATATGGTGGGGACCTACTTCACTCTATTGAGCATTTTCTGGCCGCTGAATTTCTTTATCATCTACTGGTTACCCGAACGAAAACTTGTTTCTCCTTTAGGTGCTTTTCTGATAACGCTTATTAGTATCCAAATGGTGGGTGCCTATGTACTAACTCACTACTTTCCCGGCTACTCACAATTATTAAGCTTACACTTAGCATTGCAACCTTTTGGCCAAGATACTGAGCATTTTATGAGTGGCTGGCTGCTGCCTACCATCAGCACGACTGTTTTGTTCTTTGCAAGCCTGATCTTATTGATCCACACCTTTATTAAGCGTGAACGCAGCCACTGCATGCTATTGGCGTGCATGGTGACGACCTTATTGATCTGCGCTTGGTTCGACAGTGCGGGGATATCCAGTTTATTCAGCAGCTTAATTGCCGGCGCATTGCTCGTGACGCTGTTAGTCAACAGCCATGATTTGGCGTTTCTCGATGAACTAACCGGACTGCCTGGACGCAGAGCGTTGATGAACGAATTGAAGCACTGCGGAAAGCATTATTGTGTGGTGATGGCAGACATCGATCACTTTAAAAAATTCAACGATACTCATGGCCATGATACCGGTGATGATGTGTTAAGAATTGTCGCGCAACAGTTAGGTAAAGTACAAGGAGGCGGTAAGGCGTTTCGTTATGGCGGTGAAGAGTTCACGTTATTATTTAAGCGTAAACTCGCAGAAGAAGCCGACCCTTTTATTGAAACCCTTCGACAAAATATTGCAGATTATCCCTTAATAATTCGGGACACAAAGAATCGTCCCCAAAAACAGAATAAGAAAAAAATTAACGCTAAAGCTGATACTAAAAAAAATCAAGTACAGGTCACGGTCAGCTTTGGCATTGCACAACGACTGGCGGAACAAAAGCCTGAAGACGTGATGAAGAGTGCCGACCAAGCTCTGTATCGTGCAAAAGAACAAGGCCGAAACTGCATAAGCCGTTAGGGATCAGCGACTAAACATTAAGGTTAGAGTTAGGTTTAGGGGTAATAGAATTAAATAGCAGAAGACTTTAGCTTTTTATTAAATAACCACTGCTTTATTAATAAAGCGGTTATTGGAAAGCTAATAATATAGACCCATGCTGTTTCAAAAGAGATACCCAGTACCAGCCAATAGGCGATCGCGACACCCAACGCTGAATCCAGCTGATCGAGTGCAATAAACCAATACTTTTTATGCTCGGGTACTGCTCCTGCTTGAATACCCATTCGACGTTTAAAAAATGAATTAGGCAGCTCTGCTAACACATAACCAATCCCTGCAATAAAACCGAGGTAAGCAAGATTCCACTGACTTAATAAGCTGGTGCCCATTGTCTGAACGAGCAACCATTCCAACGGCAGCATGCAAAGTCCACCCAACGCAGTAAGCAAAGGAACCACCACCAACCCTCTCCATGTTTTATTGGCACCAAACCAAGCTGAGTGAATGGGAATAACAAAGGCTGATAAATAATTGCGTTTCACCACGACCATGTGCAGCACGCCTCCAATCACAACAGGAATTTGCAGATACAGCGCGAGTAATACACTATTAATCGGGGATTTAAGGCCGTATTGCTGCAAAGAAAATAGAGTAAAAATAACAAAACCCCCTAGGGTTAAAATAAGTATTTGAGTTAACGAACTGAATTTAAAGAACGCTTTATCGACGATCATATAAAAACTAAACACCGTTAAACTCATGGCCAGTAAAATATGGGACAGTATTAAACCTATAATTTTTTCTAGCATCATAATCGCTGCTAAAATAAAAACACTCCAAAAAACAGGCATGCCTTTGTAAGCCAGTTTCTTATTACCGCTGCTGGTATTGGTAGCCTCAACATTACCCACTTGATTGAATACCGATAACCGAATGCAACCGCAGGCAATCATAAGCAAAATAAAGATCGACCAATAACCATCAAACTGCCACTGCAGCATGATAATACTCGGAACCACAAGATAGATGAGCACATCCATAAAACCATCAAGATAACGGCCAAACTCTCGCTCTAATCCCCATTTTCTCGCTAACAGACCGTCTAATGCATCTGCGGTCATGGCTAAAAAAAGCAGGGCCATGGCAAAATAAACATGCCCATCAATCGCATTCATCATTGCGACAAAGGTGGTCAATACACTAGACAGCGTAATCAAATCAACTCTATTTAATTTAATAATAAAAGCAGGCATTGCGATAACAGAAGGGGTTTTTATTGAGGTATTTTTTTCTTTATTCGACATGGCTATTTCCAATTTTTACAGCGCTAACCACTGGCTATTATTGATTTTATTTTTCGTTAACGATTCACGTAATAAAGGACGATCAATCTTACTGTTGTGACGACCATCAACCGGCATATTCGCTATTTGATAATACTGAATTTCTTTTAAGCCTAAAGGTAAAAAATATTCTGCTGATATATCAGAGATACGCTTTTTTAATTCGTTTTGGACAGTTGATTTATCTTGAACAGTTGATGCAGAGTGTTTGAGCTGAACAAATAAACACACACCCCCTGCGTGATTAATAAACGCTGCACGCTGAATATCAATGTCTTGATCTAATGCTTGCTCTATGGGGTAAGGTTGAAGAGATTGTCCCTCAAAAC
>JBNMOT010000055.1:0-20477 GCA_051275515.1 Oleispira sp. | reverse complement strand
CTGCAATGACTTTTGTAGTAACTGATAACTGTATTAAATGTAAGTACACCGATTGTGTTGAAGTATGCCCAGTAGATTGTTTCTATGAAGGCCCAAACTTTTTGGTTATTGACCCTGATGAATGTATAGATTGTGCGCTATGTGAGCCTGAGTGCCCAGCAGAAGCGATTTTTTCTGAAGATGAAGTGCCTACTGATCAGCAGCAATTTATTGAATTGAACGTTGAGTTATCTGAAAAGTGGCGTGATAACAATATTACTGAAATGAAAGATAAAGTAGAGGGTGCTGAAGATTGGGATGGCGTACCGGATAAGTTACAGTATTTAGAAAAGTAACGTCACCGTCATCGTTGTTAAGTGTCTTTCGTTAGTCTTAATGTCAGGCACATAAAAAAGGCTACTTATGAGTAGCCTTTTTTGGCTGTTAGAAAAATAATGTTATCGCTATTATTTTTTCAACATAACCATGCCTTTTTTAAAGATTAAGCCTCACCAAAAATCGTACTGGCATTTAAGCCTTGGCCTTCCATAATTTCACGAAGACGTTTTAATGCTTCAACTTGGATTTGGCGAACACGTTCGCGCGTTAAACCTATCTCACGACCTACTTCTTCTAAAGTGCTTGTCTCATAGCCTCTAAGACCAAAACGACGGGAAACGACTTCACACTGCTTCTCAGTTAGCTCATCAAGCCAATCGGACAGGTTACCCGTAATATCATTATTCTGAAGAGTGGTGCAAGGATCTGCACTTCGATCGTCTGCAACTGTATCCAATATACATCTATCAGAGTTTGGACCAAGAGGTGTATCGACAGACGTTACACGCTCATTCAGAGCTAACATGCGTTTAACATCAGCAACAGGACGCTCTAATAGATCTGCAATTTCTTCTGCTGAAGGTTCGTGATCAAGCTTCTGAGCAAGTTCGCGAGCGGCGCGCAGATACACATTAAGTTCTTTCACCACATGAATCGGCAAACGAATGGTGCGGGTTTGGTTCATGATGGCGCGTTCAATTGTCTGACGAATCCACCAAGTCGCGTAAGTCGAAAAACGGAAGCCACGCTCAGGGTCAAACTTCTCTACTGCTCGAATAAGGCCTAGGTTGCCCTCTTCAATCAAATCTAACAGTGATAAACCTCGATTTACATAACGACGGGAGATTTTCACGACCAAGCGCAAGTTACTTTCAATCATACGCTTGCGACCTTTCTCATCGCCTTTACGGGCTAGACGAGCAAAGTGTACTTCTTCTTCTGGAGATAAAAGTGGAGAAAAACCAATCTCATTTAAATAAAGTTGTGTTGCATCTAAGGCTTTGGCGGCACTTGGCTCGGCGATAAATCGTTCTTGTGGAGCCTTGCTTGTTCGCGCTACAGGCGTTGCTGATTTCTTTGCTGTCGCTTTCGTCGGTGCTTCAATTACGTCGTTGAAGGTCTCTGCACTGATTTTCTGTTGAGCTGCCATGTGTCGTCCCGCCTTTTATTTCGTTCTAGTTGCATCTGTTATTATTCAGATTTCATACCAGAACGATTGATTAAACTTTATCCTCCTCCAGTGTGCCACTTGGGCAAAAACTGAAGAGGGTCTACTGGTCTGCCGTTCCGACGTATCTCGAAGTGAAGTTTCACTCGATTCGTCCCAGTAGATCCTATTTCGGCAATTATCTGCCCCGCTGTAATTTTTTCTTTCTCGCGGACCAAAATGCGACTGGTATGGGCGTATGCACTAAGGAATTTCGCATCGTGTTTTATGATCACTAAATTGCCATAACCACGAAGTCCTTTCCCTGCATAAACGACCGTCCCTGCCGCAGCTGCACTTACAGATTCACCCAATTTACCGGCGATATCAATACCCTTGTTTTGTGAATCATTAGCTAAAAAGCGCCCAATAACCTTACCTTTCGCAGGCCATTTCCATCCTTTTTGAGTGCCTAACGAAGGCTTAATTGGCTTATTATGAAGGACCTTAGCAGTGCTTTTAGCAGGCTTTTCCTTCTTTGCTCTCCATTTCGACGTTTTTCCGGCACTGCTAACAATTGCTGATGTTTTAACCAGAGGCGGATTCACTATGTCAATTTTTTGCCCTACATAAATGGTGTAAGGTTTGGTGATTGAGTTAGTGAGAGCTAACTCGTGATAATCCCACCCATAAGTCCATGCAATGGAGAACAAAGTGTCACCATTTTCCACTATATGAAAACTTGTCGCCTTTTGGCTTCTACTGAACTTCTCTTCAGTTGATATGAATTCGCGACTACTGAGGCAACCTGTCATAACTACACAAATTGCGATCATTGATACATAAATTGCAGTCTGAGACATTTTATTTCGAAAGTTATTTTTTTGACACATATAAATGACAGCTTTATGCCTTTTGAAAATGCATGTAATTGTTTTAACAAAAAATTATTAAAACACCTTTATATATTCTTTTAAAATCTAAAAACGGCATTAAAAATCGTTTTTATTTTGCAACTAAGACTGGCGTTCAGATATTTAACGTCTAGCACAGCGGAAAAACATTTCCGCTGTGGGGAAGAAAAACGCTACATTATGTTTTTTCAGCCATTATTTTGATGATTAGAGACTTTCTCTAACAAGAAAACACACACAAAACCTACGCAAGCCATCATGCAAGACCACAATATCTGATCACTATTCACCCATTCTGGCATGCGATTGAGTTGTTCGAAGGGCACTTCAAGCCCTTTACTATTTAAGCGTACGCTTATAGTTTCTTTCCAAGGCCATACTTTTAGCAAAGCACCCAGCATAAACCCGGTCAATAAACTGAACATCAAATTCTGATAATGATGTAACAACCAACTCAGTAAACGCGAGAAAAGCATTAAACCCAGCACGGCTCCCAATGCAAAAATCAACATAATGTCTAGCTGCAAGCCTTTCACTGCTGCTAATACTGGCGCATATAATCCCATCAACAAAAGAATAAAACTGCCTGAGATACCCGGTAAAATCATTGCACAGATGGCAATACTGCCCGCAATGAAAATATTAAGGTAGCTCGCGTCTATACTAGTGGGGCTGGCAACACTAATAAAACCGGCGCTCAACGCTCCTATTAATAGCATCACATAAGTCTTACCTTGCCACTGCGTGATCTGTTTTCCCATATGTAGACTTGAAGCGAGAATCAACCCGAAGAAAAAAGACCATAATAAAATGGCATGCTCATCTAAAAGGTAGTGAATAACTTTGGCTAAAGTCAAAATGGCGCTTAAAATACCCAACATCAGTACTAATAAAAACGTGCCATTAATTGCCTGCCAAGCAGCGTTAGGGCCTTGTTTCAATAATGTCGTTAACGCCTTTATATTAACGGACTTAATAGAATCTAATAGCTCTGTATAAATACCCGTAATAAAGGCAATCGTCCCTCCGGATACACCTGGAACCACATCAGCACTGCCCATGGCGATGCCTTTTAGATACAACCATAAATATTTCACATGCATTCCTTACTCACTAAGCACAGAGTCTTGTGCTAAAAAAAAACCTGCAATTGCAGGCTTTTCATCTTTTAATTCACGCTACGTTCGCAACTTTTCATTTATTAATCAAACAAAGTTACTTCAAGCACTTTAAGATTTTTTGATTCCCATCAGAAAAGGCACGAAATTCACTTCTTCTAATACTTGTCGCTGCCATTTATCACCGCTGCGAGTCACCAAGACCAGCGATTGTTTTTCACCGCCCACCGGTAATATCATCCGACCCCCTTCTGCCATTTGGTCTAATAAACCTTGTGGAATTTCCTCTGGAGCGGCGGCAGCAATAATACCGTCATAAGGGCCCGACTGTTCCCATCCCCAATGCCCATCAGAAAGCTTAAAGCTGACATTGTCCAATTTTAATTGGCGAATGCGTTGCTTAGCTTTATTCAACAGAGGCTCGATGCGCTCAACACTATAGAGTCTTTTCACTAAGGGAGCCAAGATAGCCGTTTGATAACCTGAACCAGTACCCACCTCCAGCACATTATTGAGTGGCCCTTCGGCCAACAACAACTCTGTCATTTTGGCTACGATATAAGGCTGGCTAATAGTTTGCCCATTACCAATGGGCAAAGAACTATCTTCGTAAGCACGGTGCGCCAGTGCTTCGTCAATAAATATGTGGCGTGGCGTCGACGCCATCACCTCTAATACTTGTTTATTTTTAATACCCTTATCACGTAATCGCTGAACTAAGCGATTACGTGTGCGCTGAGATGTCATCCCAATGCCAGCTAATTGCTGATCATTCACATGTTAATCCTTGTAAAATCATCCGCTTCCTAATGCCTTACTCAGTGAAGAGTATTAAATACCCGTTAATTGATTTAAGCATTCTAATGCATTTCCATGAGTCATATCTGCTTGAATTGGCGTAATACTCACTTTTCCTTGCTCAACAGCATGAAAATCTGTGCCTTCGCCTGCATCTGCGCCTTCTCCTGCAGCCGATATCCAATAACATTCTTTACCACGAGGATTCGTTGTCAGCACAGGGTTATCAGAACGCGCTCTATGACCCAAGCGTGTGATTTCAATACCTTTTAACTGTTCAAAAGGTACATCGGGGACATTGATATTAATAATCGTGCGTTGAGGAAGTGATAAGGCTTCTATTTGTGGTAATAAAGTGACCAGTACCTTAGCCGCCGTAGCAAAGTGTATTTTGCCCACCAAAGAAATGGCAACCGGCGCTTTATCTAAAAAGCGCCCTTCCATAGCCGCTGCAACGGTACCAGAATAAATGACATCATCACCTAAGTTTGCCCCTGAATTAATGCCCGCAATCACCCGCTCAATATCAAATTCTTCGCTACGATATAAAGCATTTAAACCCAGGTGCACACAGTCTGTTGGCGTGCCATCAATAGCAATAAAACCGTTGTTGAGATACATAGGGTGCAAAGGTCGGTCAAGCGTTAAAGAGTTGGAAACGCCACTGCGATCACGATCAGGTGCAATCACATGGCATGTATAACCCGCGTCTTTTAACGCTACCGCTAATTGAGCTAAGCCAGGTGCATGAGCGCCATCATCATTAGATAAGAGGAATGCCATTATTCGTTCTCTTCTTTAGTTTTTTGTTCAGGCTTAACCTCGCTAGCAGGTGCACTTATAGACTCACTTGCGTTGTAAACAAAGGGTTTATCTTCATAACGATCAGGTTCGGATACCCGCATAAACTCTTGTAATACCGAGGTTGCATAATGACCTGAAGCCAGTGCAAAGCTAATATTCAAATCAGAAGAACCCTCTTCACCTTTAAGCCACTGCCACTGCATATTTTCAATGCTCGACACGATTTCTCTACGCTCTTGGTTTAACCCCGCATGCTCCATCCCATTACACAAATCCTGTAACGGTTCAGAAATAGTTTGCTCAAGTATTAACGTTTCTGTCTGGCAGTTTAAACGTCCACGGCCCCACATAGGTGCCGTGGCTTTATTTGCGTCTTGAGTTTCATTAGACGCCGTATCAATGTCACCGGCTAAAGACTTACCCCAAAGGCCTTGCCCAATTCGAGCGGCTAACACTTGGTTAAAAATATAAGAGCGCGCAGCCGATAAGTAGATGCCTTTCTTTTGGCGATTTTTTTCACGGCGCTGCCCTGTCAGCATCGCTAACGCCTGATCCATATTACCGCCGCCGCGGCCAAAGCGTTGCAGACCAAAATAGTTGGGTACGCCGTTTAGTTTTATTTTTTGCAGATTGCCTTCAATAGCTTGCAGTAAATCAGCTGCGTCACTATGTGGCAGAGAGTCACTGTCTTGCAACGAAATAGGGGCTTCTGATAATTTAATATTCCGTAAAATAATATTAAAGCGGTTACCCACAAGATCACCCCGGCGTAACTTTTTACTATGACGAGTCTGAACTAAAATTTCGATATCTTCGCCTGGAAAAGGACGCGACTCTAAAGTCATTTCAATTTTAGGCGCATAAATACTGAACCACTGTGACGTGACTGCGTAGCGATCTTTTTGCCCGGCGTAACTCACATCATTTTCTTTAACACCAAATTTTTCAGACAGTAGACGAGCAACCCAATGGGTATTCACTTCTCGTTTTTTGATATGAAGGTAAATGTGCTCGCCTTCACCACACGGTGAGACCAAAGGAATTTCATCAACCTGAAAATCTTCTGGGTTAAGTTTTAAAATGCCATGAGCATTTGTTTCAGGGTAGGCTTTAGGCCAGTCAAAATTCCACATGATGTATCTCTAATTTTTTGTATTATTTAACAGTAACTAGCAACGCAACAGCGTGCACAGATATGCCTTCTTTTCGGCCTTCGAAACCGAGTTTTTCTGTGGTGGTTGCCTTTGTGTTTACTTGATTAATGGTGCAGCTAAGATCTTCTGCAATACGCTCACGCATGGTTTCTATATGAGGTGCCATCTTAGGGGCTTGGGCAATAATAGTAATATCGACATTGCCAACTTGGTAACCTTGTTCTTGTACTAAAGTCATAACATGGCGTAGTAAGCCACGGCTGTCGGCACCCAAGAATGCTTCATCCGTATCAGGAAAGTGTTTTCCGATATCGCCCAACGCACACGCACCCAACAGTGCATCACATAATGCGTGCAAAGCGACATCACCATCAGAGTGTGCTACCAGGCCTTGGCTATAAGGAATCTGGACTCCACCAAGAGTAATGAAATCACCTTCACCAAATTTATGTACATCAAAACCATGACCAATACGCATCGACATACCTCTCGTTTAAAAATTATTTAGATAAAATTCTGCTAATTTCAAATCTTCTGGACGAGTAATTTTCACATTATCACTGCGTCCGCTCACCAACTTAGGCTTAGCACCGCCATGCTCCATAGCAGAGGCTTCGTCCGTTACTTCAAAACCCTTTGCTAAAGCAGACTGTAAATTATTAAGCAAAGAGTGAAGCGGAAACATCTGCGGCGTTAATGCATGCCACAGCTGATCGCGATTAACCGTATGATTAATACAAGTAGCAAACTCTTGGACAGGGGTTTCAACGCGAACATTGCCGCGCTTCATCGTATCGCGTACTGGGGTCGCTAGAATGCCACCCTCATTATAATTTTCTAACGCTGCAAACAATTTATCCAAATCATCAAATGACAAACAAGGGCGAGCAACATCGTGCACTGCCACCCAAGCGTTATCTTGCGACTCACTTTCATGTATCGCGTTTAAAGCATTTAATACCGAGTAACAACGTTCACTGCCGCCTTCAACGACGACAATGCGCTCATCTTTCTCGTAGCCACGGGCCATACTAATTTCTTGCCAATAAGGATCGCCCTTCGTGACAACCACGACCGCCTTGTAAAAACCGAAACCGATGGCATTAGAACTTGAAGAGGGGGTATAGGCTAAAACATGGTCCAGCGTATGCTCAATAACCGTTTTAGTAATCCCTTTAACCGTCATGAATAAGTATTGTTTAGGACGATCGGCTTGCATGCGCGAGCCGGTGCCCGCCGCGGGTAATACTAACCATGTATTAATTGAACTGAAAGGCATGTTATTACCGCATTCTGGGTGTATTTACGCTATTTTTTATCAAAGGTTTCTATTGATCAGGAACCCATTTATCAGGAACCTATTTATCAGAAGACTATTTATCAAGGATGAGATAAAAGCTTTCATCTTTACCAATAAAACCTAAATCTTCACGAGCTTTCTCTTCGATCAATTCATCACTGCGATGAAGATCATCCACCTCGGCGCGTAACCAATCATTGCGCACTTGCTGAGCCGCAATATCTTGCTCAAGCTCGGTCATTTGCTGCTGTAACTGCCAGCTTGCAACGACCCCGGTATCGTCCCACCAAAAACGGTATTGTAAAACGAGAATGAAAAGCACGGGGACAGATAAAGATAAAATCAATTTTAAAGTCATGTTACGTTCCCCCTATCTATCATTATTATTTAGTTTACGACATAAGCAAAAAGGGAAGTGAACCTTTATCGAAATAAAAATTCAACTTCCCTTTCTCATGATTTGTAATCAATCAAGTTGCTTCAGCGACAGACTAAGCCGCCGCCTGCTAATCAGTTAATTACTGACCCTTAATTTCTTTCAAACCAATGTAAGGTGCTTTTCCGGCTAATTGCTCTTCGATGCGCAATAGACGGTTGTACTTAGAAACACGATCGCTGCGACATAAAGAGCCTGTCTTAATTTGACCAGCACACGTGCCCACCGCCAAATCAGCGATGGTGGTATCTTCAGTTTCACCACTGCGGTGAGAAATAACAACCGTATAACCTGCCTCTTTTGCCATCTGAATCGCCGCTAGCGTTTCAGTGAGAGAACCTATCTGGTTAAACTTAATCAAGATAGAGTTAGCAACACCTTTCTCGATGCCTTCTTTCAAGATTGCTGTATTAGTAACGAACAAATCATCACCCACCAATTGTACTTTCTTGCCTAGAATATCAGTCTGATACTTCCAACCTTCCCAATCAGACTCGTCCAAACCGTCTTCAATAGACGCGATTGGGTACAACTCACATAGCTCAGCTAGATAATCAGAGAATTCGTTAGAGGTGAAAACCTTGCCTTCACCCTTCATGTCATATTTGCCATCAACATAGAATTCAGTCGCCGCGCAATCAAGCGCCAGCGTAATGTCTTTACCCAACTCATAACCCGCATTGGCAACCGCTACTTTAATGGCCGCTAGTGCATCAGCGTTAGACGCTAAATTGGGGGCAAACCCCCCTTCGTCGCCCACTGAAGTGCTCATGCCTTGGTCGCTTAAAACTTTCTTCAAACTATGGAAGATTTCAGCGCCGGCGCGAAGTGCTTCCGCAAAAGAAGGAGCAGACACTGGCTGCACCATAAATTCTTGGATATCAACGTTATTATCAGCGTGCTCGCCACCGTTGATGATGTTCATCATAGGCAATGGCATAGAGTACTGACCTGGCGTACCGTTTAGATCCGCAATGTGCTCATACAACTCAACGCCTTTCGCAACCGCCGCCGCCTTAGCCGCCGCAAGTGATACCGCCAAAATAGCGTTAGCCCCTAACGTCGCTTTGTTATCAGTGCCGTCTAGCTCAAGCATTTTGTGATCAAGCGCGCTTTGATCTAGCGCATTCATGCCCATTAATACCGGTTTAATGACATCATTTACATTGGCAACGGCTTTCAATACGCCCTTACCTAAATAACGGCCTTTATCGCCATCACGTAATTCTAACGCTTCGCGGGAACCCGTTGATGCGCCAGAAGGAGCACAAGCTGTGCCAAAGAAACCGCCTTCTAATGTAACGTCAGCTTCGATGGTAGGGTTGCCACGTGAATCTAAAACTTCGCGTGCTCTGATATCAATAATGTTAGCCATGTAACTGTCTTCTCCGTATTTTAATCTGACTGCGCCGCGGGTGCGAATAGCGATCAACGCGGCGTGCTCTATATTTTAAACAGTATTAACGTAATTCATTCTTTTTCTATTAATTAGGCTTTGTGTTCGATCGCCGCATTGATAAAAGCACTGAATAATCCATGTCCATGACGTGGCGTAGAGGTAAATTCTGGGTGGAACTGACAACCGACAAACCATGGGTGATCAATCACTTCGACCACTTCAACCAAATCACCATCGATAGAACGACCGGCAATACGTAAACCGGCTTTTTCCAGTTCCGCAATAATAGTCGCGTTCACTTCGTAACGGTGACGATGACGTTCTACAATAACTTCTTTGCCGTAAGCAGTAGCCGTATTTGAGCCTTCCGCTAAGCGGCACTCTTGTCCGCCGAGGCGCATAGTGCCCCCTAGATCAGAATTGGTATCACGCACTTCAGTATTGCCTGTCGCGTCAGTCCACTCAGTGATCAAACCCACTACGGGGTGTGTCGTATCCGCGTCAAACTCGGTAGAGTGAGCGTCTTCCCAGCCCATGACGTTTCGTGCGAATTCAATAACCGCGGATTGCATACCTAAACAAATACCTAAGAAAGGTACCTTGTTTTCACGAGCAAACTGAACCGTTCTGATTTTACCTTCTACGCCACGATGGCCAAAACCACCCGGAACAAGAATGGCGTCTTTACCCTTTAAGATATCAGTGCCTTGGCGTTCAATCACTTCAGCATCGATAAATTGAATATTTACTTTCGCTTTATGATGAATACCGGCGTGATCAACCGCTTCGATCAACGACTTATAAGCATCCAACAACTCCATGTATTTACCCACCATGGCGATATTAACTTGCTGCACAGGATTTAACTTAGCATCAATCACTTCATCCCAATCGCTTAAATCAGGTTCGTGACAGCTTAAATCAAACTTTTCAACGATCAGATCATCAAGCCCGGCTTCGTGTAACACACCCGGAATCTTGTAGATCGTATCGGCATCTTCCAACGGAATCACCGCACGCTCTTCCACGTTGGTGAACAAGGAAATTTTACGCAAAGAAGAAGCATCAATTTTGTGATCGCTGCGACAGATCAATACATCTGGCTGAAGGCCAATGGTACGCATCTCTTTAACAGAGTGCTGAGTCGGCTTAGTTTTAGTCTCGCCAGCTGTCGCGATATAAGGCACTAACGTAAGATGCACGGATAAAGCACGCTTAGAACCTAACTCAACTTTCATCTGGCGCACAGCTTCAAGGAAAGGCTGGGATTCAATATCACCTACCGTGCCGCCGATCTCTACTAGGGCGACATCAGAACCTTCAGCACCTTCTATAACACGACGCTTAATTTCGTCTGTGATATGAGGAATTACCTGAACTGTACCGCCTAGATAATCACCACGACGCTCTTTTGCAAGCACGTCGGTATAGATACGGCCAGTAGTGAAGTTATTACGACGTGACATTTTGGTATTGATGAAACGTTCGTAATGACCCAAGTCTAAGTCAGTTTCAGCGCCATCTTCAGTAACGAATACCTCACCGTGCTGAAACGGGCTCATGGTACCTGGATCGACGTTAATATAAGGGTCCAGCTTCAGCATAGTAACCTTAAGGCCACGAGCTTCTAAAATTGCGGCTAATGAAGCCGATGCAATGCCTTTTCCTAACGAGGAAACAACACCGCCCGTGACAAAGATATAACGTGTCATACAGGATCCGAAAACTGGAGAAAATGTTAAATTACAGAACGCAAGTTTCTGCAGAAGATGGCGTTACACTATACGGATTTTGGCCCTTGCGAACAAATGAAACTTGTACCAAATGGTTAAAAAGTGTCGATACTGGCATTATCGGTCCCCACGAGGATTGGCCAGTCTGTATTGCCTTGTTTGCGCTCAACGAGTTTATTAAAAGAATTATATGAATCATTCAAGTATCGATAATGCCAATAAGCAAGGGTTTGCTTTCGCCATAGGGGCGGCTTTACTCTTTTCTTGCAAGCCTATTATCATTAAATGGGCGTATGACCCTGGCTCTTCCGGTGTATTTACTGATAGGTACAATACTGATTCAGAAACAACAGCTTCTGCAACAAAAAGCTGGACTGCCCTTGAGACATTGGCTTGGCGCTGCGTTTGTCGGTTTATTTGGGAATTACCTCGCAAGGTTTTTGGATTTAAAAGGCTTAGAGCGGGCAAATACTCAATTAGAACGCATCATTTTATATGCTTAGCCCCCTTAGTTGTCATATGGGGTGCAATCATTTTCAAACATAAGGTTACACGCCAGCAAATAAGTGCCTTAGCATTATGCTATGCGGGTATTATCTGCATTGTTTTACGAGACTTAAGCCTGCAAGGAGAGCAGGCCCTTCATGGCTGCGTATTAATTCTATTAAGTGCGCTTTCTTATGCCATCTATTATGATCAGTGAAGTGGTAGCGCATCGGCGCAACTAATGCCGCATTAACGGGCACCGTTGGTCCAATAGTGGCCAGCATAAGGGCCGTTGTGCTATTGAATGAATTATTCACTTTTTATCACGGATTAGGCATGGTCTTGGTCATACTAGGAGTGAGTCGGTTAAAACCGAAAAAAACAACACCCAGTAGCTTCCAAGGTTAAATGTAAACATCACCAAATGATGACGACAGCAATAAAGTTGCTAATCTTTATTGTCCAAATAAAGAAACTTCAACATTTCAGACATACCGCAATAAATCAATAAATGTATAAATTTGATTACTTAAATACCTTGCATTATGCTTTTCATGATTCATTATTAAATGGCTCATACTGAATGGATATGCTATTTTTAGCAGCATACTCAGTTCGAAATCGCAGGCCTAATGTGAAACTTAGAAGTATCAAAAGTCTTTTTTCTCAAGATAAATATGCAACTTCTACATATGATTTATCCAATAAAAAAGAACCTCTAGATTTATTGTATTCAAATTTTACAGGGGCCGCTGCTATAATCCCGATTGAACGCTGCCGTTCTCACATGCTAGGTTTCACAATACACGGAAACCCTTTTGTAAATACACTTAAGGAGTATGCCAAAAATAAATCTAACTACTCCAACTCTGTTTTAGCAGCTTACTATAATCAATATTGTCCCACTTCAATGCAATCCGTACTCAAAAGTGATAATGCCTCACTAAGTAAGCACCACCCCATGGCAACAGTGTTACC
Source organism: Oleispira sp. (assembly GCA_051275515.1). Classification (GTDB taxonomy): domain Bacteria; phylum Pseudomonadota; class Gammaproteobacteria; order Pseudomonadales; family Oceanobacteraceae; genus Oleispira. Next base: position 7,892 of record JBNMOT010000055.1, on the reverse strand, counting down.
CTGGGGCACATCTACTCCTGAAGTTAAACTGCCTAAAATTTGTGTAGATATATCGGCTAAAAGTCTTTTATCAAAAGAAGCCCATAAGCTAGGATTACCTGAAAAAGACAACTTCGGATGGCAATTTTTTGGCCCTGTGTCAGAAGACCTAGGTTTACAGGAATACCAACGTTTAATCTCTGTGTACAAAAATATTAAAAATAATGGTTACAAGCCTGAACAATATGGCTATATACATGGTCAATTTTTAATTTCTGACGATGACTGGGTGTGGGTGAACATCGGAGGGAAACATCGTTTCTCCTCCTTGGCGGCGTTAGAGTATAAAAAAATTCCAGTGGCATTGAGATCTCGATCTTCTGCATTGTTTATCCGTCGATCAGATGTTGAATTTTGGCCAAATGTTAAAAACGGTCTTTTTTCAAAAAATGACGCTCTTAATATTTTTGATAGAATATTAAGAGGAAGTTCCTATTCCACATTAATTAGCGATAATACTTAGCTACTAAATATTTTACTTGGTACTCAACATAATGAAAAAAATCATTAACAAAATTTTTAAGCTTGATAAAAAGTTGAGCCGCGAAGTGCTTGGCAAGATAAAATCTTATGAAGCTAGTATAAAAAGTAAGAAGACCAATAACAACTGCATTAATGTGTATGCTTTCCAAGAAAAAAATGAAGTTTATTTATCTTCTGGTAACGAAACTTTCTATTTCGATTGTCAGGGAGCGTCTAATCCATATATTGGATTTATGGATTTTGCAGCATGGATTTTCTTGCCGATAGCAATGGTTAAAAATAAAAGCCTAATGATCCATGGCCAAGGAACGATACAAACGAAGAAGAATGCAGAAAGATTGTCAGACGTGTGGGCATGCTGGTTACCTAAAAAATATTCCTTAGTAAATGTTGATTTTAGCCAATACCGTGATATGGAGAGTCACGAAGAAAAAAAACAATTATTATTATTTAGCGGCGGCGTAGATTCTACCTATACGATTTTAAATAAAAATTTCCAAGAAAAACCAGACCTATTAACCATACAGGGAATGGATTATAAAATATCCGATCAAGATAGATTCGAAAAAGCAATTGAAAAGACTGACATTCTAGCAGTTGAATATGCTAACAAAAGAATAACTGTTAGATCAAATGCTTTTGACATATACAAGACCTTTAAAATTGCTCCCCGTCTATCATTTGTTTTTTTACTTTCTTCGGTAAGCTTTCTGTTTATTAAGAAATATCGCGATGTAACTATGGCAGCTGACTTTTCTCTTTATCAGCAATTCGAAGCACTTCCCTATGGATCATCCATCGCTACAGATCAACTTTACGATTCTGGCGACTTTCGAATAGAAAGCTATGGCAATGACGTTACTCGCGCAGAAAAACTACCAAGTATTTTAGCAAATGAACTTGCGTTACAATCTCTATCATTATGCAAAGATAAAAAGGTCAGACCTGAAAATTGCGGAACATGCTATCAATGCATTCGAATAAAATACATGATGCTAGCAACTAATGGAAAAATATTTAATGAATGTTTTATCAACCCATCACTTGATCAGTCATTAAAAATTGACCGCAGCATAGGTGGCGACAAACAAGATGCTCACATTAAGTCGACTTACACTGCCGGATTTAGAAATGGCAATTTAGACAAAATCCCGAATATTGTCTCTGAATACATGCGAATAACATCTTAGGATAAATATATATCAAATATTATGGAAATTGGCTTCATCGCCAAATTTTCATAATATTTTCAATTCTTCTACTTTAAGATTTTTAATAGAAGAACAAGAGGCCTCACCTGTTTTCAAGCATAGCTTCAAACCATGGTGTGGGCAGAATACTTGTCCATCTTCAATAAAACCTAATGCAAGGTCAGCTCCCTGATGAGGGCACTGTCGTCCAAAAGAAATTACTTTTCTATCAATTTTAGCTGCACATGTTTTGTCATCAATAACGGCTATATCGCCATCAGATAACGTCTTAGCTAACTGGTTGATATCAACGGGTTCTAAAGAAATCGCATTGCTTGTTTCAGTGGGATATTTTATAAAATCAAGCCCGACCTTGGTTGCCATTTTATGAACGGCCTTACTTAGACCCGTTTTCAAATGCTTTCTCTTATTACCCACAAAACCTTTGCGAGAAAATAGAGTGGCTAGATCAATATCAGCAGGAAAAGCCGACGAGAGAAAATACTTTTGTGGACGAGCTGCGTCAGGATACTGAGGTTTGTCTAAACAAATTCGGTTAGTCAAAACAATCCGCGTATCATCCGTCGAGTTGATACGAGACGCATGCATATGATTACTATGAAAAATAAGAATATCACCAGGATCCATATCCAAAGCAACGGGCTTTCCTAGGTACTGATCGTGACGTACCTCACCATTTTCTATGGGTAAATTTTTACCCCAAACTTCGGGATAAATAAGCATGCCATTGTTAGAATCTACACGACCCACCGCGGTCCATGTATTGATCGCATTGATCGGGACGTTTTGATAATGATCATGATGAGGACCATGGAGTGTTAGCTTTCCCAGATGCTTCTTAAATTCTTTTTGTTTAGACTTCATAACATCAAAGGGCATCATAAGGCGAATAAGTGAAGCATTATGAATAAAGAAATCCTCAGAAACACCCAATTTCTCAAAGGTTTTGGCCGTTACAGCAGGCATTTTTAAAGCAAGCTCTACTCGAGCTTTAGCATAAACAGCTTCTACTTGATCAAGCCCTACGTGCAAATGAATTTTCTCAACACCATCATTTTTTACGGCAGCAGCGACTTCCAAGCCACATACCGCTTCAATACTGTTAATCACAAGATCTACAGTTTGATCAAAAAGTTCTAAATCCTGCATACCTCTTCGTACGATGATTAACTCACCCGCTAGTGTTCGGGGAATAACCGAATCAATAGAACACTGACGTTCTACCTCTCCAGAAAGCGTAATACTATCAATCGAAACATATATAACTCCAAATAACTGCACTTATCGTCATTATCTACACGTAATGCAGCACATAATATTTAATTGCTGCAATATACAGAAGAAGAAAATAAAAGTGTAGCTAGCAAACCTTGCCTACTGACCCAAATCACTACTGTTAGCCAGTATATTTAACACGGTTACAATGACTTCTTTATAATGACTAATCTTATACCTGCAAAATGGTTTTAAGTCTCTAAACGAGTAGCTCCTATGAATATTTTAATTATTGGTTATGTATGGCCAGAGCCTAATTCCTCTGCGGCCGGAAGCCGAATGATGCAGTTAATAACGGCTGTGCGCGCACAAGACTGGCAAGTAACCTTCGCTAGTCCTGCACAACTGAGCGAACACATGGCCGATTTGACTCAGCATGATGTACTTTGCCAAGACATTGAGCTGAATAACGCAAGTTTTGACCATTACATCACTGAATTAAATCCTGACATGGTGATTTTTGATCGCTTTATGATGGAGGAGCAATTTGGCTGGCGGGTAGAGAAGTTCTGCCCGAATGCATTGCGTATTTTAAATACCGAAGACCTACACAGCCTGAGAAACGCTCGACAAAGGGCGATAAAAAAAGGCTCTATATTTGATATTCTTGAACCCGCTCAAATAAGCCAGTACTTACACAGTGACCTAGCCATACGAGAAATCGCCGCCATTTTTCGCAGTGACCTTACCTTAATGATTTCTCCTGTAGAAGTCGCTCTGTTAATGGAACATTTCCAAGTCCCTAAACAGCAATTGCTATACTTACCTTTTATGTTATCGCCGTTAAACGAAGACGACATAAAACAGCTACCCAGCTTCGAAGAAAGAGCGCATTTTATCAGTATTGGTAATTTTCGCCATGCGCCTAACTGGGACGTGGTATTGCAATTAAAACAACATATCTGGCCTTTAATTCGCAAACAGCTGCCAAAAGCGGAGATGCATATATACGGAGCATACCCCCCCCCTAAAGCGACTCAACTGCACAATGCAAAACAAGGATTTCATATAAAAGGTTGGGCTGAAGATGCTAACACCGTGATCAAGAATGCTAGGGTTCTATTAGCCCCCATTCGTTTTGGTGCAGGCATAAAAGGCAAGTTCAGCGATGCGATGGCGTGCGGCACACCCAATATCACCACCAGCATCGGTGCTGAAGGGATGATAAATCTAGAGAACACTCAATTACAACCGACTGAAGAAAAATTAAATTGGAATGGTAAAATTATTCCATTAGAAAACATGATAGCCGAGCCATCATCATTCGCCGATGCCGCCGTAAATGCGTACCAAGACGCATCAGCTTACCAACAATATCAAAAAAATGGATTTGAAATTTTAAAACAACAGTACGATAGAGACTACTGGCAAGGACAGTTCATTTCTCGACTAATAAGCCAACATGAAAGCTTAATACTGTTTAGAAAAAATAATTTTTTTGGTTTAATGCTGCGTCATCATTCTATGAAAAGTACGCAGTATATGGCGCAATGGATTGAGGCTAAAAATAAAGATTAACCAAAGCCTTTTATCAATAATTGGAGTTTTGAATAGCACTGATTTACCCAGTGCTATTCAAATTTAGTTATTCAATTTATCTGTTCATTTTAGTGATGCAATTAAGTCTTACAAGGTCACCTTAATTGACTTAATCACCGCCAATGCTTTGCGACAAGCATGACCCACTTCAGTCCCACGAGCTAAAGCAACACCCATTCGGCGCTGCCCAGAAACGTCAGGTTTACCAAAGATACGTAACTGCGTATTAATTTCAGCTAACGCTTTATCGAGTCCAGAGTAACGAATATTATTGGATTCACCCGATACTAATAATACAGCGGAAGCCGACGCACCATGCTGAACAATATTGGGAATAGGCAAACCTAAAATAGCGCGTACATGCAACGCAAACTCCGACAGGTCTTGAGAGATTAACGTCACTAAACCGGTGTCATGCGGACGCGGAGAAACTTCACTAAAAATAACGTCATCACCCTTAACAAAAAGCTCTACACCAAATAATCCGCGCCCACCGAGTTCTGTTGTTACTTTTTCTGCGACTTCTTTCGCGCGCTTCAATGCTATTTTAGACATTGCTTGCGGCTGCCATGACTCTTGGTAATCTCCATTTTCCTGACGATGACCAATGGGCTGACAAAAACTCGTCACAAGAAGACCTTGTTCATTGTTATGTCGAATAGTTAACAAGGTAATTTCATAATCAAAATCAACAAAACCTTCAACGATGACTTTGCCCGCGCCTGCTCGACCACCTTTTTGGGCATAATCCCAAGCGGCATCGACTTCACTGTCATCTTTTAAAGTACTTTGTCCTTTGCCTGAAGAACTCATAATAGGCTTAACAACACATGGCATGCCAATGCTTCTAACCGCTGTGACAAAATCTGTTTTATTGTCGGCAAAAATATAACTCGACGTTGGAATTTCTAAAGTTTCTGCCGCTAGACGCCGTATACCTTCACGATTCATTGTTAACTGAGTCGCACGGGCGGATGGCACGATATTAAACCCCTGACGTTCTAACTCAGCCAAGGTATCCGTCGCAATGGCTTCGATTTCAGGAATAATATAATCAGGTTTTTCGTCTTTAATAATTTTTTCTAACGCATCACCATCCAGCATACTTAACGTATAGCTACGATCCGCAACTTGCATGGCTGGGGCGTTATCATAACGGTCTAACGCAATGACTTCGCACCCTAAACGCTGGAATTCGATCGCGACTTCTTTACCCAACTCTCCCGCCCCGCATAATAAAACTTTTGTTGCAGAAGGCGAAAACGGTGTCCCTAAAATTGTCATAGTACATCCTAGTTTTTAAAGCAATAGACATTATATTTTCATCATATTGCCGCTGTCTTGCTCTCGTTCAGCGACCTTTTTCATAACATCATTACGCTGTTCATTATTCATCGCACCCCACTTGCAAATTTCGTCACAACTGCGATAGCAACCTAAACAAACATCCTCTTCATTCAAACAGCAAATATTAACACAGGGTGATTTAACCACTGTATTCTCAACCTTGCTGCTGGGTATTGATTTCTTTTTACCGTCCACTGCGAGTACGCCCTTATACTATGTTGTCACGCTCATATTTGTAAGCATGCTATTACTCAACGCTTTTCACTCGCGCATCTTCAATTTTTATGGGCGTTAATTCTTTGGCATAACGCTGTCCGTTTTGCACATAGTGGTGCGCTCCAAGTTCTAACATCTTTTGCTGCTGTTCCGACAATTGACGTTTTATCACAGCAGGCGAACCAACGACCAACGAGCCATCTGGAATGTCCATCTTTTCAGGAATAAACGTATTAGCACCAATTAAACAATACTTACCAATTTTAGCGCCATTGAGTACCACTGCATTAATACCAATTAAGCTAAAGTCACCCACCTCGCAACCATGCACCATGGCGTTATGACCAATAGTGACCCCTTTACCCAGCGTTAACTTAAATCCTGGATCCGTGTGCAATACCGCACCATCTTGGACGTTGCTATTTTCACCAATAGTAATTACATCATTATCACCGCGAATTACGCAGTTAAACCAAATACTCGCATTCTCTTTTAGGATCACCGAACCAATGATACTGGCACTATCCGCAATAAAGTGAGCACCCTCAATAACAGGTTTACGCTTGCCTAGCTGATACAACATAAGGTCTCTCTTATTATCAATAGTTTTTAAAAACGAATAGCAATATCAGCGTTCAAGTGATTATTGACCATTTCAGTAATCATCATTGCCGTTAAGCCCCAAATACGAAAACCTTCATAATGATAGCTAGGAATAGAAAAGGGACCCTGTTCAAAATAATCATGAGGCTCATTTTCTAAAAAGAAACGTAAAGGGACTTTAAAAACCGCATCCAGCTCTTCTAGATTTGCGGTGAAGGTCAAATTGGGAGGAATTATCCCCACAATCGGTGTAACAATATAACCAAAACGAGAAACAACTTGATCGAGCTGACCAATCACTCTGACATTTTGAGAGGCCAGATCTATTTCTTCATAGGCTTCTCGAAGAGCGGTAAAAACGATATCAGGGTCAGTATCATCACGCTTACCACCGGCAAATGCAACTTCACCACTGTGTGTATTTAGATGGTCAGCCCGCCGCGTTAATATGAGGTGTGGATCTAACTCATCCGTTATTGCAATCAAAACACCCGCCTGAATAAGGTTGGGTTGATTGATAATACGGCCCTCATACTGCTGTACGCTATTAATGAGCTGATTTAGAAGAGTTTGATTTGTCATCTGGCTATTTTACGACCGATGCCTTTTGGAATACAGAAAAAAATATTTAAATTTCACTCTCAGTGCTCGATAAATAGTCGGTATCTATTTAAAGACTTATAACCTTTTATTAGCCGTTTAAGCTAATAAGGCCTAGATTATACTATAGCCCCACGAACCCGAAAGAATATCTGCTTGGATAGGAGACTGTCAGTCTGATATGGTATATCTAAATGGTTATATAGTTAGATTAAAAACATCTATTATTTCAGTTAAAGTATTTGAGGACGTTGTATGAATGATCTTAGCCAACCCATAGTCACTGCATTTTTTCATGAACCCACGTTTACTTACAGCTATGTAATACAAGACAGTGCCAGTAAACAGTGTGCGATTATAGATTCCGTCTTAGATTTTGATTATTCATCTGGCAAAACCACGACGCAGTTTGCCGATAAAATCTTAGCCTTCATTGGCGATCAAGCACTGACAGTTGCATGGATTTTAGAAACTCACGTGCATGCTGATCATTTGTCAGCCGCGCCCTACTTACAACAAAAAACAGCGGCTAAAACAGGCATCGGTGCTGGCATTACTCAAGTGCAAACGGTGTTTGGC
>JBNMOT010000054.1:0-20495 GCA_051275515.1 Oleispira sp. | reverse complement strand
TAGGACGTGTATGACCCGCGCAGATCCTGTCGATCAATTCAACAGGTTTACCTTTAATTCCGAACTATCGGCTCGTAACGTGAGTTGCGAAAGAGATGATCGTATCTTATTCGAAGATTTAAACTTATCGGTAAAAACAGGCGATCTTATTCAGTTGGTGGGTCCTAACGGTGCCGGTAAAACAACCTTGTTGCGGTTAATCGCAGGACTCAACCAAGATTTTAAAGGTGATGTGTATTGGCAAGGCGAAAATATACAACACTGCTTTCATGATTATGCCCGTCAGCGTTTATATATTGGACACCTTTCTGCGATTAAGAAAGTATTAACGCCGTTAGAAAATTTACGTTGGTTTGTTAGCAGTTGGCCTGAAGTCAAAGAAGACGATCTTTGGCAAGCGCTAGAGGATGTTACCTTAGCGGGTTATGAAGATGTGCCTTGCCAGCAGTTGTCGGCAGGCCAGCAGCGACGAGTAGCGCTTGCTCGACTGTTGGTAACGCCAACACCCCTTTGGATACTCGATGAGCCGTTTACCGCACTCGACAAATGCGGTGTTGAGTGGCTTGAAGGTCAATTAGCGAGGCACGTTGAACGCGGCGGCAGTGTTTTGATCACCAGTCACCATGCTTTAAGTGACATTCCAGCGTTACGTCAAATCGAATTAGGGATGCACAAGTGAGTTTAGTGACCGCAACAATTAAGCGTGACCTTGTGATTGCTGTTCGTAATCCAGGGGAATGGTTAAATCCTCTTATGTTTTTTTTAATGGTATTGGCACTCTTTCCGTTAGCGGTTGACCCTGATCCCCAGTTTTTATCTAAAATCGCTGCAGGCGTTGTTTGGGTTGCCGCGTTGTTGGCTACCTTGTTATCGCTTGACTCGTTATTTAAAGCCGATGTTGAAGATGGGACTTTGGAACAGTGGTTGGCTTCTGGTGAATCTTTATACGCAATGGCGCTTGGTAAGGTTTTTGTGCACTGGTGTATTAGTGGCTTACCCCTTACTCTTGTCGCTCCATTATTAGCGCTAATGATGAATTTGCCTGATGATGCTTATGGCGCGCTGTTTTTTAGTCTGCTGTTGGGAACACCCATCTTAAGCTTGTTAGGCGCCGTGGGCGCGGCGTTAACGGCAGGTGTTCGCAGTGGCGGTCTGTTATTAAGCCTGGTTATTTTGCCTCTTTACATTCCTATACTCATCTTTGGGGCCAGTGCGGTATATCATGCGGGCATTGGAATGGAATATGTCGGGCAATTGGGATTTTTAGCGTCATTTTTATGCATATCAATGACACTTACGCCGTTTGCAGTGGCGGGTGCATTGAAATTGAATCTTTCTCGTTAATAGTAAAATAGAACTTGGATACTAGATTATGTGGGAAGTGTTAACGCGACTCTATCACCGTATGGGATCGCCAAAATGGTTTTACGAAATATCAGCTGTGTGGTTGCCTTGGTTTGCAATTCCAGCAGCGCTTTGCCTAATAGTGGGAACGATTTGGGGTCTTGCGTTTGCCCCTGCAGATTATCAGCAAGGTAATAGTTTTCGTATTATCTATATCCATGTGCCAGCGGCTATTCTTGCTCAGAGTGCTTACACCATGATGGCCATAGCAGGGGGTATCTTTTTAATCTGGCGCATGAGAATGGCCGCTTGGGTGGCCGCTGCAATCGCCCCTATTGGTGCTAGTTTTTGCTTTATCGCGTTAATAACCGGAGCGATCTGGGGCAAGCCGACCTGGGGAACTTGGTGGGTATGGGATGCACGCTTAACGTCGATGTTGTTATTATTGTTTTTATACTTTGGCGTGATGGCATTACAAAAAGCCATGGAAACTGAAGATACTTCTGCAAAAGCAGGAGCAATTTTATCGTTGGTAGGCTTAGTGAATATTCCTATTATTAAATATTCCGTTGAGTGGTGGAATACCTTGCATCAGCCTGCGACGTTAAAATTAACTGAAGAATCGACCATGGCGATGGAAATGTTAATTCCTTTACTCATTATGATTGTTGGTTTTTATCTATTATTCGCAACGCTTATTTTTATGCGGACTCGCAATAGCGTTTTATGGCACGAACGCAAAAAAAATTGGGTGAAAAAACTCGTAGAGGCAGAGAGATAATATGTTTTTTGATAGCTTTGCAGAATTTATAGCTATGGGTAAACACGGTTTTTATGTGTGGCTTTGTTATGGCATTACTGCCTTGGTGATTATTGCAAATATACTTGCACCCATTCGCCAGCGTAAGAAATTGATTGAACAACAGGGGCGCCTTCAGCGTCGGGAGAGAAAAAATGCATCCGAAGCGTAAAAATCGACTGATATTGATTTTATTCATGGTAATCGGGCTCGGATCCGCGGTTGGTCTACTGATGTATTCTCTGAGTCAAAATATCGACTTATTTATGACCCCCACTCAGATTGCTAATGGTGAAGTACGCCAAGGCCAGACTATTCGTGCCGGAGGCTTAGTCGTTGATGGCAGCGTTATGCGTAGTGATGATGGTTTGCAGGTGAGTTTTGCTATCACTGATGGTGCGGTTAACGTGACAGTTGAATACGAAGGTATCCTGCCAGACTTATTCCGTGAAGGCCAAGGCATTGTAGCAATGGGAAAGGTTGATTCTCGTAAGGTGATGATCGCTTCTGAGGTGCTGGCGAAGCATGATGAAGAATATATGCCGCCTGAAGTGCAATATGCACTGGATAATGCGCATAAAGAAGGCGTTGAAAACTTGAAAAAGCAGGCCGCAGAACAAGCACAGGGTTCTCAATCAGAGACTCAATCCCATCCCTCCACTGAGAAGCAGTACTAGCCATGGTAGCTGAATACGGACACATCGCACTTTTAATTGCTCTCGCGTTTGCGTGTTTGCAATCGTTTGTTCCCTTGGTCGGAGCGCAGACCAATCGTCAATGGTTAATGCAATACGCAAGACCGATGGCATTAGGGCAGGCCACTTTCTTAACGATTAGCTTTGTCGCGTTGACGTATTGTTTTGTGGTGGATGACTTTTCGGTCGCTTACGTGGCGAACAACAGCAACAGCCTGTTACCGACACTGTTTAAAATCAGTGCGGTATGGGGAGCACATGAAGGTTCCCTTTTATTATGGGTGCTAATGCTGGCTTTATGGGGCGCTGCGGTTGCTTTGTTTAGCCGCAGTTTACCGCTGGATATGGTTGCTCGTGTTCTCGCTATTATTGGAATGGTCGGTGTCGGATTTATTTTATTCACCATTTTCACCTCTAATCCTTTTGATCGCAGCTTACCTTCAATTCCCACTGACGGCGCTGATTTAAATCCGTTATTACAAGACTTTGGTTTGGTGATTCATCCACCGACCTTGTACATGGGATATGTTGGTTTCTCGGTAGCATTTGCGTTCGCTATTGCCGCGTTATTAGGGGGTCGATTAGACGCTGCTTGGGCTCGCTGGTCTCGTCCATGGACAACGGCTGCTTGGGTGTTTTTAACATTAGGTATTGCTTTGGGTAGCTGGTGGGCTTATTACGAGCTCGGCTGGGGTGGCTGGTGGTTTTGGGATCCCGTTGAGAATGCTTCATTAATGCCTTGGTTAGTCGGTACTGCGTTGATCCACTCGTTAGCGGTAACCGAAAAGCGCGGGATCTTTAAAAGCTGGACTGTATTATTAGCCATCTTTACTTTTTCGTTGAGTTTGCTGGGTACCTTTTTAGTACGTTCTGGTGTTTTGACTTCGGTACACGCCTTTGCATCAGACCCCGAACGAGGGGTGTTTATTCTTGCGTTGCTCGGCTTGTGTGTGGGAGGATCGTTAACCGTTTATGCGTTGAAAGCGCCTACGGTATCGTCAGCGGGTCGGTTTAAATTACTCTCAAGAGAAGGCTTCTTACTGGCGAATAACGCTTTATTGGTTATTGCAGCACTAACGATATTATTGGGTACCTTGTATCCTCTCATTGTTGATTTTATTAGTGGAGAAAAATTGTCAGTAGGTTCTGCTTGGTTTAATACCATGTTTGTGCCCTTGGCTTCTGCGTTAACCGCATTAGCGGGCATGGGCGCTCTATCACGCTGGAAGGTGATGTCAGGCAAATTATTGTTGACTCAAATTTCAGGGGCGATTTTTGTGGCTATTATTGTTGCGGCTGCCTTCCCTCTGGTATATGCGGGAGAGATGAATTTTAAAGTCGCCTTTGGTCTATTTGTTGCCACTGTATTGATTGCCATTACGTTCAGTGATATCTGGCGTAAATCAAAAGGCGAGCTTAGCCGACTCCCTAAATTAGGCAAAAGCTATTGGGGTATGGTATCTGCTCACCTAGGTGTTGCGATCATGGTCATTGGCGTCACGGTTGTCAGTAACTTCAGTGTTGAAAAAGCACTCAAAATGAGCCCAGGTGACGTTGCGACCTTATCAGGATATGATTTTAAATTTGTCCAAGTCGGTGAACAACAAGGTCCAAACTACGTAGCGCAAGTAGGGGTGTTTGAAATTACCAAAAATGGCGAAGAAGTCGCCACTTTATTTTCTGAAAAACGCCTCTATACCGTCAAAGGGTCAATGATGACTGAAGCCGCTATTGATGCGACTTTATTCCGCGATCTATATATCTCCATGGGAGAGCCGTTAGCCGATGGTGCTTGGGCGATACGTTTGCAGGTTAAGGCATTTATGCGCTGGGTATGGTTGGGCGCTATCTTCATGTCATTTGGTGGTTTGCTGGCGATTTTAGATAAACGCTACCGCATTCGTGCTAAAAGCGTTTAGCACCCATAAAGAATAGGTTGTAAATATGAATCGCATTTTTTTGTTTATCCCACTTATCTTGTTCGTGATTATGGCGATTTTTTTAGGGGGAGGTATTGCCCGTGAAAATAAAGACGCTTTACCTTCACCTTTAATCGACAAGCCTTTTCCGAAATTTATTTTGCAACAGGTCGAAGTCGAAAAACAGCTGACACAATCTGATCTTCAAGGTAGGCCCATGTTGGTGAACGTTTGGGCGACTTGGTGTCCAACGTGTAAAGCTGAACACCAGTTTTTAAATACGCTGGCGGCGAAAGGGGTTCGTATTATTGGCATTAATTATAAAGATGACGATGATGATGCAAAGGTCTGGCTAAGCGATTATGGCAATCCTTATGAATTTAATATCAGTGATCCCAAAGGGAAACTGGGATTGGAGCTGGGGGTGTATGGTGCGCCTGAGACTTTTTTTGTTGACGGTGAGGGCATCATTCGTGCAAAACATGTGGGCGATTTAAATCAACGTGTTTGGGACAAATACAAAGGTAAGTTCGACCAGATGACAACCTACGTTGAACGACCCAATATGAATGAAGAGAGTCAATAATGAAACTGATTTTAGCGTTGTATTTATCTCTATTTACCTTAACGTCTTTTGCCGTTGTTGATGGGCATAAATATCCATTTGATAACGAGATTGATGAAGATCGGTTTAAAGTTTTAGCAGAAGAATTACGTTGTCCTAAATGTCAAAATCAGAATCTTGCAGATTCCAGTGCCTCTGTTGCGGGTGACCTGCGTGACAAAGTGTATGAACTGATGATCGAAGGTCAAACTGACGACGAAATAGTGAGTTATTTGGTTGCGCGTTATGGTGATTTTGTTCGTTATAATCCGCCGGTACAAAAGAATACTTTCTTCTTGTGGTTTGGCCCAGGCGTTATGGTATTAATCGGTTTAATCGTTATTATCAGTCTTACTCGTGGTGGTAAAAAATCAGAACCTTTGAGCGCAGAAGACAACGTTAAATTAGCTGAATTAAAAGCAGCCAGAAGTGAGAAGCAAGATTCATGATTATTATTCTAGTTTTATTATTGATTACTTTAGGCTTTGTGGTTTGGCCTGCATTTTCTAATCGTAATTACATTGCCAGTCGTGAAGCAGAGAACTTACGTTTATACCAACAGCGTAAGCAAGAAATTATCGATGCTGATTATAATGATGAAGAACAAGAGCAGATGTTGCTTGAGCTTGATCACCAACTTGTTGGCTCTGATGCGGATATTGCGGTGGGCAGTGATGCAACCCCAAAGAAAAAAATTCTGACGTCTTTTGTATTTTTTATCCTTGTGGTATCGAGTGTATCATTTATCTATCAAGATATTGGCGCGCAAAACGAAATAATGGCGACACAGCTGTTGACGAAAATGTCGACCGAAAGACTCAGCGATGAAGAACAGACAATACTAAAAGAGAGTTTGCGTAAAGCATCGGTGAGCAAACCTAAAAATGGTGAGTGGTTGTATCTCTATGCCCGTATGCTTTTTGCTGATGGTCAGTACATGGAGGGTGTAGAAAATTTTGAGAAAATTCTTTCCACTCTTCCAGAAGAGGCTGAGGCTGATCGTGCGGCAACGTTGGTGCAGATTGCTCAGGGTAAATTCACCATTGCTGAGCAAACCGCCAATGACGAAATTTACAGTATTATTAAAGAAGCATTAAGCATTGAGCCTAATAACTCACAAGCATTAGGACTTGCAGGTATTATGGCGTTTGAACTTGGTCGTCTTGAAGAGGCCCTTGTTCATTGGAAAGCGCTTTGGTTCAACATGTCGAGCAGCCCTGAAGCCGGTGCCCTTGAACAAGGGATTCAACGCATTGTTGCCCGCTTAGAAGAGCAGGGTAAAACAGCTGATTTAAGTTGGATGAGACGCGCTGAGGTTAAAGTTAGGGTATCGATTAGCGATGAATTAATAGCTCAGTTAAACGATGACGACGCTGTTTTTGTTTTGGCTAAAGCGTTAACAGGACCCGTAATGCCTTTAGCGGCAATGAGAATTTTGGCTAGAGATCTGCCGATAGAAGTCGTATTGAATGATAGCCAAAGCATGATGCCCGGGCTAGCGCTGAGCAAGTTTGAAGAAGTTCAGGTGATTGCTCGTGTCGCAAAAGGGGGTCAACCTATGGCAAGCCCTGGCGACCTACAGGGCATTGTTAATCCCGTGACGGTTAAGTCGGATGATATCGTTGAGTTAGTGATTGATCAGATAGTACCGTAATTGAGCAGTACTCTAATTGAGTCTGTAATTAAGCTGAGTGCATTCGTAGTATAAAAAAAAGCCCTGTAATGTTTATTACAGGTTTCTTTTTATTTCACATCACCGTGGCTACCGACTACCACTTAGCGTAATGATCTTCTGTAAACCCCCACTCACCATCTAAGTGAATTGTTTCTCCATTAACAATGATTTCACCGTAATAACGGCCAAAATGCTGCGTAAAATTTGACGCAGCAATCATCGCGTTCATTTTTTCTTTGCGTTGCCCAGCGGGTTCGAAATGGAGGTTAATGATGCCATCGTTAGAGCGCAGTGCCCAAGCGTGGTTGTGTTGATAGCGGTCAAACTGAAAGTCGACCATGTCCACCTTATGCATTTTACCGTCTATCCATAATGCATTTTCAGTGAAACCTGTCTCGACAACGCCTGCAGACAAATTAAAGCCGAGTCGACGGCCGTCCGCTAATTTATAAGAGAGGCTTCCCCAGTTCCAGAAAGTTTCACGACGCATGTAGCCCGCGCTCCAATCGACAGACGCTAGGGCGTCAATTTCTTCAAGCTTAATTTTCTTATCACCCCATTCAACGGTGCCGTTACAAATCAGAGCGGTTGATTTTTGGGTGAAGTGAAATCCTTCATAACCTGCACGAACGCACAGAGCGAGTGGATCGAAATTACAAGATTCATCAATAACAGCATGAATTTTTAAGCCAGATTTTAATTCAACATTAACTGAGCGCAAACGAGGCGTCGCGGTTGCTTTGATACTGACTTGATTACCTCCTTTTTGAAAAGAGGCTTCTCCCGAATTAGGTTGCGTATCAATGTGGGTATTAAACGCAAAAGGATTTATAAAACTGTGTTCTTCGTATTCATTCGTTTCAGGATGATAGACATATACAAAACAGTTGCTGGCTATTTTTAAATCAACGATGGCAATGCCAACGATTAATTTCCGACAGGTGAAGCCAACAAATTGAAACTGATTGAATTTCATGCGTTTGGCCAAGTTGCCTCTGCGACTATCCATCGAATTTCTTAGATCAAAATCCATATAGTTAATATCATCGACACCGCCAGGGAAAATACCAAAGCTTGCTTGACCCTTTTGATTAATAAGTACTTCTTTAGCCATAAGAGGCTCCTGCTAGCAGTCATTTTTTATATTTGATAGTGGTATATTGGCAGATATGACGGGGATTGACCATGGCCCTATTTACTATTAGCAATGGTTTGAAAAGCCAATGCTCAAAATAGGGTTATTACCAGTTGAATGCTTGACGCAAAGAGGAGAGGGTATCTTGGTCTGCTTTGAAGCGTAACTTCAAGTAGACACCATGAGCAGTATAGTTTGCAGCAGAGAAGTCATTGTCAATAAAACCTTCAAAGTTAAAACCAATACTGGTCCAAAGGTTTTTAACGGGACGGCTACCCACCGATAAACCGTAGCTGTTTTGTTTTTGCTCTCCAACATTGATCAGTTCGCGACCATGAGTTCCGATGTCCCATGTATCATTTAATTGATGACGCCATTCACCAGCAATGTAGTGGACGGAAGACGCGTAATCTTCGTTACTGTATTGGTCTAGAATGCGTTTAAAGCCGTATTGAGTCGATAGTTGATGACGGCGATTAAACTTCCAGTTTAAATGTGCATTATTAATGATGCGCCTACTTCTATCCGTTGAGCTTGAACTTGAAGTGGATAGTGAATCTTGCAACCAACGAGTTTGTAATAATATGGCAAAAGGTTTTTTGTAAGGACGAATCGCAAAATCAAGAATAGCATTCATGTTTTGCTGATAACCAGGCTTAGTCGATTGCTTATAAAAGTCCATGCTACCGCCAATGGCCATAGCGCTGCTTAGTGGGTGATACAAGCTCGTACGGGCGCTGTGAACATGGCTACTAATGGCCATGCGACGCTCTAAACGATTGGTCCATTGCCATTGATCAGAACGATAGCCCCAACCGGTACTGATGGCATGAAAATCTTCACTAACACTTTGCTCAGCAGGTTGCGCTTGCTCAAGATTTTTACTTTGGTTAAAGCCAAAACTGACCAGCCAATGTTCGTCGACTTTCCAGTCGTGACTTAAACCTGACTCTGAATACAAGCGATAACCATCATTTTGTCTTTCTTGCACAAGTGTTTGTTCAGCTTGTCCGCCTTGCCAAGGTTGAGTTCTTAAACCAAGAGCGGTTCTTTCTAAATTATTAGCATTAAATGAACGCTCGTAATCGGCAAACGTCGTGAGTGAATCAGTCCAGCGATATTCAGCCCCTAATTTAATACGATCACTGTCTTCGCTGCGCTTTGTGATGTCGGTTTTTGCCGTCATGTTTAAACGTAAGTTTTGACTCAGCACCGGCGCGCTAGCACCTAGGCTTAACTCGTCAACAAAGCGAGTACCTTCTGATGTTTCTTGAATGTTCGAATGTAAACCAGCATTAATAGAGCTGCTATCGGTCACGTTATGAGTCAATGTGGCGGAAGCCAATTGTTTATCAAAGCCAGTAGAAATTTGAGTTTGATACAAGCTTTCCAGATCAATTTGATTCTTGTCATTAATGTAAAGAGTGGCATCAACCCCGGTACCTTGCTGATCGAGATTTGCTTGATTTTGCTGGTTTAGGCCGAAGTCTCCATCAATACGGTGTGTATAGGCGGTGATTTCAGCCTTTGACGTTCTAAGGGTTGCTTCAATCTTTTTAGCACTGGCATTTTTCTTTTCTGTTTCTGCACCACTTTCATTATTAGGGCGAGTGTGTGCAATTTCTGCAGAAATTGTTAGGTTACCAAGTTTTAATGTTGCATCCAGAGCACCCAGTTGGTTGCTTTGACGATTTCTATTTTCATCGATTACAGTAATACCCGCTTTGAGAGTGTCGTTTAATAATTTTATGCCTGCACGGCCACCCAGTAAATGCCCGCCATTAGCATTTTCAGTTTCATAGTCGACAACAATATAAATAGGGTTAAAGGCATTATCAGTAGAAGCAATCGGAGTCTTAAAATACAAGCTGCCATCACTGTTATTAAGGCTATAGTCTAAAAAGCGTTGTAGGGTTTTTGTTTCTAGTATGATTTGATTATTTAAACGATCACGTGTTTCAATGCGAATGCTTTCAGAGTTTAGAACAATAGACTTATTGCTAAGCGTATAGAGACCTGAAGTACCGTTTGCTTGAATCTCATCACGAACAAAGGTTGAATCAGCTTCGCTAGCAAAACCGGATAACTCTAATAAATCGTTCTGATAAACAACTTGAGCACCGGTAAGGTTTCGCACATAGCGAGCCAAGTTTGTTTTATCTAAACCGGTATTGATATCACCATAGAGTGCGTAAAAACGTTCTTTTTCTATTTTCACATACAATTTATTACCACTGCTAGCATCTTGACCTTGTTGGCTAGCATCTCCATACAGCGTGTAATATTCACCAGGCTGGACGAGGGTTGCGAAAGGCGTTGTTTCTTGTTTGTTTGAATCATAAGCAGCGGTCACTAGGTAATCACCTGGAATTTGACCCTTAGTATAAAAAGCCAAACGTCCTTGGTGGAATATATTTTCATCTATTAGGCCGTTAGAATTATTGCTGGTGTTTTTACTAGCATTATTCGCACCGATGGATAAATCACCCAGACCGACTAGAATCCAATCTCGTGGCGCAGGCTTTAACCAAGAACGTACTTCATCTGTAATACCATTGCTATGATTGAATGTTAATGTTAGTTCGCCGGTTTGAGTCGTTGGTTGCAATCTAATAAAAGCGATACCCTCACCTTCAACGCGATAGCTCAACTTACTGGTATCGTTCAATGGATTGATATCATATTCGCTGCGCTGCAATAGCTGGAACGGCTCAGATATGTGTATTTCTCCTTGAGTATTTTTACGCACGGCGTAGCCATTTTTATCTTTTAAGCGCACTGCAATAATCGGAACTTGTAACCCATCTGCTAACAAGGTACTCAGTTCCGGTACAATTTCTACTTGGGTTGGGGCGCCAGAGAAATAAACACTGTGAGCTAATTCGTCGATAACATTGTCATTGCGATCTAAAATCTCTGCCACAAATTGGTTTTCACCTTCTTCAATATTAATGCCACGCCATTCACTGACCGCAACTGCTTTACCACTTGCACGCTTAATACCTTCAAAGTAAATATTGTGAACGGGTACACCATTCAAGGTTAAGCGAATTCGATTGTCTTTAGGGTGCTGCACTAAAATATTGGTTGCAGAAATGTCAGGGCTGTATCCCGCAGGAGGCCATACCCAGTTCTTCTCAACCCGCTTACTCACAAACCAATCTTGATCAATCGTTGGTGGTTGTTTAACAATGATTTGAGATTCAGGGTTATCGGAATCACCGGACGCGGTTGATTCATATAAATCCAATCCAGGAATAAGCGTTTGTGTTTTCGCCAACTGAACATCGATATCAAGGCTAGCAACCGCGAGGTCAGATGTTGCGTTCAATATGCGAACTTCAACGCGACGATTCTTAGCCCGTCCCTCTTCTGTCTTGTTTGACATTAAGGGATTTGTTTGACCCGCACCTGACGTTTTAATTTTATCTAAGGGTAGGTCTATCTGTTGCGATATATAGTCTGCTACGGCGGCGGCTCGTGCCTCAGATAATGCTTGGTTATTGGCATAAACCTCATGGTTACGTTTCGCAATACGAACATCATCGGTATGACCTGTGATAGAAATTTCTAAATTTTTCAAGCCATTCAGTGCATAAACCACATCTGAAAGATTATTTTTATCCCGCACGGTTAATACGTTAGACAGCGACTCAAACTTAGGGTTTTTTAAGGGGGCTGCATTGCCATCGGCGGGTGGAAGAAACAAAATAACTCGGGTTTCAGCCGCAGGTGTGCTGTCTTTTAATAACGGTCCAATTTTATAATGTAAAATAGCACTTGCTGATAATGTGCCTTTTTTAGCAGTAGGGCTTATAAGCGCGCTGAATTTTATTTCATGTGCCCATTGCTTCGGTTTATCACCAAGGTAAACAAAAATGATGTTATTGCGATAGTCGTAAGGGAAGGGAGCACCATCTAAGGTTAAGCTGCCATCTTTTAGTACAGCGCCATCAGGTAGATGAATTTCTTCGACGACATTATTGAGAGCCACGCCTGAACCTCCAATATTGGCGGTATAAATGATTTTCTTATCGACAGGTGATGCGTATTTCGCAGAGCGTTCTTCTTCACTCAGGGGCATTAAATCATTTAATAATGTTTGCAGCACATCTCCATTTTCAGGTTTCTTAGGCTGAACATGAAAGTCAGCCCGCCATAATGTACCCGGTTGTACGTCAATAAATTGAGAGTAACTCTGGCCTGCGTGGAAAAATTCTTTATCACACGTTGCGAGTTCTAGATAAGACGGAAGCGTTGCTACATCTAATTGAACGACATGAGTTCCGGCGGAGATTCCTTCGAAGTGCCATCGACCTTCTTCGTCAGACACTGCGTAGCGACCATCTTCCATTAAAATACGAATGCCCACTAAGCCTTCAGCGTCGAGATTACCGTCGCAATCATCAAGAATTATGCGACCAAATACTTGAGCTTTTTCACGCATCAGGTCATCACGAATATCAAGACTAGCGCTCGCTATATTCGATTTTAGAATAGGATGAGAGATCTCCGCAATATTGGTTATTCTTCCGGTTGCGGTTGTTGAAACTTGACTGACATAAGAGATATTAACGACCTTTAAAGACGTTAATATCGGAAAGTTCACCATGATCATTTGGCCATTACTACCGATTGAAATATCGGTATAAGGCTCATTGTTTACTTTAAGTGACCCCTTAATGAATCTAAGACCCACGGGCAGTGTATCGATTAACTGTATGTCTGTTATATCAGCGTCAACATTGGTCATCGTGATTTCGAAAGGAACAAAATCACCAATACCTGCTGTCGTTTTGATGCTGCTTTTATCTAATAAAATTCGATCGGATAAAGGATCTAAAGGAATATCAGCATTTAATAATAGGTTTTGACTCGACATTGCTAATCCACGAGAAACATGATTCAAAGTGTAGGGACCGGTAGGCAAGGTTTGCATTACCTGATCGCTGGTTTCTGCTGGAAAACGAAAGGCAAAAGAATTGTTAACTTCTATGCGATAATTACCGTTTATCATGTAAGGGAAGCGATAGCTGCCCGTCGGGAAGTTATACGTTTTACCACTGCTATCTTGTACTTGTTTTCCTGAGACGATTTCTGCTGGAAAGGTACTGATGCCATCATCACCAAAAACTTGAGCTAGCTCTCCGGTTCTTGCATCGACTAAACGCAAAGCAATGCCGTCAATTAATTCACCTGTGAAAGCGTTAAAAACTTTGCTGTAAGGATCAAAACGTAACGTTTTATTTAGCGAATCTTCGGCGTCTTGTTCGTCTTGATAGCCAATGGATACAATACTGGCAGGTGCTAATGCCAAGTCGCAATCATTAAGAGAAGCTGAGTCACTTGCCGTTGTTTGTATGATGCCAATAAACTCACCACTGTCGATGGACGTTTCATACAAGACTAATTCTTCACTATCGATTGGGTCAGTAGACGTTAATGTAACAGTGACCGTATCAATTTGAGCGTTATCAATATTCTCATCGAGGTCAACAATACGAATGATTAATGGGTTGCCTGCTTTGAATACATCACTTTGTTGTGAAGGAATAAGTGTGGGTAAATTCAACGCTAAACCATTGGCATAAGAAAGCTGTGTATGGGTAATGTTTGAATTGCCACCACTGCATTGTGTTTGGTTTATCGTAAAGTTCTTCGGTGAATTAGGGTCTGATACAGGACCCCACACATCAATTGCTGAAGAGGTACCCGGTGCATTAGGCGCCGCATCTGCTGCAGATTCGACAACAAAAGGCGCATTGTCTGATTTCGAAAAGAATTGGCCGTTGTAGCGATAAGTTACTGAAGCATTACTATCGAGTATGTCACCTGCTTCTAAGGCATAGGTGGGTAGGGTGAAGAATAAACAAAATAGAACAAACACACTCATAAACTGTTTTAGTGAAAAAACAGTAAACAGTTTATGAGTGAATTCGCTTTCAGTCTTTGAAAGTTTTGAATTATTTAAGGCGTTCTCACGCACGCCAGAGCAAGAGCTCTGGAGATTGTGAGAACCAGTATTAAAACACTGAATCATTATTTTAATACGACCTCAAATGTAACCACTTTAGTTTGCTCTGGCGGTATATCATTTGCTGGAACAGCGATAACGGTAACGTTTGGAATTGTTAGTAGTTGATCAAAGCCCAATAAAATCTCAGTTGGTAAAGCGGCTACCAAACTGGCCCCTGCCGCTGGCCCAATACCATCAATTTCAGAAGACGCAATGGTACCTGATTGATCGAATTTATCACTTAACAAATCAGTTAATTCGACAGTTGCAGGGGCATGGCCAGTATTTGTAATTGTCAGAGTATATTGAACAATAGCACCTGGGATTGCTTTCGGGAAAACGGTTATCGATGCTGGACCTGAGACAGGATCAGATAGAATAAGAACTGATTTTACTAGCGCAATGATAGCAGCACCAACAGTATATGTACCCGTTTCAGTACGAACAGTACCTAGAATATCATCTGCTACAGTTTGAACCGTTCCTTCAATCCATGGGTCTGCTGCTGTTGCCGCCACAATGATGTCTCCAGCAGAAGCTCCAGCTATAAGCGTACCGACTGGTTCAGCTGCAGTCGCTGTTAAGGTATAAAGCTGTGCATCGCCATCGACTGCTGTTACTGCATCGGTAATGATCTGAACATAAATCGTTTCTGTCACATCAGTAATACCATCATATGCAGCTAGGGCGATAGGACCCGCTATTACAGTATCATCAGCGGAAGGGCCTGGCGTTAAGCCATTTTCAATAAGGAAACTTACTGTAAACGGAGCCGTACCAGAGGGTGCTGTAATGTTGTAATCTATCGGAGCGTTACTGAAGTTGGTTAAAGTGTATTCCGAATAAGTAGTATCACCAGGCGCCACTGTTTGGGCGTTAGATCCTGAATTTACTTCTGTAAAGGAAAAAATGACTTTACGATCAACTTTGAAAGTAACTTCGTTACTTATAGCGGTTCGATTATCACTACCCGATGTGTAACTTAAATTAGCGGTGTTAGTGACATCTAAATTATACTCAGTTTGAGCATAAGCAGAGACACTGATTGTTGAGGCTGCAACAATCAAGGCTATTTTTTTAAACTTCATACTTTTTTCCTTTTCTCTCAAAGATTAATTATTTAATTTTTACAATGTACTGGACGGATGAAGAAGCACCCGCTGCCAGTGGTTTGTTCAGTGTCCAGCGAACTTGTGAATAGTCCTCTGCTTGTGCCTGCACACGTTTGCTATTTTTCTCAATGAAAAGCTCAGCAGGCAGTGCGAAGGTTTCTCCGTTATTAACGGAAAACTCTATACGGGCATTAAGCCCTTTAGCAGAATCTTGAACATAAACCGTGTTCTCAGGAATAGGATTTTCGATAACGATATCCGCAGCAGATTCTGTACCTTTGTTATTGACTTCAATTTGGTAACCAACACGTTCACCCGGCAATAATTTATCCGGCTGTTGCCATCGGTCTTGCTTGCCACCGTCTTCTGAAGTGATGGTAACCACTTCAAAAACAGTATTAGTCAGCGTCACTTCTGAATTTGCAGTTAGGCTCATAAGAGAGAGACTTAATGCGAGTGTGATTTTTTTAAGCATACTTATTACCTCCTAAGGTAAGTTAATTAAAATTAATTATTAATCGTAGCGTCTAGCAAAACGGCATATTCACCGATTGCTAAGTTGCCAAGATCTACAGTGATTGACTGAACACGACCAGCGGTATCAGTTGAAGTCGTTGCACCATCAGCTGTATCTGCTGCATCAGTTAAAACATTGAAGTTTGAATAGGTCACTGGCGTTGCAGAAGGTAAGCTTGGTGCAATATAAGTAGGTGTATTGATTGTGCTACCCGCTACATTTTGCAAGCGCATACTGTTAGCCACATATGTCATGTTTGTTGGAATAATATCGCTAATGCTTAGGGCGGTCACAGCACTATTTAGCACTGAAACTTTTATAAAATAAGAAACTATCGCACCTGGAATTTTTTTGTCAGTCAGCCTGTCGATACCCGCATTAGAAATTAAAGCAGTGGATCCTAAGATCGTTTTAGTTATATTGACAACTAAAGATTTAGTGGGATCGAATACAGTAACAATTAATTCAGAACTTGCATTATCCTGTCCATTGTTGACAGCAATAATCGCATCAGTACCGTCTTCACCAGCACCAGCAATTACGTCACCAAAATCGGAGTTACCAGCGGTTATGCCATTTGCATTGGTTTGTGAAACGGCTGTTATTAATAACTCAGATTTAGTAGTTAATGCTGCACCATTAGGAACGTTGGTCAGGATATAAACAGTAATGAATTCATCATTGGCGATGCTGATGTCTTCGCCTGCATATGGCTGCTGACTAATATTGTTGGGATCGAAAGCACCAGGTGTCTGACTTGTATTAACGTAAACGGTTAAGTCACTGGCTGATAAGGGTAAACCGTTATTGCTTGAGTTAATGCTATCAAATAACTTAAACAACTCAGTACCGTTACCAGTGTTGGTGACGGTATAAGTAATAGCAATATTTTGATCGCCGTTAGTTATGTTGCTACTTACATTAGCTGCGGTAACGTTAACATTAACGATCTCGTCAACTTTAAAGCTAACACTTGCTTGTTCGCTATCAACGTTACCACCACGGGTAAAGCTAACAGTAGCGGTATTGCTAATCGCTGTTCCCGCATGGGTACCGAGCGAAAAGACATGGCCACTAAACAATGCACTGCCTAGAATCGCAGAGGATGCTAGAAGCTTAGATAGTTGTTTCTTTGTCATATTCCATCTCCTTCATTTAAGTCTTAGCTATTGAAGCTGGACTCGAAATTTAATGCTGAATTGATTAGTACTTTCACCCGCAACGGGAGCTTGAAAGGAGCCTGTTGGATTGACTCTAAAGTGAGTAATGTTTTTGTCGACACCGTCACCGTTAGGTATCGGGTCATATTCGAAATCGTCGCCATTGTTATTAGAGAATTCAATGTTGTCACTGTCACTATCGAGAGTAATAAACTGATAGCTCAAACCACTATTTGGGTTTACCGGTTGCTCGATAACGGGACCTTGTCCGTCAATATCATCGAAATCTTTTATCAGCATGTGCGTTTTATTAGGAATGACGTCACTGATCCAGATTGAATTATCTTCAGCAATACCGGGGCCTGCATTCTGTGCATTGATCGTGTAAGTAAGGATGGCTCCGGGTAGTGCTTTAGAAAATTTATTGACACTATTAACGCCTACTATAGGATCCGAAAAAACTTCAACAAATTTTGCAACGCTTATGTTCGCAAGTTGTGTGATGGTTTTTAATATGGATTGACTGCTATGTTCAATTTCATTTTCAGTCCCTTCTTTTGAGGTTACTGTAATCACCCAGTCGCCAATCTCTGCATCATCGGGTAATGAATAAGCGTAAGTGAACGTTTTAGTCGCGACACCTGAATCCGTCAGTAGACTCATGTTCTGTTGATTAACAAGCATCGTTCCTAGAGGATCTTGTATCGATATTAAGGTGGAAGTGATGTCAAAAGAACCAAATGGATCACTCACAGTCGCTTCTATAGAAATATCTTGAGACTTAAAACTTTCGGTTATCGGTTGAGACGACTCGCTATCGATAATGCTAATTTGGTCGACATTGATCACGGTTTCGGCGGGTAGGCTGATGAGACTATTTGGTGAGACGGTATCTGAATTATTCGGGTTAGGGTCAATGGAGTAAAGGTGTAGGTTATCGATCGCATAGTCCGAGTCATTATTGATTCTTAAACTAAGCGCATCTCCAGGTTGAAACACTTGCCCTGTTGGGATGGTGAACGAAAAATTAAACAGACCAACATTATCACCGGCTAACCCCTGTGAAGGAACGGTTACTGTATTGTTTTCAGTAACACTGATGGGCGATCCGTTTAATAGCAGTGTTAAATCTAGCGTATGATTCCATGAACCTTGAGTAAAACTATTTTGCAAAAATAAATACGTATTAATTTCAGTACCAGAAAATCTAAATTCTTGTTGAAATGAAGGATCAATAGCCCATGTGTTTTGGCCTTCATCTGGAATGCTAATAAAGGCGGTTGATGTTGGTTTAATTCGAGTGAGTTTATTATTTTGACGTAAATAGAGCGGCTTATTCCCTGCTGATGGTGATACTGGGCGAGATACAAAAACTTCCGGAGAAACAATAGACGTATCGGCTAAGCTTTCAAAAGATATTATGGCGCTATTATTAATGGTCGCGTCGTCACCGAGCGATGACTTTAGGAGAGCGTCAACAGTTATACTCACCGTAGAATTTGCCGGCACAGTAATATTACTCAGTAAAATAACCCCCGAGCCATTATCACCTGAAGGAGCTTGTGCACTGCTATTATTAATAGAATTGGGTAGGTTAACCAGTGTGAACGACGCGATGTTTGAATCTAAATGATCGGTCAATGATCCCCCAACCGCATCGATGCCATTGGTTTCTTTAATCTCAATGTTATAACGAAGGGTATCACCCGCTTGAACGTTACCGCCATTCAAGTCAGTAACTGTTTTAGTGGATGTCGTCACATCAGCAGAAACCACCATATAAGTGTTGCTTTGCGTATTATTGGAAAGGATATTATCAAAAATTATACCTGTTATCGTAGACACTAAAGCAATACTGTTTGCCGTACTTTGATCGGCAGAAAAAGAAATAGTTAAGGCGGAAGCAAAAGCATTGATTAAAATTGCTTCTTGGTAGATACAAGAAATTTCAGTGGTATCTGAAGAGCAATTCCAATCGCTTCCTGAAAATGTAGCCAGAGACAATCCATTGAGTAACGGTATCTTTAATTGTGTATTGCTCGGCGCTGTATTGGGTCCTAGGTTTCGAACACTAAAATTAACATCATTATTTTGACCTCTAATAAAGCGGCTTGGTCCTGCCTGCTGTATTCTTAAATTAGCAACAGGTTGATTAGGGATACTGATTATTTCTGCTGTTAAAAAGACTCTATCCTGGCCAGAAGAATAACGCGTGATGATGCTGGTAGTTCCGGGCGTTAAGAGGCTACCTATTTCATATTCATCAATATCCACACCGTCGGTAATACCAACAACCGTATTAGAATAACTATTAAATTGGTTGTCTGTTGGGTTACCCGTTCCAGACAGATCGACGAAGTCATTAACATTATTGGAACCTGTTCCGTTAAATTTTAATGATTCTGTTTGGTTGTTAAATTCATCTGAGTTATTTAAATCTCCTTCCCACGTTATATGAGCGTTTTTGCCTCCTAAACTTCCAGGGTTGTTAGCAATAATGAAGTTGTTAGTAACTAGATCAAGACTTTGTCCTCTAAAATCCCTAAAGCCATCAAAAATATTGACGACTCGTATTGGCTCTATGTCGTTTTTATAGACAACCGTGAGTGCCCAGCCCCCATAAGATCTTCCAATATTGCAATAGTTTGCATTGGTATTGAAGGTTAGATTAGACACGGTGTAAGTATTCGTAGAGTCAGAAACGAGCGAAGTTACATCCGCTTTAGCACTGAAAAAGTTTTGTGAGCCAATATTTAAGGTGTAAATATCACTTGGGTTAGCTGTTACTGAGGTAGTTTGAAAAGTAACGGTATTGTCGGCGGCGCCGGATCCAGACCAGTATAGAAATGCAGCTTCAACTTCAGATCCACTAGGCAGACTCAGAGGATTACTCGAATTGGCTAAGTTTTGGCAAACGTTCAAGCCATTATCGTTGGATGTAAACCGTTGGGAATTGCCGGTTAACTCAAAAGAAATATTTCCCGCAAAACTATGGCGTAAAATGATGTCTTCAGCACTGGCTGAAAAATTGATCATGAAAATGGCTAAAAATCCAGCTATCAAGTGTTTACCCAATAACGTGAGGCGAGCACAAATATTTATACAAGGTTCGTATAAATCATTTCTCCGTCTGATGTTAAAGTGGGTTAATGGCACGCTTGTTTCAATCCGTCTAATTACTATTCGTTAGATTGTAAGGTGTCTCCTTATTCGCGTCAATTTTGAGTAAGTTAAATCTATGGTTACTGTCAGGACTTTAGCGCTCTAAATTTATTGAGATTTTACATTAGGCGCCTGAATATTGTCGTAATAGTGAATGGTTGTTCAATATAAGCGTTAATAACGACAGATATTGTTATTTATTTGAGTTATTGGGGGGGAAGTGACGTTTTTTGTCATGAGCAAAGCGCTTATATTTAAGTGTAAAATATTGTTAAAAGAGTAAGAAATATTATAAAAATCACTTTTTTTGTAATTTCTCTCTCTTTTTTAATGGTTTCTCGTCAAATAACTTACTAA
>JBNMOT010000053.1:0-20579 GCA_051275515.1 Oleispira sp. | reverse complement strand
CTAATTCGGTCACTTTTCCCGGAGTACCCTGCCCACTGCACGTTTTTGAACCTCGCTATCGGCAAATGGTTAAATATTGCCTAGACAATCAATTACTCATGGGGATCTGTCATACTGAAAAAGTTATACACGCCCCCGATAATGAACAAAGCATCGAGAAGGTGTTGAATTCTAACCGAGCTACCCACAAACCCTGTAATATTTTCTCCGCTGGCCCAGTCACTTTATTGGAAGAGTTTGAGGACGGGAGAATGGCGATTGAGGTGGACACTAATATTCGGCTAAAGCTTCACAATGAGGTACAGACTCTGCCATTCAATATATGGTCTTGTGAAGAGTGGCCCGATCAGCCAGCGACTGACGACAATAAGGTCATGCTGAAACAGGCTCAAGAGAAAATCTTGCAGCGTCTGCTCATGTTGACTTACGGCGACTCCGAATACCAAGAAGCGCTGAAGAACGATTACTGGCAAAATATGCCTGCTGAAAGGTTCAGTTTTTCGGTGATGGGCCTGCTGGGGATAGAGTCTGAATTTAAACAGAAAATACTGGAAATGACTCGGCCCATAGAAAGACTTGAGCAAACTTTAAAGATACTAAACACCCGCTAGATAGTGGATGCGTATCGCAATAACTGTAGGGTAAAATTCGCTGAACTTAGAAGTCCAGTGTTTAAATCCATAAGGAAAGTCGGTACCGAGCATCACCAGTGAAATCAGCAACGGTTGACGCGCCGGAATAGCACCAATACCCGCTAGAACAACAATTTTTTCGGCTTGCTGAATGAAGCTAAGCGCATTATTTAATGCGGATACTAAAGGTCTAGTATTTTCCGTTTCAGTGTCCGCTATTGGATGACCTGTACTGACTGCTTCTACGTTCTCGGTGGCAACATCCGTTGGCAGCGCAATATAAGCAACCCCCTTTTCACTCAACGCGCTGTTACACGCTTGCTGAATAATCTCAGGAACACGATCAGCGGCAAACAAGGTTTGATTAAAATATTAATAAAAATTTAAATATTTAAGCTAACCTATGACATTTTATTGAGAATTTTTTCTTTGCTTTGAAGTAATTGCCACAAGACATAATACGCCAAATAATGTAGCAATAATCAACTCAAGTTGTGCCTCAGCCCGGCGGGTTGTCAGAACGGCTTGTTCGCTATCGCTGTTCAGCGCGCAGCAGAATATCTGCCTTTACTGACACCTTGGTCCGATTCGAACAATAACTCCGTCACCACGCCAGGCAATTCATTGGCAACACATAGTTATCATCACAGAAGCTACGCCCTTCCAAAAAGTGTGAGCAGATCCAACTTAATAAGGATAATGAATAAGAGCGAACGTCAAAAGCATGTGGACACAATGAAAGCAAAAATTGATGAATGGAGTAATGACATTGATGAAATAGAAAAAAGCTAAAAATACCTGTTCTGGACTAACAGACAGTACCAAACAAAAATAGGTGCGCTTAAAAAACAGCGGGATGAGGCCTTTGTAAAACTAAAAGAAATACAAAATACAACGGATAGTGCATGGCAAGGTGTTAAGAAAGGAGGCGAAGAGAAATTATTCGATAAAACTGGATCAGACTAAACGTGTCAGTAAATTTTTAATCGTTAGCCTTACTTACACAGTATAAACGACTTGAACGATTACGAAGTCGTCGCCAAAGCAGATGAATCGATTGCTAGCACTTGATAGCTTACTCAAACTACTCTAAGAAATACTGCAGAAAGAGTTTCATTAGAAATCCAACCATGCCTAAACCTAAGGCTAGAAACAGAATAAAATTACCAAACTTTCCTGCCTCTGATTTTTTACCCAAGTCATAAATAATGAAGAACATGAAAGAAATCAGCACTGTAATACCAATATAAAGTGACCACGTTTCAAATTGTTCTGTTGTCATAATTGTACCTCTAACGACACTCTTAAAAATCGACCGTATATTAACTATTCAAAACAGTCAATACTCGCCAAATACCTACAATGAATACCGTTAAGTTAAATAAAAATCACAGTTATCTTAATATTTTTTGTATCATTATAATGTCTAATAATAATAACATTTCGGGGTTGATACAAACTATGCGCTTCAAAATAAACCTGTTAACCGGTTTATTTTTCTATTGTTTTTATGCCTAACAAGCCTCTCAGTAAAGGTAGGGACTTCATAAAGGCCCTAATGGCCAGCCAATACCGACCCAAATTGCCAGCATGACCGACCAAACCAATAGGAATGCGATGGAATAAGGCAACATCAGCGCAACCAAGGTGCCCACACCCACATTACTCACATAGCGCTGCATCAATGCGACCACTAACGGAAAATACGGCATTAATGGCGTTATAATATTCGTGCTTGAGTCACCAATACGGTAAGCCGTCTGAGTGACCTCTGGGGGAATGCCATTCAGCATAAGCATGGGTACAAAAACAGGGGCTAATACCGCCCACTTCGCTGAAGCACTGCCCACAACCAAATTAATAGAAGCCGCCATAAAAACGAATAGGACTAAGTTTAATAACATAGGCAGCTGTAAGTCTTGTAAAAACCCCGCCCCGTTCACGGCCAATACAGCACCCAGGTTACTCCAGCTAAAAAGACTGACGAATTGAGCCGCAAAAAACATAAGCACTAGATAACCCGCCAATGTTTTCATTGCCCCCTCCATGCCTTCTACAACCTGATCATAGCGTTGATAGACACCGCTCATTCTGCCGTAAACAACGCCACCGACCCCCGCTAAAATAGCGATTAATACCACCAGCCCAGACATAAACGGTGAGCGCACAATGCTGCCTGTGTCAGCATCTCTTAACACGCCCGCTTCCGGGATGACCATCGCGGCAATCAACAGCATGAAAAATAGCAAAACACTGACAGAAATTTTAAGCGCTTTATTCTCCCGAGGGGTGAGTATTAAACGCTGATCATCTTTTTGTTTTAAATAAGTTAAAGGCATTTTCGTTAATGCGGGTTCTACCCATTTATGGGTCACAAACGTTGCGACGATACTGATCACAAACGTGGAGGCAATCATAAAATAATAGTTTGCTAGTGGACTGACTTGGTATTCAGCATCAATTAATTGGGCGGCTTCACTGCTGATTCCCGCTAAAATTGCATCCACTGGCCCAACCATTAAATTGGCGCTGAAGCCACCGGAAACCCCGGCAAAACACGCCACGATGCCCACCAGAGGTGAACGCCCTGCTAAAGAGAAGATAATGCCACTCAATGGAATGGCCACGACATAACCGGCATCGACCGCAATGCTCGACAAGACACCAATCATCACGGTACCCAACGTTAATGCACTCGCGGGTAAACCGTGTAATAAGCGCCGTAATAAAGCTGATAAAAAGCCACTGTGTTCAGCAATACCCAATCCCAGCATAACCACTAACACAGGGCCGACAGGGGCAAAGGTTATGAAGTTTTTGACGGCATTTTGTAACCACCAGCGCAGCGCATCAAACGATAATAACGAGTTAACCTGCAGCACTTCTTTAGTCGAAGGGTGAATACCTTCCACTACCAGCACCTGGCACAGCGCAGAAATAATAATGATCGCCATAATTAAATAGAAAAATAACAAAGCAGGCGCCGGTAAGCGATTCCCCAAGCGTTCAATCGTTAATAAGCTGCGCACCCAAATAGATTCTTTTAACACTTGTAAGCCCTTCTCTTAATTTATTGACCACGTCTGATTCTCCCGACACTTTTTCACAGT
This sequence comes from Oleispira sp., assembly GCA_051275515.1. Classification (GTDB taxonomy): domain Bacteria; phylum Pseudomonadota; class Gammaproteobacteria; order Pseudomonadales; family Oceanobacteraceae; genus Oleispira. The sequence continues at coordinate 16,837 of JBNMOT010000053.1, read as the reverse complement.
GCTTTCCTTTTTAGCATGGCGGTTTACAATCACTCTACCTTGGTATTAAAAGATCGCCAACTTTATGGAAAATTTTGATCATTGTATTATCGGTGCGGGCGTCATCGGCCTTGCTATCGCCTTTAAGCTTAGCCAACGCTTGCCACACACGAAAATTCTATTGATTGAATCTCATCACCAATTTGGCACTGAAACCAGCAGTCGTAATAGCGAAGTGATTCATGCAGGAATTTACTATCCAGAAAATAGTTTGAAAGCCGAGCTTTGTCTTAACGGTGCTAAGCAGCTGTATCAGTTTTGCCAAGATTACGCAGTACCTTATAAACGCATTGGCAAATTGATCATTGCTAGCAACGATAGTGACATTGATGAATTAGAACGTTTACACCATAATGCACACAAAAATAACGTTAGTCTTACTCTATTAAGTCAAAAAGATTGCCATAACCTCGAGCCTAATATTAAGGCAAAAGCCGCATTAATATCGCCTAATACCGGAATTATCGATAGCCACCAATTCATGCAAACCTTGCTAAGACTTGCAGAGCAGCAAGGTGTTTTATACAGTCCCAATACACAATTTTTGAATGCCGAAGAAAATACTCATGGTTTTAATGTTCAGGTTAATACGGCCGATGGCCCTTTTAGTTTCACCTGTCAGCAACTTATTAATAGCGCTGGGCTGCATGCTCCGGATGTGGCAAAAAGAATTAGCGCAATCAATATGGCAATAACAGACACTTCTGATCGTTTACGCTCGTTAATTCCTGAATATCACCTTTGCCGAGGCCAGTATTATAGCTACCAAGGCAAAGCGCCTTTTTCTCACCTCATTTATCCCATACCCAATCAAAATACCGCGGGCTTAGGAATACACGCGACCCTCGACCTATCCGGACAAGTAAGATTTGGACCTGATGTTGAGTTTATTAAAACATTGGATTATTCAACGAATGAGCCGCGTAAAAAGCATTTTATTCAGGCCATAAAGCGCTACTTTCCCAATCTTGATGCCGAGAAACTCATACCCAGTTATTGCGGTATTCGTCCTAAATTAACCGGGCCTACTGAAAGTGCAGCAGACTTTATAATTCAAACGTTTAAAGAGCATAATGTGTTGGGCTTAATTAACTTATTCGGTATCGAAAGCCCGGGGCTGACATCAAGCCTGGCAGTTGCAGATAGGGTTATCGATACGATTATTGAGACATAAAAAAACCCTCAATAATGAAGGCTTTTAAAGACGCATGGAACAACAAAATCAATCCTTCCGCCGAGAGTTAAGTATTAACGTTAATTGACGCAAGAGTGTTGCGCGAATCGCCTCTTTATCTAGCGCTTCAGGATCGACCAATAATCCTTCATATTCAATTCGGTGTATTACAGAAATCATAATCGTCGCATCCTCTTTAGGATTTGGCGAATGTACTATGGTTAATACATCGGTAAATGTTTGCATAAGTGCCAATTTATGTACTTGGCCTAACTGACATAAATGAGGACTTAAAATAGATTCATAACGAAAAGCTTGTTCAGCAATTAACGCATCTCTATGGTGTGTAATTTGTTCGACAATGTACTGCGTCATGTTGTCGACAATTACTGCTGACATATCCTCAGTACTATTTATTGCCTCAATAAATGATTGACCACCACCATCAATTAACGGCACGAAGAGACTTTTTGAAAACTGATTCACCACGTTAAGTGACTGTTCAGCATGCAAGGTAAACGTATCGTTGATGAGCTCTTGAATATCTTTAAAATAATAAGTAGTCGCCGCCAAAGGCACTTCGGCTTCTTTAGCAACAGCGCGATGACGTATTCCGCGCACACCCTCGCGAACAACAATCCTAAGAGACGCTTCTAAAATCAAACGACGTCGCTGCTCACTGCCCGCGCGGCTCGTTTTTCGGCCTTTATACTTAACAACACTACCTTGTTCTAAGGCCACTAATGACTCTGACAACTGCATTATATTGCCCCTAACTATACAATATCTTTAAACAATACTGACATTATGGGTCAAACCTGAATAATAACTACACTTTTTTTGCAAAACAAACGTATCACCAATCATTTTTAATACTTTAGGGTGATCCATTCACCACTAATGACTAACTATGTTTATCGAGCTTCTGATTAAAATGAGATCATAGTACAGATAAAGAAAGAATAAAAAGGAACAAACCATCACTTCAGCTATCAACTGCAGCACGAAAGCAGAGCTGGATCAATCGCCTACTAGCAGGGTTAGTGACTGGTTTAGCCGGCTTGGACGTAGTTTATGATGGCGGCTCAACAGACCGATCAAATCGTAATTATTCAACTAAAACGGCAAAAATAGCGCAGCAGGGTATATTTATTGCCGCTTCAGGTACTAACTTAATGGTCAGTTGGAAGTTCTAACGCTGAATTAACCTTAAATTAGTATTTACTGCTATTTGGCACGGCTTCTGCATTTATTCGATAACCTGACCATAATTTCGAAATAACTGACTTATTAGGAGCTGCGCTATGATTCTAGACCGTCTTAGTAGTTACATGCAAAACCAGCCTTTTAGCGCTCAAAGCAGTTCGCAAAATAAAACTCAAGATACCTCAAAGACAGAAACGGCGGGCATTAAGTCGGTTTTACCGCAACAAGGAAAAGAACCACTACCAAAAGAATTACACCTCTCTGAACGTGCTAGCTATCTAGAATACCTATCACAAGAATTTGACGTTACGGCACTGGATGGCGAACAATTAAATCAGCTGCAAACAAAACTGAATGATTATGGTTTTATTGCCGCAGGAGATATCAATGGCATGCGCTCACTCTCACTCGCACGTCAGTTAACCGAACCTAAAGGTACAATAAATGCGGTAGATTTACTGAACAACTTTAAAGCGAAGTTTGATGAATTAGAGATTCCTTACAGCATGCGCCAACAAGTGGATAAAATGAGCATCGTTATTCAGAATATGGCTTCAGCACGCCAGCCTTCTCAGGTCAGCAAATAACTGCGTTTATAATAGCCTTTCACGCAAGAGTCATTACAATAGCCGCCATTAATGCTCAATGGATAGGCTACCCATGAGTCATCACCCTCTCGTTAACATTTTATTAATTACCCGCATGGGCTTTTTGTCTAGCCAACGCGTTACCGTCACTAATATCGACAAAGAACCTACTGCAAAATCTGAACACGATGGAACGGTCATGTGCGCTTAAAATTCAATGGTAATAGTGGCAATAACGAAGAAACTGAATTGGAAATTACAGAGCAACTGGGACAGTCGCCCTCTCTGAAGTCTCAAAGGCAGTGCACTAAACAACCCTGCAGCTTAAATACTGCTTCTAAAATCCTTTATCTGCCGTATTCCGTTATATCGCCTAGGAAACTAACGGACATATCCCAATCATCCTGTACCGACTATTTCACACTCTTGCGCGTCTTTATCGTTGCCTGAGAGAAAAACAGAGAAATAAAACCAACAATTTGTTGATTAAGATTTAATAATTTACGTCGTTTGATCTCACTTAAAGTACCGTGAGCTTTGGTTAATAATAACGTTTCCTTAATATGCTCATCCACGCACGATAAAAGACCTTGTTCATTAAGAACTTCCTCTTGAGCCCAGCTAACAAGCTGCTTTGCGATATCACGCGGAGAAGAGTGCTGAAAATTCAACACTAACTTTCCTTGTGCATCGATCATTTCTTCGATAAAGGAAAGATACAAAGGGATCGATTCACGCTCGACTTGAGGTCCAGTTAATCCTGCAGCAGCTAAAGCTGCATCAACTTGGGCCGCTATCTTAAGAGGCGAAGGTAAAGTTTGAGGGTGCTTCATTGGCAAACGCCTTTAACTGTTTTAATTAATACAAGAATAGTCAAAAATCCAAGGAAGGCTAAGTGAGTAATAAAAATGCTGATAATTCTGGATTTGATCTAGAACAATTCATTAATTTAATCGCTCAACGAATATTCCCTCGCTGGTATGCTCGACATGCCGTAAAAGAAATTGAACTGCCAACAATCGAAGACATTAACCCTAAAAGTTATCTCTGCCATCGCTGGCTAAGCTTAATTAGTGTGCATAAAGCCGCTGCCGAAAGCCTAGCCTCTAGCCATCAACAATGGCATTCACTCGCGGAGTTATTAAAAAAAATCAATAGTGAAAATGAATATCCACGCTCGCTTTCTATTATTGCGATCAACGGCGTTAAAGTCAGTCAATGCGAAGATGATTTTCCCGATTTAATCAGTTATGGCGCACAACAGGCTAATCAAATTCCTCAAGACACTGATAATGCATTTAATCGCAACATTACTCTTGCCTTTCCTGAAACAAAACAGCCTTTTCATGTGTGTTACCGAGAGTTTGATGGGCGCTATTATTACCTTAATGATGACGAACCACGCCACCTAGCCGCGCTATTAATGCAGTGTAAAAAACAACAACGAAATTATAATCTTGCTTGCACCATTCATGTAGAGTCTATCCACGGGCGCATGCTAGATCGTTTAAGATTGGGGTTTTGGATGCTATTAATGAAGCGTGAAAATGCTTATCAATTATTCCAACTGGTCAACCAGGCTAATTTTGAATGTGAAATTGCAGAGTTTGAATGGCGCCGCTCTGACTTAGTGTTTTTTGTTGCACGCAAAGATGATCGAGCTCTGAATGACATTGTACTTAATCTACTTAGCAATCATAACTCTACACAAGTTATTGATTGGGAACGATTTTTAAGCCGATCTCGCTTTCCATTCCACAATAAATAAAGTACTGCCAGCAACGCCCCCCTATCCACTACTTTCTTGTGTAAATCGCTAAAATCGGTCATTGTATCGCTATTTATATCAACGTTATTCCAAATAAAGCGACCATAATAATAAGGATTGCCTAGGTGATTAGAGGAACTTGGAGTCTAAGTGAACCCTTAGTACCTGCCAACATTTCTGCCATTATGGTAAAAATAGGGCAAAAAAAAGGCATCTCTCAAGACTCCCTACTTGAAAATACAGAGATTGACCCAGCAGCCTTCTCTGACCCAAAGGCTTTACTCACCTATCGGCAAGTTATTATATTAATTAATAACATGTTAAAGCTTTGTGATGCACCAACGCTTGGTCTAGAGGTGGGAAATGCCATTAATATTAATCAATTTGGCATGCTCGGGTATGCAATTTTAAGCTGTGCAAATGTGCGCCAAGCACTTAATTTAGGCGTGAAATATCACGTATTAGTTGACCCTGCTTTTAACTTCGAAGTGGTTGAACAAGAAGATATTACTGCTATTCGTTTAACGTCCTATATCCCCATTGAAAATATTTATAACTTAATATGTGATATTTTTTTAGCCAATTTCATCAGTTTAGGGCGTTATTTAACCGGGCTTGATGTTATACCTAAAGCGATTAATATTAATCGAAAAAAACCTGAATTTTCCGAACAATACCAAGGATTTTTTCCAGATTGCCCTGTTAATTGGGATCAACCGAGAACTGAAATTCTAATTGATACTCAGGTAATGGATGCGCCAACCACGTTAGCAGATGAGGCAACTGCGAGAATGGCCGAGTCACAGTGTGCAGACATTTTAACGCGCATGGGACCGAGAGAGGGAATCGTCGCCAAAGTACGACGTATTCTGCTAAGCAACCCAGGTCAATACCCACCCATTGAAAAAGTGGCTAGCCATTTGGCGACCAGTACTCGAACGCTGAGTCGCAGCCTACAAGAGGTGAGCACTTCTTATCAAAATATCTTAGATGAAGTACGAAAAGAGATGGCTATTGAGTATTTAAATACCTCAAACCTACCGATTGAAGAGATTGCTGCACTCATCGGCTACAACGACCCTTCTAACTTTCGAAAAGCTTTTAAGCGCTGGACAGGCAATCCTCCCAGTTACTACCGCTTGGCCAAGAAATAAACTGAATAACGTGATTAAAATAACGTCAGTTGCTGCTCATTGATATCTGGGCAGCGACCTCCTATTCCAATTAAACGCACACCTTGAATTTCATTTTTGTCATTGCGTAGACGCGCCTGTTGTAATAATTGACGAAAGGAATCCAAACTGGGTTCAAGCAACTGATCTGCCAACGTCGTTTGGGTAAAATCGTTGAATTTGACTTTTACAAAAGGAGAAAGCTGACGGCTATCGATATTTGCCTTTTCGGTGCGCAGTAAGAACCTGTCCCACAAGACTGCAACTTCATCATCTAACTCTTTTGCTAAATACAGATCATTAGCAAAGGTATGCTCAATACTGATCGATTTTCGCATTCTATCAAGACTTAAAGCACGATCATCTTGACCGCGACAGCGCTTGAATAACGAAACCCCTGTACCACCCAATAAATTAACTAATTCAAGCAAACTGTATTGCTGTGCATCAGAACACAGAACGATCCCTTTTGCGGCTAATCGCGCTGCTGTCTTGGGCCCAATACCAGGGATCTTTCGCACTTCAAGCTGTTGCACAAAAGCATCCACTTTATGCGGTTTAACGGCAAACAAACCGTTAGGTTTATTCCAATCACTGGCAATTTTAGCCAAAAACTTATTGGGCGCCGCGCCTACTGATACCGTAATGCCTACTTTAGCTTCTACCTCTGCACGAATTTTTTCACCGACCTCAATCGCGGAATCATCGGGGTCTAGCTCAAGATAAGCCTCGTCCACAGACACTTGTTCATAGGCAATGCCGTAACGCTGAATAATCGCCATTACTTGCTGAGAGACTTCACGATATAGAGCCATATTACTCGGTAAGAGAATAAGATCGGGGCATTTCTTCAGCGCTTGGGCGGTCGCCATCGCAGAGTGAATGCCAAATTTTCGAGCCGGATAATTACAGGTCGAAATGACCCCGCGACGATCAGAATGACCACCGATAGCAATAGGAACATGGCAAAGCTGAGGGTTTTCCCTCATTTCAACAGCGGCAAAAAAGCAATCGCAGTCGATGTGTAAGATTTTTCTCATCAATAAATAATACTGGATATAATAACAGTATCAAGTATTCATTTTGGTCCTTGATCATAATCATCACATCAAACCCAAAACTACCCCCTCGCAGCGGAACTTGTTAAGCTACCTACTCTGGGTTATCTCATTACATGACGACCATTTCTGCATGGGAATATTATGTTCAACTGGGAAGGTGTCTGTGAATTTGTCGCCGTTGCAGAAACGCAGAGTTTTACGGCCGCGGCAAAACAATTAGGAATATCAACCGCCCAAGTGAGTCGGCAAGTCAGTGCTTTAGAAACGCGATTGATGACAAAGTTATTTCATCGAACGACTCGCAAAGTCTCTGTCACTGAGGTGGGAAAGACCTATTATCAACACTGTCGACCATTACTGGATGGCCTCAATGCTGCCGAACGAATGGTTACTAACTTACACAGCACACCAACCGGTAAATTAAAAATCACCGCCCCCGTGACCTATGGAGAACGATCCATTGCCCCCTTGGTGAATAATTTTCTCGTAAAATATCCTGATCTTAATGTTGAACTGCACCTGACCAACCTAAAAGTAGACCTCATTGATGAAGGATATGATCTTGCAATTCGTCTAGGCAAACTCAGTGATTCAACGATGATGGCAAAGCGCTTATCCTCTCGTACGCTTTACGTCTGCGCTTCACCCGCTTACCTTTCAACATTCGGCATTCCACAGTCGATATCTGAACTTGATCGTCATAATTGTTTGCAAGGCACCCTTGATTATTGGCATTTTCAAGAACGAGGAAAAGTCCGCAACTTACGCATAAAAGGTAGTTTGAATTGTAATAGTGGTCGAGGTCTAGTCGATGCCGCGTTGAAAGGTATCGGCATTGTTCAACTGCCTGATTATTATGTGGTGCCGTTTATTGAAAGTGGCGAGTTAATGTCATTATTAGAACAACACCGTGAAGCGGATGAAGGCATCTGGGCGCTTTACCCACACAACAGACACCTTTCGCCTAAAGTGCGTTTATTCCTTGATTACTTGGCAGAAGAACTGACTGATTGAAATCCGCAACTGAGTTAGCGTTAACCACGGCTAATACCGATAGCGCTGAACACACACACGGTTTAAACAACACTAAAATTGTTTACTCAAATAACTCGCATGAAAACGTAAGTGATCTTCAATAAAGGTCGCAATAAAAAAATAGCTATGGTCATAACCCTCATGACGGCGCAGTTCTAAAGGGTAGTTATTTTCACGCGCAGCCGCGGCTAACCCTTCTGGCTTCAATTGCTCTGCTAAAAAATTATCGGCTTCACCTTGGTCCACCAGCGCAGGAACCTTCTGCTTTGCGTCACGCATCAACAAACTCGCATCATACTCGCGCCAGGTACTCGTATCCTTACCGAGATACGCGGTAAACGCTTTTTGTCCCCAAGGACAATTCACCGGATTATTAATGGGACTAAAAGCAGAAACTGACTGATAACGTGCCGGATTCCGCAAGGCAATGGTGAGTGCACCATGCCCTCCCATCGAATGTCCTGAAATAGCGCGTTTATCAGACACAGGGAACAGTGACTCAATGACGTCAGGAAGCTCTTTCACCACATAATCATACATTTGAAAATGGCGATTCCACGGAGCCTGAGTCGCATTCACATAAAAGCCTGCACCTTGACCAAGATCATAACCTTCATCATCGGCAACACCTTCTCCACGAGGGCTAGTATCCGGAGCAACAATGGCGATGCCTAACTCGGCCGCTAGGCGCTGAGCACCGGCTTTTAGCATAAAGTTTTCATCAGTGCAGGTTAATCCAGACAACCAATACAATACCGGAACCTTGATTCCTGTTGATGCCTGTGGCGGTAAAAAAATAGCAAAACGCATGGTGCAATTTAACGTCACCGACGCATGGCTATATTGCTTATGCCAGCCACCGAAACTTTTATGGCTACTCAGGTTATCAAGACTCATCATCTGGCTCTCTAAATCTATTTATGGGCCGCGGTTAACCATTATTATGGTTAACCGCGGCTCAAAGTCATCTATTAAAGACTACTTATCAAAATGAATGACCGTACGAATACTCTTACCTGCGTGCATCAAGTCAAAAGCATCATTCACTTTTTCAAGGCTCATGGTATGGGTGATAAAGTCATCCAACTTAAACTCGCCCGCCATGTAACGGTTTACGTATTCAGGCAACTCTGTACGGCCTTTAACACCCCCAAAAGCAGAACCTTTCCAGACTCGTCCCGTCACTAACTGGAATGGGCGAGTAGAAATCTCTTGGCCAGCACCCGCAACACCAATCACAATGGATTCTCCCCAACCTTTATGACAGCACTCAAGCGCACTGCGCATTAGGTGCACATTACCCACACATTCAAACGAATAATCAACGCCACCCTCGGTTAGTTCAACGATCACTTCGTGAATCGGCTTATCGCCATAATCTTTTGGATTGATGCAATCCGTTGCGCCTAGTTTACGCGCGAGATCAAACTTGCTGTCGTTAATATCAATCGCAATGATACGACTGGCTTTCGCCATTGTTGCGCCAATAATGGCCGACAGACCGATTCCGCCAAGACCGAAGATAGCCACAACGGCACCTTCTTCAACGTTAGCGGTATTCATTACCGCGCCAATACCCGTCGTGACGCCACAACCCAGTAGGCAAACTTCTTTTAACGGTGCATCTTTTCTAACTTTCGCTAAGGAAATTTCTGGTAAAACGGTATACTCAGAAAAAGTCGACGTTCCCATGTAATGGAAAATTGGTTGGCCCTTGATAGAGAAACGCGTGGTGCCGTCTGGCATTAAACCTTTACCTTGAGTCTCACGGATTTTCTGACATAAATTGGTTTTACCTGACAGGCAGAACTTACATTCGCCACATTCAGGGGTATAGAGAGGAATAACATGATCGCCCACTTTAACGCTGGTAACACCTTCGCCGATTGATTCAACAATACCTCCACCTTCATGGCCTAAAATCGCTGGAAAGAGACCTTCTGGATCATCTCCAGAAAGGGTGAATGCGTCGGTGTGACAAACGCCTGTTGCCACCATTTTCACCCGCACTTCACCTGCCTGTGGCGGCATGACATCAACTACTTCAATTGTTAATGGCTCACCTGCTGCCCATGCTACTGCCGCTTTTGACTGAATCACGTGCGCTGTCATCGATAACTCCTAGGTTAATAAGGTCAAAACGTCTGCACATTGCCAGCGTTTCCATGATCATAATTCTATACTCGCACCCAAAAGATATAATCCCTTCGCTTTGAAAATCACCTTTACGGTGTAGTAACAATGCTGCACTCTACTGCTTGAATAGTCCGTGAAATTTCACGAATACGCCGTCATAAGAAGTTTAAGACATAATTAAACGGCCTCCTCAAAAATAACCCTTAAATGTCCGACTTTTAACCAACTTTCTTTAATATTTTAGTATTGATAATACAAACATCGTGATTTTTCTGATATTCAGAGTGACACTCAGCAATAGCAGGTGGTAGCCTTGTAGCCATTTGAAAGGATTTGTCATCATGTCACCGTTCCAACAAGCTAAAATCGATTTTTTACATCAGCTAACACGCAACGAATTCCAGTTTGAAACGACTCTCGCGTTTATAGAGATACATTATAGTTTTTTACCGAGCGGCTTTAATAACGGCGGTATTGAAAACAGCGCCGAACAAAACCAAGGTTCTTGTAAAGTATTTGCCTTGGCTCAATTATTAGAGCTCTCTAAACAACAAGCTCTCTGCTGTTTTGGTCAACATTACCGCGACGTATTAGCGACACCAGACGTCGACAACCACCACAATTTACGCAGAGTATTAAAGGAAGGGCTCGCAGACATTTGTTTTGATCACTTCCCTTTAAAGCTAAAGACGCAACACTAATGGCCTCGTTTAATCTAAAAGCAGGTTTAAATCCTATTACCACCCTATTGATTCAGAGCAATAATCTTGCTCAGATTCAACAAGAATTAAAAGCGAAGGTTGAACAAGCACCTAAAATGTTTGTCCGCCTTCCTTGTATTTTTGATTTTATTGAATTGGCTGAGAAAATTGATTTACCGTCTCTTTATCTAACCTGCCATGAATTCGGCATGCTACCTATTGGTGTGCGCAATGCTCAAGAAGAACATCATGAGTTATTAGAACAACTTGAACTTGCGGATTTTGGCAAGGCTAACAGCAAGCCCTCTCGAATAAAACCAACAGAAAATATACCCATAGCAACAACGATCGTGGAATCACCATCTGTTGTTAATGAACCGCGCGCTAAAACCACGGTTCATAAGTTTCCTGTTCGCTCAGGGCAGCAACTCACCGCCGTAGGCGATTTGGTTATTTTTGGTCTCGTTAGCACCGGCGCCGAAGTATTAGCGGGCGGAAGCATCCATATTTACGGACCGTTAAGAGGACGAGCTTTAGCAGGCATTAAAGGAGATACTGAAGCAACGATTAGCTGCTCATCCCTTGAAGCTGAATTAGTCGCTATTGCCGGAGAATATAAACTATTTGAAAGTAGCGAGCAGCATTGTACTCAACCAAGCCTCATACAACTTGATGATGGGCGCTTGAACATACACTCGCTTTAATGAATACTGCGTTTTGAAAATTTCTGTAGGAGAATGTTAACTTTGGCTAAGATAATTGTCATAACCTCTGGTAAAGGGGGCGTGGGTAAAACCACCACCAGTGCTGCAATTTCAACTGGTTTAGCTTTAAAAGGGCATAAAACAGTCGTCATCGACTTTGATGTAGGTTTACGTAATCTAGATCTAGTGATGGGCTGTGAACGCCGTGTTGTTTATGATTTCGTCAACGTTATTCATAAAGAAGCGAGCTTAAGACAGGCTTTAATCAAAGATAAGCGTTTAGATAACCTTTATATATTGCCCGCGTCTCAAACACGCGACAAAGATGCGCTTGATAAGAGTGCAGTTCAAGCCGTGCTTGATGAACTGGCGAAAGATTTTGAGTATATCATTTGTGATTCCCCAGCAGGCATCGAAACAGGCGCACAAATGGCGCTCTACTTCGCTGAAGAAGCCATTATTGTTACCAACCCAGAAGTATCATCGGTACGTGATAGCGATAGAATCCTGGGTATTTTGCAAAGTAAATCTCGCTTAGCAGAACAAGGCAAGCGCGTTAAAGAGCACTTATTGCTCACTCGTTACAACCCTACCCGTGTTGCCGATGGTGAAATGTTATCGGTTGAAGACGTCGTGGAAATTTTAGCAGTACCCTTGTTGGGCGTTATTCCAGAGTCACAAGCGGTATTAAAAGCTTCTAACCAAGGGGTACCTGTTATTCATGATAACGACAGTGATGCAGGCCAAGCTTATGAGGACGCCGTTGCTCGTTATCTTGGTGAAGAACGCCCGCATCGTTTCTTAGAAGCCGAAAGAAAAGGCTTCCTTAAACGTGTATTTGGAGGTTGATCATGAGCTTAATGGATTATTTCAAAAAAGAACAAACTAGTACTGCGAGCATTGCAAAAGAACGCTTACAGATTTTGGTTGCCCACGACCGCGTTAACAGCCGTGCCCCCGATTATTTGCCGAAAATGCAGCAAGAGTTACTCGCGGTTATTCGAAAGTATATTGCTATCTCTGATGATCAAGTACAGGTTAACCTTGAACAGCAAGGCACGGCATCCGTTCTTGAACTCAATGTTATGCTGCCAGAAAACTAAATGCTAAAGGTCATATTGAAACCGTGGCAGCTCGCATCAGCCACATGGCAAAATGCAAACTGGCTGCCACGTATAGGATTGATGCTAACGGCGGTTAGTTTCTTTTTTCTTTATCCGGGAGTTACTGAGCCGATCATGACGATCAAAGCCTCTGTAAATTTATTTGGTTTAAAAAGTACTATTTTCGAAGAAACCCGCAGTATCTGGGAAACGGTCCTCAGTTTAGAAGAGGCTGGTTACGCGGCGGTTGCATTAATGGTGATTACTTTCAGTGTCATCCTGCCGGTCACTAAAGGTTTATTAATTATCTGGACCTGGTTAAACCCTACTCGCTGGCGCTGGCAGTTAATATCAATTGTCAGCAAATGGTCGATGGCTGATGTTTTTGTTGTTGCCATCTTAGTTGCGTTCTTTACTGCACAAGCAACGGCCGAACTGCAGTCTAGCCTGCATGATGGTTTTTATTGGTTTACGGTTTATTGCTTGATTTCTATTGCTTCAGGCCAATGCTTAGCCCGTTACGCTGATCAACAACTACAGCAGCCAGATCAGAAGTAAAAAGAAAAAACTAAGCTATCATTATTATAACGTTAAGGAATATTCGGATAGCCCACTAATGCATACCATTACACTGCACCATATCTTATTAAAAAGCCCCCTATTAGCAGATGATCTAGCAAAAGAACTAGACATAGGCGCAGATTTCGCTGAACTCGCGCGCGAATACTCGGCTTGCCCTTCTGCCCAACAAGGTGGTTTTGCAGGCTATCACCCGCAAGATGAGCTTCCTATCTCCATTATTGAAGCCCTTGCCGTAGTGAGCGACCAGCAAAGCTATACCGGGCCTATTAGCAGTTCATACGGCTACCATTTATTAAAACCTGTTGGGGAGAAGCCCAAACTCGCCATTAGTGATGAAAATATATTGCTAGTAGATACTGAAGAGTCTGCAAAGGATGATAAAATACCGGCTGACAATATGAGCACTTAGGTATTTTCATGAACAACGAAATTAACTCATCTGATTATGGTCAAGGTGACGCCTCTTTTAACGCTGCTGGCGGTTTCGAAGGGATTAAAAAACTGGTTGATGCTTTTTATGATGCCATGGAAACATTGCCTCAGGCACGCCCTATACGGGGCATGCACAACTCTGATTTAACAGAATCACGCGATAAATTGACACGCTTTCTAACCGGCTGGTTAGGCGGCCCAACATTATTCAGTGACAAATATGGACCTATACGTATTCCCGTTGCTCACCGTCATTTAGCGATTGGTCATGCCGAACGAGACGCTTGGTTAGCGTGTATGCGAATTGCGGTTAATGCACAGCCTTATGATCAATCCTTTCGTGAATACTTAATGACTCAACTTTATGTCCCCGCTGAACGCAGCCGAAACCAAGAATAATCTTAATACGAGACCTTTATTATTGAGTATGGCAGTGATAGCACAGGCAGAAATGCATAGATATTCGACGTGCTAAAGTTTGAGCGCGCTCAGCAGGAAAGATATTACTGTCGATTTATAACCCGACTCTGACAATATTGAATGGTAAGAGAACTCCCTGAGTATTAATTTTTCATGAGAATAAGCGGATAGCTGAAAGCTGATCAATATTAGGTATAATAGTGCGTTCTTTACTATATTTCGCATTGAATTAGGTCGCACCATGAATCCAGATTTACAAAAATTACAGCCTTACCCATTTGAAAAGCTAACAGCATTAAAAGCACAAGTGACACCTAATAACGCTTTATCGCCTATAGCACTGTCTATTGGTGAACCTAAACATCCGGCGCCAACCTTTGTAACCCAATGCCTAAAAGATAATATATCGAGAGTCGAAAACTACCCAACGACGAAGGGATTGCCGGAATTACGTGTCACTATCGCGCAATGGCTAAAAAAACGTTTTGATTTAACACACATGAGCAGCGAACAACAAATCTTGCCCGTAAATGGCACCAGAGAAGCAATTTTCGCCTTTACCCAAGCCGTTATAGATCGTAATAAAAAGGGTCTAGTCGTAAGCCCAAACCCGTTTTATCAAATTTATGAAGGCGCAGCGTATCTTGCAGGTGCGCAGCCTCACTTTTTACCTTGTTTAGAAGAAAAAGGATTCAACCCCGATTTTGACGCCGTAAGCGATGACGTTTGGGAACAATGCCAACTATTATTCCTATGCTCACCGGGTAACCCAACCGGTGCAGTTCTTGATTTAGAAACCCTAACAGCGTTAATCGCCTTGGCTGATAAGCACGACTTTATAATTGCCTCTGATGAATGCTACTCAGAAATTTATGTCGAAGATAATTCTGCACCCATAGGCTTACTGCAGGCGTGTGAGAGCATTGGACGCTATGACTATGACCGCTGTGTCGTTTTTCATTCGCTGTCTAAACGCTCTAACCTTCCTGGTTTACGCTCTGGCTTTATTGCTGGGGATGCGAACCTGTTACAGCCCTTCTTGTTATATCGTACCTACCATGGATGCGCTATGCCGATTCAGACGCAACTTGCCAGCGCTGCTGCATGGAATGACGAAGAGCACGTGAAAGAAAACCGTCGTCAATACAGCTTAAAATTTAAAGCGGTGATTAACATTCTAAATGATCCAAGTTTGGCAGGGAAAATTGACGTTAAGCAAACCGATGCCAGTTTCTACCTTTGGGCCAAAACAGAAATGGACGAAGAACAGTTTGCTCAGCAGCTGTATGCTCAACAGCATGTCACGGTATTACCGGGCTCTTACTTGTCGCGGACTGTCGATGGCATCAATCCGGGTAAAAATCGCGTGCGGTTAGCCTTGGTCGCGAGCGTTGAAGAGTGCATCGAAGCAGCTGAACGAATTAAGACGTTCGTACAAAGCCTTTAACCTAATCGTAAAAATCTGGAAATACAATGACTGACATAACACTAAGCCCGTTTGGCACAAAGATTACTCCTGAAGAAGTTTTAGAGACATTAAGCTTTTTTGACGATTGGGAAGAACGCTATAAATACATCATCGATCTCGGTAAGCAATTACCCCCCATAGATGATAGTAAAAAAACAGAAGAATTTTTGCTACGTGGATGTCAAAGCCAAGTATGGATTGATTCTGCTGTAATTGATGGCAAACTGTTTTTTGAAGTTGATTCCGATGCCCACATAGTGCGGGGTTTATTGGCAATGGTACTGAGTGCCTACAACAATAAAACGCCAGCAGAAATCCAAGCGTTTGATATTGATAATTTTTTTACCCAAGTAGACCTTGTAAAACACTTAAGCCCTACCCGAGGTAATGGCTTAACGTCTATGGTTAAAAAAATTCAACATACTGCCAACATACTTAACAATAGTAAGCATAAAGTAAGTAAAAAGTAATTGAAAAGTAAGCAGAAAAGATGATTATTAAATACCGTTTTGATAAAATAGTAAATTAAAAAAGGAGACACCAAGTCTCCTTTTTTAATTTACTAAAAACTCACATTCATCCTGCGATTTTTACAGTACTTTCTTTATAAACTTCTACTGATTCATCAATGAACTGCTGAAACTTAATAATTTTGCCCTCACCAAAACTATAAATATGGGATGCAGCTAATTCAAAACGCTGACTATTTTCTCGATTACTGCCATTAAAATAACCCAGAACAACAAGATCATCACCGGCGTCTAAAACACGATCAATCACAAAACGCCAGTGTTCCCAATCGTAGTTGAGCGTTTTATAAATCTTATTTAAAACAGCGGCAGGGCTTTGATTGGTGCCGCCTCTAGGGAAGCCACTGTTTTGTTGCCAGATAATAGAGGGCGAACAAAGTTGCTTAAAACACTCAACATCCTGTTGGCGAATACAACGATACAACTCTTCAACAAGGTCATTGCGCTTCATCATTAATCCTTATTATGAAGTACATCATTATTCAATAATATAAAGTAGTTACTGCTTTATTGACTACCATATTATCACTAGAGTTATATTATGAAAATAAAACAATTGATTTTTATAAGGATAAAATATTAACTGTCTGTCTAAAAATAAATAATTAATATATACCGCTCTTCCAATTAACACTTAACGTTAGGGAAGAGTTAAAAAAACTTTAATACGACACTCATCACAGGGCTGCTAGTCTAACGTTATGGACTACTAATACCTT
>JBNMOT010000052.1:0-20821 GCA_051275515.1 Oleispira sp. | reverse complement strand
ATTATTTTAGGCACAATATCGACTAGGTGTATATTGGGCGCTTTTTGATGAGATATTAAGCTTTCGCCTAAATATCCATGATCACAACACGTATCCCAAATATGCGTATATTCTGAGGTTATCAGTGCTTCTATTTGCGTTAATCGCTTGCTCAGTATCAAGATAAACTCTTATTCTATGGTGATCATTATTTACCTACATGACTGAGTCATGCGGGTAAATAAATGTCTTTTAAAAATCTATTGCGGTGGGGTGTTTTTCGGTCTTTCTTTTTTAGGCGTTTGGAAGCGTTTTCCTTTTAGGGCTAAACGTTTTCTCTCAGCCTTAGCGAGCTCCTTAGCCAATTTAAGTTCCTCTGCGATGATTTCTTCTGCAACCATCATTTCAGGGGTTTCTAGGCTTAATAAACCAATTTTTCCTGAGCGGAAATCATGTAAGACAATCTCACCCGCCTTGTGTAAATCAACTCGTCCACCACTGCGAATGCAGCCGCGTTTACGAGCAACGATTTCGAGTAGGCCTTCGCCTGACTCTGGTAGAACGTCCAATTTATATCGAGCCTTCAGCGCGTCTGGATAAGCTTTAGCAAGATACTCTAGTGCGTACATGGCGACATCTTCATATTCCATGGCGGTGTTTTTAATAGCTCCACTGGTGGCTAAGCGGTAGCCACTGTGAAAGTTTTCAAATTTAGGCCATAAAATTCCAGGGGTATCGCTTAATACCACACCGTTTTTCAAATCAATCATCTGCTGACGTTTTGTTACCGCAGGCTCATCGCCGGTATTGGCAATGTAGCGTCCTGCTAAGGAGTTGATGAGGGTCGATTTACCAACGTTGGGAATGCCCATGATCATGACACGAATGTTGGTCTTTTTATCATCGCTTTGATCGACAATGTTTTTAACCAACTGAATAAGCTTTTGGCTTTGTTTATGATCTTCTGCGACTAACGCGAGGGCGTGAGTACTTTCCTGTTTCTCAAAGTGTGCAATCCATAACTTAGTGGTTTTAGGATCGGATAAATCGGCTTTGTTAAGCACTTTGATGCAAGGTTTGCCTTCACGAAGTTCGTCTACGAGTGGGTTTGTACTGGAGTAAGGTAAGCGAGAGTCCAAAACCTCTACAACCAAGTCGATATCAGGCATGGCTTCTTCGATTTGATTGCGGGCTCTGTTCATGTGCCCAGGGAACCAATTAATGGCCATAAAAATGTTTTTCCAGTAAAATCTTAGGTGAGGAATAGGTCTATGAAGCAGACGTATTTAGAATGAGTCGATGCCTTATACGTTATAAGGCATCTGACGTTAGCAACAAATGCTTAAGAAAATGCAGGCTTTTGTTCTTCGTGAGTGGTATTGGAGGTATCTTCAGTTGTTGATTCTAAATCCGCGTCATCGTTAGCTTCTGCAGAATCAAGATTTTGAGTCTCAGTCTCAGTCTCATTATCTACGGCTTCAAGGTCCTGAGCTTCAGTGTCAGATTCTTCTGTTAGGGATACGGGTTCCGCTGCGGTTGAATAAGAGGTTTGCGCTGATTCTTCGTGGCTTGCGGTGACTTCTTCTTTGAAATCTGCTGATGTTTGATTTTTCTTATCTACTTTGTGGGCTTCTTCTAATTTTCTCGCACGTTTTTTTTCAATTTTAGCGATATTGCGCTCATGACCCGTCCAAACATTGGGTTTATGTTCCACGTCTTTTAGGCCATTCTCTTCTGCGATTTCACGAGACATCGATGTACCCATTTCATCGGCATCACGGGCAATAAGTTTACGTTCGCCCGGTTCCAACTGGGTCAGTAAGTCTATAAGAGCATGGCTCAATACGTCTTTTGCTAAATCGTCGCGAGATTTTCCAAAGCGCTTAGCAATCGTATTCAACATGGCTAAATCATTTGCATCTAGCTGCAAATTTAATGAAGCGCGTGTTAAAGCTTGAGCTTTTTTAGTCTTCTCTTCGGTATAATAGCGGTCAATAAGGGTTTGGGTATTGGTCAACTCTGGCGCTTGCATAGTTCAAGGTCCGTTTTTTAAATTTAATACGTATACAATACCGAGTTTTACTCGACGTGCAATATGATAACGCTAGTATATCTGAGCCACCCAAAAGAGGCAGTAATATTTATGAAAAATAGACAGGATATGACAATGGATCAGCGGATTCGTAGCAAAATTGAGCAAGCCTTTACACCACAGGAATTGATTCTCTTGAATGAGAGCCACATGCACTCTGGGCCCGCTGCGGATTCTCACTTTAATGTCACTTTAGTCAGTGAGCAATTTGAAGGGAAGCGTCCCGTCGCGCGTCATCAAATGGTGTATAAGGTGTTAGCGGATGAGTTGGCGGGGGAAGTACATGCTATTGCGTTGCATTTATTCACGCTTGCGGAGTGGGAAGCCGCAGGTAATACAAGCAAGGTATCGCCGAATTGCAAAGGAGGAGAATAAGCAGGTCATTAACTCTACTGGCTAAATAGCACCTGTGCAAGACTGAAAAGAGCCTGTAAAGTGCTTCGATTTAAAATTACTTGGTACAGAGTTTATGCGTTTTTTTATTGCCTCACTGTTCTTTTTTATTTCTGTCTCAGCGTATTCAGAAAGCACTGCTTGGGCATTAGAGCAAGAAGAAGCCAGCATCAATCTTAAAGTTTTTACCCGTGAGATTGAGGGGTCCAACTTAAACGAGTTTAAGGGCGAGATGCTCGTCAAAGCTCAGTTAACGACCATTGCGGCGTTGTTGTTAGACGTTGAGGCCGCGCCAAAGTGGATGCATAAGTGCAAGAAATTTGAAATTTTGAAGCAGGTTGATGAACTAAGTACTGTGATACATTTTATCAATGGTGCACCTTGGCCTGTCAATGATCGTGATGCGGTTATTTTGTCGGTCATGAGCCAAGATCCTGAGACGTTAGCTTTGAAGGTTGAAATAAGTACGGTAAATGATCTATTACCTGAAAATGATGATTACGTTCGTATTTCTTATATGACTGGATTATGGTTATTTGAACCTGCAGAAAATGGTCAGGTTTTGATAACGTACCAGGTTCATGCAGATTCAGGTGGCAGCTTGCCGGATTGGTTGGCTAATACTGCTGTTGTTGATATGCCTTATTATACAATGAGTAATATGGCTAAGATGTTGATGCTTAAAAAATATCAGCAAGTTGCAGTGAAGAATATTAAAAACGTACAATAATTAATCTGTTTTAGGTGTTATGACCCTGTTGTAATTAATCTGTTGTAATACATTGTCTTAAAAATGTCACAATCATGCAGTAACGTTCGCCATCATAACCTTTAAATGGTGTCTTATTGTATGCATAACTCGTGTTGTTCCTTTCGTGTTCGCCTTGCCTCCGTTTTTTTATTCTGTTTTATTTTCCCCTCTGCTGCTTTTTCTGAGCCCCTTTTTACCATTCATGGATCCAATACAATCGGTGCTAGGCTTGCCCCTGCATTAGTAAAAGCTTTCTTATTATCGAAAGGTGCGACAGACGTGGAACTTTTGACTACCGGTATTAATGAAAGTCGTATAGAAGCCAAAATGGGTGATTTGAAACAAACGGTCTCGGTAGATATTGCTGCTCATGGCAGTGGCACGGGTTTCAGTGGACTAAAGTCAGGTGTCGCTGACATCGCTGCTGCATCAAGACCTGCTAAGACAAAGGAGGTCAATGCGTTATCAGATTTTGCTGATTTAACGGATAAACGTTCTGAACACATTATTGGTATTGATGGCTTAGCCATTATTATTCATGCTAAAAATCCTATTCAGCGTTTAAGCGTGCAACAATTGGGACAAATTTTCTCTGGTGAGATTGATGATTGGTCTCAGTTAGGAGGGCGGCTGGGTAAGATCAACTTGTATAGCCGCGACGATAAATCGGGGACGTGGGATAGCTTTAAACGCATGGTCTTAGGCAAGCAATTCACACTGGATGCGAGAGCAAAGCGTTTCGAAGCCAACGATGAATTGTCTGATGAGGTCAGTAGCGATATTAATGGTATTGGCTTTGTCGGATTGCCTTCGGTTCGACGGGCTAAATTGATTTCGGTATCGGATGGTTTTGGTAAAGCGCTTAAGCCTAATAAACTGAGTATCGCCACTGAAGATTATGCACTTTCAAGACGCTTGTATTTTTATACGGATGACGAACCGAAGAATGCTGCGGTAAAAGAATTTATGACCTTTGTTGAGGGTGTTATAGGCCAGTCTACAGTTGCCGATAATGGCTTTATTGCTCAACATATTGAAGCGGTTGTTCCTGCTTCTTACCGCGATCTACCTGAAGACTTTCAAGGAATGACGCCTTCTGGGTATCGCTTAACGGTAAATTTTCGGTTCAAGGAAGGCAGTGCTCAATTGGATAATCGTGCTTTAAGAGATGTTCAGCGGTTAGCCCAGTTTATGACTAACAATACGAATAATAAACTGACGCTAATTGGTTTTGGTGATCAAAAGAAATCACCTCAACGTGCACAGTTGCTGTCTAAGTTGAGAGCGATGGCTGTTCGTCGAGAGCTCGTTAAGCTGGGTATTTACCCTGAAAATTCTCTCGGCTATGGTGGGCAGTTGCCTGTAGCGTCTAACGAGCGGGAATCGGGTCGATATAAGAACAGACGGGTTGAGGTTTGGTTGGCAGACTCTATCCTTTAAAGCCATTAATGTTTAAGCGGTTAATGGGTGTACAAAAAATGAGTGATCAGGTTTAGATAAACTCTCAACACTCATTATTGTTCATGTTAAGGCTGCTCTAGCCTTTAGCGGCGTGAAAATGTAAGAACATTTCAATAACAGCCGGAGGCATGTTATTGCACATTTGGTCTGACAAATCGCCATCTTCATCAATCTCTGCCATTTCAGCTTCGTCAGCAAAAAGACCGGATGCGTACATAATAGGGAAAATCCATTCGGCCATTTTCTCTTCATCTTTGGCGTACCAAGCGGCTTCATTTTGCAGTATTCCCGCCATAAAGCCAGCAGCCCAAGCTTCTAGTGCTGCGCCTTCTTCGTCATCATCTTCAACTTGGAGTGTTAGATCGCACGGAATAGGGAAATCTTCACCATAATCCAACCATGCTTGAATTTCATAGCTTAACTTTCTTAGCAGGCGCTTTACGCGTTCTAGTTGTTCATCATTAAACGCTGTTTTTTCAGGGAAAATCATGGCATAAATTTCAGGCCATTCAATTTCGATAGGGCCTGTTTTAATCGCGGTAATTAAACCGTGGGCTTCAAAGAAATCAAATGAATCTTGGCGTTCAAGCTCATCCTCAAGCATTTGGCCAAGAAGTTCTAATTCATCTTCATCTAAAGCTGGGATCGATAACAAGTCAGACATACAATACTCTCCAATATTTCATATAATTATATCAGGATTAGACAAAGAAAATGAGTCTGGTGAGACAATCTGTTATGCAAAAATCAATTCATCAAGCCTCGATTCAGCTTCAAGGTCGCGAAGTACCGGTGACGATTTATGCGATGAAGCGTAAATCATTACGCCTTGGGATCAATACCAAAGGTGAGGTTGAGGTTAAGGTACCGTTACGCTGTCCAAAAAATGAACTGATGGCTTTTTTATCGCAACATACGGTCTGGCTAGAAAAGCGCTTAGAGCAGTTTGATGATAATCAACAGGCTCAGCGTGAAAAAATGCAGTACTTGGATCGGTCTTACCGCTTTCAGAAAAGTGCACAAAAAAGTCGGCAACCCGTGCTGATTGAGGATACTTGTTATTATCCTCAATCTTGGTCTGATGAAAACTTGTTGGCCAAAATAGAACGCTGGCAACGTACACAAGCGAAGCAAATATTTGAGCAATTAATTGATCACTGGTGGCCTCATTTTTCCCGGGGTGCTCTCATCTCACGACCGGTATTACGGGTAAAGAAAATGAGCAGCCGTTGGGGCTCGCTATCCAGTAAAGGCTTTATCAACTTAAATTTAAAGTTGATAGAACTTAGCCCTGATATTATTGAAATGGTGGTTGTACATGAGTTATGTCATAGCCATTATTTTGATCATAGTGCTAATTTCTATCGCCTAATGGCTGAAAAACTCCCTCGTTACAAAGAGATCGAAGTTCAGTTAAGACAGATAGAAAAAGGGTGTGCTTATTAAGCGTGGCTTATCTTATGAATCAAAAAAACTGCCAAGGTTGGGAGTACCAATAAAAGCGACCTTTTTGAGGACTGGCCACTGTGCAGTTATATCTACCACGTGCACCGGTAAGCGGCGATGATGCTTGTGTGGTTAACATGCGTTGTGAATTAACCATTTCAACCTGAGTATCGATAGCACCTTGTTGGCTGGCAAAGCACTGCACGTTTTTAGGATTATAATCACTGTCTAATAACTCGATTTCTAAGATGGGCGGATTATTTTCACTTTTGATTATAGGGTCATGCAATTGTGATTTATCAATGGGCAGGGCCAAGCTTAATAATTTAGTTTTCAAACTGTTCACGTCAGCGTAGATCCCTGCGGCAGGGAAACGCGACAAGGCTTGAGCATGGCTTGATTGACCGATCGGTCCAGACTGTTGTCCAAAAGCCAGCATATTGTGTTTTTCCAGCCAAGGAATCATGTCTAAGGTAAATTCGCCATATGGGTAGGCCAGCATGTTACCAACCTTTCCTAAGCGCTGTTGTAATTCTTGTTGAGCGGCTAAAACTTCTTGATCCAGCCATTGAGTCATCGTTAGACCTGCAGGGATGCTCGGCAAATGAGCATGTGTGACGGAGTGATTTGCAATGGTAATGCCGTGATCAACCAACTCTTTTATTTGTGACCAGGTCATAATGCCACGATTTCCTTGATTGACAGGGCGGGTATTGACAAACACGGTAAAAGGCCAGTTACGACGCTTTAGCTCTGGGTAAGCATTTTCAAATATCGAAGAGTAAGCATCGTCAAAGCTGATGGCAACGTGAATGCTTGCTTGGCTATTAGATTGCTTATTATTTTTAGTATAATTAACCGTAGAATTTTCAGCTAACAGCGCGCGTGTCGCAGATTCTAAATCCACCACTTTTAGCCCTAAATCCTCTATTAACTGCATATGTTGTAAGAATTTTTCAGGACTGATTGTCGTGGAGGCCGGGCTAATGTCGTCAACATGATGGTATTGCAAAACGACCAGCGCATGAGTTGAAAGGCTGAACAATACCAAAAGGGGTGCGAGTAAACAATAGGCCAGTCGGGAGGATATTTTAGGGGTCATAATACTAAGCTCAGAGGCAGGATCAATTTGGTATTAATATTGTCTCAGTTGATGAAAGGCTTGGCAAATTTTCTTAAAATGTTCGCTATTACCGCCTTTGTCAGGGTGAAAACGTTGCGCTAACCTTCGGTATTGTTGTTTTAATTGTGGCAAGGGAACCGGTGTCTCAAGTTCCATAATGATAAGGGCTTGTTGAATATCTTCCTCTTGTTGCGGCACCCACACTTTTTTCCAAAAACGGTTCAATAGTTCATCGACGTCGTCACTGCTGGTTGTTGAAAAATGCGACCAATCTAAATAGTATTGAGCCATTGGATCAGCATTGAACAATGATTTTTTATCTTCAGTAAATGAGTTTTCTGATTGTGCTGTAAGCATTTTAGCAATATCTAAACGGCTTTTTTTAATATTAAATACTGAAATTTCCAATTGAGCATGGTGGCTTTTTTGCCAGCGATTACGCAATAGATAAAGACAATGAAACAATAAAAAATGGCTTTGAAATAATAATAATGGATCTCGTAAGGCATCCGCTGCAAAAAAAGCATGAGGTTGTTGTTGCAGAAGTGTTAACAATTTATGTTCAGAAAAACCTTCAGAATTTTCTTCTAATAAAACGTCAAGCACATCGATCAACTCCAATATTTGAACGTCGACAGTCTCTAGCGGTTCTTCGTGAGAGAGTTGAGTGATAAGAGTTCCTTTTTTATAGTTTAAGTGATTGCTGTTTCGTTATGTTTCTACACACTCATAATGGAGTGGGTTATAGTATTTGATAATGTTAATTTTAGTATACGACAAAGTTTGATATGAGCAAAAATAAAGACAAGAAACCACTGCCAAGGCGTGCGCATCTTATTACGCCTCGTGGGCTGGAGCAAATTCGAGATGAGTTAGACTTTCTTTGGCGTAAAGATCGCCCGGTGGTGACTCAGCAAGTTTCTGATGCGGCTAAACTTGGGGATCGCTCTGAAAATGCAGAGTACATTTACGGTAAAAAACGTTTACGAGAGATTGATCGCCGTGTCCGTTTTTTGCGTAAACGCATCGAGTTTTGTGAGGTGGTTGAGCGACCGCCAATTGATATAGCGCGTATATATTTTGGTGCTTGGATTGAGCTAGAAGACGACGATGAAATATTATACCGTTATCGAGTGGTCGGTGAAGATGAAATTGATTTACCGAATGGCTATATCAGCGTCGATGCGCCACTCGCACGAGGCTTGTTGGGTAAACGATTAGAGGATGAGGTGGACGTTCAGTTGCCTAAAGGTAATGTGAATTATTGCATCGTTGCCATTCACTATCAAAAACCCGCTTGGGATAAAAAAACATGGTATCAAGCACCCTCTGTTTTGACGTTTGATACTTAAGTATTTTATAAGTGGGTCTTTCGTAACGAGTCACAGCCGAAAGTGAATTGGCTAGAGCGGCAGTAATTTATATTACTGCTAACCTTAATGTACTCGTTGATGGATTGAGATTTACATGTTGTATCGAGATATTTTGGTGATGTTGTTATCCCCGTTGTCCGCTAAGTTTTCTGTTTTAGGTTTTGTGACTGTGCTGTTCTCTGTGGCAATGCCCAGTCATGCCTTGGAAGACGTTCGTATTAAAGAGCTTTATAAAATGTCTCCCGCGATTAAACATGTGAGACAGATTTGTCCTTGGCGTTCAGCCACTACTCGAGGCACTATCCGCTTAATGAAGGTGGAAGTTAAAGGTGCTCATCGATTATATGTGCAGTGGTTGCGAGAAGGTATTGCAGGCACGGAAGAAGCGCCGCTATCGACGATCGGCATAAAAGAGATTAATAATGATCATTATTACCGATTTGACCTTCCCGAAGGAAGGTTAATGGCGGGGGCCTGCTCAATTGAAACGATCATGGAAGATATTGTTGATGAGCGACGTTTCCGTTTAACGCTCTATCTTATGGGCCCAGGGGAGTATGAAGTTCATACTACTCGGCTTTTAGACGGTGGCATCAAGCTACCCTAACAGCGTCATACCGTATCATCGTCTACATCAATATTACACAACGGCAGACGTTCACCTAAATGAGATTTTTGCTGTTGCTGTTGCAAACTTTTAAAGTCAAAAAGATCGTTATCCGCCAGCTGTGAGGGTGCTATATTTGCAATTGAGCGGAAAATATTCTCACTGCGTCCAGGTTGATCTCTCTCCCAATCGTTTAACATTTTTTTAATATTTTGACGTTGCAGATTTTCCTGTGAGCCACATAGGTTGCAGGGAATAATTGGGAACTCTTTTAATCGAGCAAATTCTGCAATATCCGTTTCTTTGCAATAAGCCAGTGGGCGGATCACGACGTTTTTCTTATCGTCACTTAATAGCTTAGGCGGCATGGACTTCAGCTTTGCTCCGTAGAACATGTTGAGAAATAAGGTTTCTACAATATCGTCTCTATGGTGTCCTAGTGCGATTTTGTTAGCACCAATGCTCTCAGCATAGCCATAAAGGCTGCCACGGCGAAGGCGGGAGCAAAGAGCACAGGTTGTTTTACCTTCAGGCACTTTCTCTTTAACAATGCTGTAAGTATCTTTTTCAAGAATATGGTAATTAACCCCCAGTTTATCTAAGTAAGCGGGCAGTATATGTTCAGGGAAGCCTGGTTGTTTCTGATCCATGTTAACGGCCACAATATCAAAGTGAATCGGAGCACTTTTCTGCAGACCGAGTAGTACGTCTAACAGGGCGTATGAATCTTTACCGCCAGAAAGACAAACCATTATTTTATCGCCATCCTCGATCATGTTGTAATCTTCGATCGCCTTACCGACGTTGTGGCGAATACGTTTATTCAGTTTTTTAAACGCGTGACGTTGATCTTGATCTAATGAATCGATTAATGATGCTGATGTATCTGACGATAGTTGCGACATGCCTACTCCAAAAATGCCTTATCAAAAATGATGTGATAGCGCAGAAGGCAGGACTTATAGCAGAATGAGCCAATGGAAACCAGTCTTGTGTAGTAGTTTGCCAGTAAGTCTCAAGTGTTTTGTTCAAACGTTCTCAAGCGGCAATCTCTTGCTCGGTAATATAACGGGTAAAATTATCACTGAAGTCTTTTATGGTCGATCTGCTTTTAGGGTGATAAAAACGCTTCCAAAGACTGGCAATCGCTTCAATATCATTACTTTTAGGCAGGGTAAATTCTTCGTGGCGGGCATACATAAACCATGCAATAGCCGTTGCGTAAGATAGGTTCGTCGCTAGCTCGGCATGGGGTTGTGCTAAAAAATCATGTTGGCTGGCAAGCCCTCGAACCAAGCTTGCCATGTCACTGTGAAGTGCAAGGTGGTCATCCCAGATATGGCGATGCGTTAAGCTATGGATTTGATAGATGCCTAATGCTCTTTGACCTGCCGGTTTAAGATGAAATCCTAAACCTGACTCTTGGGCAGCCGTGGCTAATAATAAATTCTCGGCGGCTTTGCTATAAACACCTAAACGTTTAAGCGTAGGCTTAATAACCCATCGGCGAAGTTCTGCTGCGCAAATTCCCATCGATCTTTCCTTAAAGAGCGTATTCCTTTTTAAAGGAGCACTAATTGGGCCAAAGCCGCGTAATCATTAAACTCTAGAGTATAAATGAACTAACGGCCTAATTTTTATGCGAAAATAATACAATAAAGGCGAGAATAGCGATTGACTATCATTTTTTAATCATTTTTTAATCATTTTTAGTTGTAGAGAGAAAGTGCTGAGTTAAGAAGGGAGGGGAAGCTTGATCATAGGCGGCAATTTAATGGCAGTATCAGCCGAACAGTTTTCTATCAATGACTGTTTTGTTATCAATCACCTTCGAATTTATCTATGACCACACTTTTTTAGCTGCGCTTCAGATAAACCCGCCAGGGTGTACAAGGTCTTTGCATCTAATAAAGTGATTTCTTTACCTGCAGTAGCAATCAGTTCATTTTTTTGGAAGCGAGTGAATACTCGGCTTATGGTTTCTACTGCAAGACCTAAGTAGTTACTAATATCGACACGCGACATGGATAAGCGGAATTGAGAATGAGAAAACCCCCGACGAACAAAACGTTCAGAGACATCCATTAAAAAAGAAGCAATACGTTCTTCAGCATTCTTTTTGCTTAATAACATCATCATGTTTTGATCATGGCGAATTTCACCGCTCATGTTGCGCATTAATTGACGACGCAGTGCAGGCATTTCATCGGATAGCTGATCTAACTGATCAATTGGGATCTCACAAACCGTCGTTGTTTCTAATGCTTTTGCGCTGAGTGGGTAGGTGCCACGGTCGTAGCCTGACAAACCGATAAGCTCACTGGCTAAATGAAACCCAGTGATTTGCTCTTCGCCGCCGGAAGTGATGGTATACGTTTTTAATGCACCTGTTCGAACGGCATATATCGACTGAAATACGGCACCTTGCTGAAATAATATGGTCCCTTTTTGAATCGGGCGCCCACGTTGAATAATCCCATCTAGTTTCTCTATGTCGTTATCATTCAATGACAGTGGCAAACACAAAGCATTGAGTGAGCATGTTTGGCAGTGAGGCTGGGTGGCACGGCTAATTTTAATCGCAGAAGGTGACGTCGACATATTAATTCTCACAGGCCTAAAATACACATTAAAAGTGTATTTATCTATTTCAAATATAATGATGTTCATCTGTCTTTGTGTCAATAAATGGTACAGAAAAAGTTACGCGCCACTTACAAAATACTACAATTTACTTACCTATTTTTTTAATTTACCAAATGACGAAAAGGGTCCATATGCCGTAAAAAATCAGTAAAAATCCGGCGAATTGACGAAAGTATTGATGAGAAATTAAGCGGTTCAGTTGCTGGGCAAATATTCCTGCCGCTAATACTCCAGGTAATGTGCCTAGACCGAAACAGAACATCGTTAATGCTCCTAGGGCAGGCTCACCATTCGCAGCGACCCACGCGAGCGTGCTGTAAATTAATCCGCAGGGTAACCAACCCCACAATAAACCCAACGCTAACGCTTGAGGTTTTGTTTTTATCGGAATAAGTGTGCGCGTTAGTGGTTGTATATAACGCCAAACTAACTGTCCCGCCGATTCTAAACGGGTTAATAGCATCCACCAACGCGCGACATAAAAGCCCATTAATATTAATAATGCCCCAGCGATGCTGCGCAGTATTTGTTGCGCGATTTGGTGACTATCGGCGAGCCATAGACCCATTAATGAAACGATGAGGCCTGCGACGCTGTAGCTAGTGATACGGCCAAGATTAAATAGGAGTAAAAACGCAAGGCTGTTTTTACGAGGGGAAGCCGAACTCGCGGCCGCTGCGATACCTCCACACATGACCATGCAATGACTGGCGCCCATTAAACCTAGTAAAAAAGCCGTTATTAATGATAAGGGTTCAATCATTTTTTCAGCTGATCGTCGTCATCAAACAATATGCTGTGTGCAGGTGAGTCCATATCATCAAACTGACCACTCTTAATGGCCCAAAACAAAACAGTCACCGCGAGGCCTATCAGTAATATTGAGAGTGGGATAAGTATGTAAATAATATCCATAATACCTTCTATTTTTGTGTATTCGGTGACAGTAAACGTAAGGCGTTACCCACTACGATTAAAGAACTAACAGACATACCAATGGCTGCAGCCCAAGGTGGAATAAAACCTGTGGCGGCTAGAGGTAAAGCCAACACATTATACAACAGCGCCCAGTAAATGTTTTGTCGAATAATGTTACTCGATTTTTTTCCTTTACTGAGCGCATGTAATATTGTGGTTAAATTATTGTTGGTTATTACCGCATCTGCATTGGTTTTGGTGAGATCACTGGCTTGACCAATGGCGACCGCAATATCCGCCCGCGCGAGAGTAGGCACATCGTTAATGCCATCTCCTACCATCATTAGACGCTCACCTTGCTGTTGCCAATTTGATGCAAATTCTAGCTTTTGTGCGGGGCTTAATCCTTTATGCACATCTTCTATAGCAAGAGCGGTTGCCACGGCTTCAACTTGAGCGCTAGGGTCGCCGGTGAGGATGGAGATTTTAATTCCCCAAGCCTTCAATTGTTTGATCATAGGCACTGCACCCTGGCGCAGGCTATCGGATAAGGCGAACCAATAAAGTGGCTGATTATTATCGGCGAGTAATAACCATTGGCGATCGTCTTTCATGGGAGGGTTTAGGTGCTGTTGAGGATAGGCGAAATCGGCTCGGCCAATACGGTAAACGGTATTCTCTTGATTTTCCTGATTTTCAATATTGATTAATTGCCCTTTCACACCTTTTCCAGTGATTTGTTCAATATTGTTAGTTGCATAATAACTAATAGAATTGAAGGCGCGGGCGATAGGATGATTGCTGTATTGCTCCAATGTAGCAGCAATCTTCAGCGCTTGCTGTTCATTCAACGAGATATTCGCAGAGGCGGGAATGGCTTGTTCTAGTGAAAGTTCACCACGGGTGAGAGTGCCTGTTTTATCAAACACAATACGATCAATTTGATTCAACCCTTCTAAGACGTGGCCTTTACTGATTAAAAACCCTTGCTCTCTCAAGGATGCTGTAGCCGCTGTAAGCGCTGTGGGTGTTGCTAAAGAGAGCGCGCAAGGGCACGTGACTACTAACACCGATAAGGTGATCCAAAACGCTTGGCTAGGATCAATAAAACTCCAAGCGATGGCGATACTGCTGGCAATAATAAGAACGGCGGCCACAAAGCGAGAAGCGACTTTATCAGCAAAAATTGCGATAGCGGGTTTTTCATGTTGAGCCCGGTCCATCAACCGCATGATCGTATTCAGTTCCGCATCAACCCCTGTGGCGGTAACGCGCATTAATAGTTGGCTTTCAACATTATGGGTGCCGCCGATTAAGGCGTCCCCTGGTGATTTATCAATAGGAAGATACTCACCCGTTAATGCTGCTTCATCAACCGCGCTAATACCCGATGCAACGATGCCGTCTGCGGGTATTTGTTGCCCCGGCTTAATGATTAATAAATCGCCGACTTGAATGTCACTGGCAGGAATGACTATGTCGCCTTCAGGAGACGACTTAATCGCGGCGGAAGGCATTAGGTCTAATAGGTTATTACCGGCTTGCGTCATGCGGTGACGCGCTCTCATTTCGAAGAATCGCCCGGTTAATAAAAAGAAAGTAAACATGCAGACAGAGTCAAAATAGATTTCGGGTCCTTGATTGACTGTGCTCCAAACACTGGCAAAATAGGCCAGTAGTATGGCAATGGATACCGGTACGTCCATTGTCAGGTGACGTGTTTTTAGATCTCTAAGCGCCGCGCTAAAAAATGGCCGTGCGCTATACAAAACAACAAAAGTCGCAAATAGCATGGACGCCGCACGCAAGAATATTTCGTACTGAACGAGAATTCCCTGCAATGCGCCTACATATAAAGGCACCGCGAGCATCATAACTTGCATGGTAGCAAAGCCGGCTACGGCTAAACGACGAAAAGCCGTTTTGCTCTCTTGAATCCTTTGCTGTTCAGCTTCCGTCGCTGAAAACGGGTGGGCCTGGTAACCTAGTTGGTGAATTTCTTCGAATATGTGCGACAGTTTTATGTCGGCATCTAACCAACGAATCATGAGGCGATGGGTCGTGAGGTTCAGGTTTGCGCTGACAACGTGCTCTAATTGATTTAAACGATGCTCAATAAGCCACGCACATGCCGCACAGCTTATGCCTGAGATGACCAGTATGGCTTCTGCTTCAATTTGCTGCTGTTCATTGGTCGTACGAATGACAAAGGGGTGCTGAATGGCTATTTCATCGTATAGCTTGAGTTCTTCTCGAACATCGCTATTGGCGATGCGTTTTTGCCGGGGAGAAATTTCTGGCAGAGCAGTGCGGTGTTTATAGTAGTCTTTCAAGCCACTGCCAATAATAGTCTCAGCAACAGCTTTGCAGGCAGGGCAACACATTGTTTGCTCTTCACCATCAATGTCTAGGCACCAGCGATTGCCCTCGAGGGCCATCTCACCGCAGTGAAAGCATACGTTTTGACTCATTACTGGATTCTCAATGCTGCGTTTATTGAATAAGCGTTAATGACTTCCCGTTTTCAATAAGCGTTTCATCTTTAATCATCCACTCTTGCTCTGGACTTTGAAGCCATATTTTTCGCTTGCCAAGGTGATCGTTAATCGCTAATCCAATATAGCGGCCATCTCTCATTTGCTGAAGCATCACCGTTTCGTCTCTGGTTTCCAGAGTAGGGTGTATGAGTTGAATGGTTAAAAAATTGGGTTGTTCATCGAGGTAACCAGAAATAGTCGCGCGAATTTCACCTTCACTATAAATCATGCTTGCTTGCAACTGTAAACGTTTAGCTTTGTCGATAAACGTATTGTTTTCTGTGTACGCCATACCATCTCTGTAATAGCTATCGCTCACCAAAGAATCTTTACCGGTAACGGCCAATGTAATAATAACCATGCCCCAGCAAACCGCGATAATAGGCACGCCAGCAACTAATATCATCCAAGGTTCTTTGTACCAAGGTGTGTAAGGCTCATTAGAGTTTTTTATCGGCGAATTCATAGTAATCTCAGAAGTAGTACAGATCGATATAATGAAGCCGCCAAGTGTAACTATTTGGCGGCGGCGGTGCTAGTATAGATACGTAAAGGCGCTAGTTAAGAGGCGCTAAAAAGCGGCTTTCCTCGCGTGCAACCTCATCCTGAGTGGCTTCGTTATAAATTATAATTTCAAAATCTGTTCTACTCACATCGAGGTCAGCAGGATCAACTTCAATGGATATCGGGTACGCTCGCAATTCATTACCGTGCAAGATAATGGTTTCTGGAATATCCGTAATAAAATATCTCAGCCCTTCAACTTTTATCCGATATTTTGATTCGTTTTGGCTCATATTCATCACTTTTAACGTGTATGAGTTTTGAATCGTATCGTTAGGCGTTATTTGATATAACGCGCCACGGTCACGAGTAATATCCAGTTCAAAGGCTGTTCGAGAAGCAATTGCATAAGCTAAGCCACCGATCATTATAAGTAATAATAACCCGTAGACAATCAGTTGCGGGCGCATGAAGTGGGTGGTACCGCCTTTTAATTTGTTTTCCGTGGTATAACTGACCAAGCCACGATCATAGCCCATTTGGTCCATTATCGAGTCGCAGGCATCAATACATAAGGCGCAACCGATACACTGATATTGCAAGCCATCACGAATGTCGATACCGGTAGGACACACTTGCACACATAACGAGCAATCAATGCAATCCCCTAAGCCTTCTGCTTGAGGGTCTATCCCTTTTTTACGTGAGCCACGGCCTTTTTCGCCCTCACCCCGTTTCTCGTCATAAGAAACAATCAAAGTATCTTCGTCAAACATCACCGATTGGAAGCGCGCATAGGGGCACATGTGAATACATACCTGCTCTCTTAGCCAGCCGGCATTAAGGTAAGTGGCCAATCCGAAAAAACCAATCCAAAAAGATTCCCAACCTCCCAAATTAAAGCTTAATAAATTTGGAAGTAACTCTCGTATAGGAGAAAAGTAACCAATAAAGGTTAGGCCTGTTGCTAAGGCTAAAAGCAGCCATAAAATATGTTTTGTACCCCGACGTAAGAATTTCTCTAGGCTCAAAGGGGCATTATCCATTTTTATTCGCTGGTTGCGTGTGCCTTCTGTCCTTTCCTCGATCCACATAAAGACAAATGACCAAGAAGATTGCGGGCAGGTGTAGCCACACCAGACTCGGCCAGCAAGGTTGGTAATGGTAAATAAACCATAGGCGGCAATAATAAGTACAACCGCTAGTAAGAAAAAGTCTTGAGGCCAGAATGTAATGCCAAAGAAATGGAATTGTCGAGCAGGCAAATCAAATAAAATCGCTTGTCTATCGCCCCAATTTATCCACGAGGTCGTAAAGAACATCGCCATTAAGGCCCAAAGGCTGTTAGAACGAATTTGTTGAAATAAACCATGAATCTCACGAACTTGAATCTTTTCTTGCGGAGCATATAAAGATTTATCTTCGGGAGTAACATCCTTAACGGGTATTTTGCTCATTTTACTGCGGCGCCTTAACGAGGGGATGGCTCTCTATAACGGATTAATTATAAAGATCGATGTGATATGCGCAAACAAAAAAAGCGGCTCGAAGGCCGCTTTTTTATATTTATTGAGCAAGCTCAATAAATGCTAAGTTAACGTTACTCAGCAGTTTCTTTGTGAGACAAAGAATAGACATAAGTTGCCAGTACATGAATTTGCTCTTTGGATAAACGTTCTCCTTGAGCAGGCATCTTACCATTACGGCCATAAAGAATTGTGAATTCAATCATCTTAGTTGAACCACCGTATAACCAAATGTCATCCGTTAAATTTGGCGCGCCCACAAGTTGATTGCCTTTTCCATCACCACCATGACAAGCAGCACATGCTTGAGCAAATAGGCCAGCACCAACTTCAGCTTTGGCGGGATCGTGCTCAAGATCAGACAAGCTACGCACGTATTGTGCAGTCTGATTTATTTGCTTATCAGTCATCGCCGGCATTAAACCTTTAGCAGGCATCATGGCTTGGCGGCCGTATACAAGAGTTTTCACAATATCTTCTGGGGTTCCACCGTATAACCAATCGTTGTCCGTTAGGTTAGGGAACCCCTGAGAGCCTTTTGCGCCAGAACCGTGGCAAACAGTACAGTTGCTCGCATAAATGCGCTGGCCTGTTTTTAGAGCTTCTTCGTTATTAACCAACTCAACGATAGGGGTTGCAGCATACCCTGCGTAAAGCGGTGCAACTTTAACGTCGAATTGTTCAATTTCGTTCTTCCATTGAGCGGTCTGCGACCATGGAACTTGCTTGCCATCAACTTCGACTTTTAAGAAGCCGTTCATGTTGCCCAAGCCATAAGCCGCAATGTAGCCAACGGCAAAAACGATCGTTGCCAAGAACATCATTACCCACCAGCGAGGCAGTGGGTTGTCATATTCTTCAATGCCATCGAATACATGGCCAGTCGTCTCATCATTTTCTTCATTGTGTGTTTTTTGATTTGTAGCATATCGAATCAATAGGCAACAAGAGATTAGGGTGCCAAACACAATGGCAAATACCCATATATTCCAAAATGTACTTAAAGCACTCATAATTTTACTCCGAACCTTTGTCGTCGTTCGTATTTTTTTGTTTCACGTCTTCATTAGACTCTTTTTGGGCGGTGGCATCATCATCTTCAGTTTCTACGAAGGGGATCATACCGTCGTCTTCAAAGCGATCCTTGTGACGCGTGCTATAAGCCCACGCCACAACACACAAAAATGAAAACAGCGCAAAAATAGTTCCTAAACCACGTACGTCATTAATATCCATAAATTATTGCTTATCTTTCATGACAGTGCCCAGCTGCTGTAAATAGGCAACCAATGCTTCAATTTCACGAACACCATCGACGGCTGCTTTAGCACCTTCAATATCGTCGTCTGTGTAAGGAACACCTACGTGACGTAGTGCAGTCATTTTCTTAGGTGTAATGCGACCATCGACGGTATTATCAAATAACCAAGGATAAGAGGGCATGATCGACTCAGGTACCACATCACGCGGGTTGTACAAGTGAGCGCGGTGCCATTCATTGGAATAACGTTCGCCAACACGTGCTAAATCAGGACCCGTTCGCTTTGAACCCCACAAGAATGGATGTTCGTAAACAAATTCTCCGGCTCGTGAATAGGTGCCATAACGTTCAGTCTCAGCACGGAACGGACGAATCATCTGGGTGTGACATACATGACAACCTTCACGTATGTAGATATCACGACCTTCAAGCTGAACGGCGTTCAATGGCTTAAGACCTTCAACAGGTTCGTTGGTGTTTTTGTCCCAAAAAAGAGGAACGACTTCCACCAATCCACCCCAGGAGATGGCAATAACGATCAATACGATCATCAAGCCAATATTTTTTTCAATAATGTCATGCTTCATACGATCAGTGCTCCTATGCCTGAACTGTCACAGCTTTTTCGCTGCGATTAACCGTTTTGTAAACGTTATAAGCCATTATGATCATGCCGGTCAGAAATAAAGCGCCACCTAAGGTACGAACGACATACCCTGGGCCGGAAGCTTCTACACTTTGAACAAACGAGTAGGTGAGTGTCCCATCAGCATTGACGGCGCGCCACATCAAACCTTGCATGATACCGTTAACCCACATAGCGGCGATGTAGAGCACTGTCCCGGCTGTCGCAAACCAAAAGTGGACATTGATTAATTTAGTCGAATGCATTGCACCGGCCTTAAGACCAAATAAAATTGGAATTAGGTGATACATAGCGCCAATCGAAACCATTGCAACCCAACCGAGCGCACCTGAGTGAACGTGGCCAATGGTCCAATCCGTATTGTGTGATAGCGCGTTAACGGTCTTGATTGCCATCATCGGGCCTTCGAACGTAGACATGCCGTAGAAAGACAAAGATACCACCAAGAAACGCAAAATAGGGTCAGTAGCCAGTTTGTGCCAAGCACCAGACAACGTCATCATACCGTTAATCATGCCACCCCAAGAAGGCGCAAGAAGGACTAAAGACATCACCATACCGGCCGTTTGTGCCCAGTCTGGTAGAGATGAATAGTGAAGGTGGTGAGAGCCAGCCCAAACGTATAAGGATATCAATGCCCAGAAGTGAACAATAGACAGACGGTAAGAGTAAACGGGACGTTCTGCTTGCTTAGGAACGAAGTAGTACATGATACCTAGAAAACCCGCCGTCAAAAAGAAACCAACGGCGTTATGCCCCCACCACCATTGAACCATCGCATCAACTGTACCCGCATAAACAGAGTAAGATTTGAACGCAGTAACGGGGATCGCTATGTTATTACCAATATGAAGAATAGCGACCATAATCATAAAGGCAGCAAAGAACCAGTTAGCCACATAAATGTGCTTCTCTTTTCTCTTCATAATCGTGCCAATAAAGTTGACACAATACGTGACCCATACAACGGCGATTAGAATATCGATAGGCCATTCTAGTTCAGCGTATTCTTTGGTAGACGTTAAACCCATTGGTAGCGTAATTGCGGCCAATAGAATGACGGCATTCCAACCCCAAAAAGTGAACGCGGCCATAGAATCAGAAAAAAGCCGCGTTTGACATGTACGTTGCACAACATAATAAGATGTAGAAAATAATGCAGAGCCACCAAAGGCAAAAATTACAGTGTTGGTATGCAGTGGGCGTAAACGA
Organism: Oleispira sp.; assembly: GCA_051275515.1. GTDB lineage: Bacteria > Pseudomonadota > Gammaproteobacteria > Pseudomonadales > Oceanobacteraceae > Oleispira. The sequence goes on along the minus strand of JBNMOT010000052.1, from coordinate 346 downwards.
CCAAAGGAAAACCAAGGGGTATCAAAGTTTAGTGCAGGCCAAGCAAGTTGGGCAGCAATAAGTACACCGAGGGACATGCCGACGATGCCCCAAACTACAGTCATAATGGCAAATTGTCTTACCACTTTGTAGTTGTACACGGGGTGATCAAATGCAGTGCTCATGATCAGATTCCATTTAACAGCGAGGATTGAGGGTTTAAAAACGGCGCAATTATCATCTTTCGGAAACAACTTTGCAAACGAAGGATGACAAAACGCTTAACTAAAACAGTAGCTTAGGTTTTTGAAGTCGTTTTAGGATGATTGTTGTACATCTATCGTGGTTTTGATGCCCAATAGTCCGT
>JBNMOT010000051.1:0-20928 GCA_051275515.1 Oleispira sp. | reverse complement strand
AACGTGCAAGATGCGGTGCTGGTCAGGGTGAGCCGGCAATGCAACTTCTGGGAAGTTAACCGCAGAAATAGTGGTACCGTTATCGCTGTACTTTCCTAACTTCTCAGCAACTTCTAAACCGATGTTTGCTTGCGCTTCCATCGTAGAGCCACCGACGTGAGGCGTAAGGATCACGTTATCAAATTCGCGAAGCGGTGTAATGAACTCTTCGCTATTTGAGCGTGGCTCAACTGGGAATACGTCAATAGCAGCGCCTAATAACTTCTTGCTACGAACCGCTTCAGCCAAAGCATCAATATCAACCACGGTGCCGCGAGATGCGTTCATCAAGATAGAACCTTGCTTCATTTGGGCGAATTGCTTTGGCCCCATCATCCATTTTGTAGCCGCCGTTTCTGGAACGTGAAGCGATATCACGTCAGACATGCCTAATAGCTCTTTCATGGTAGCAACCTGAGTGGCGTTACCCAGAGGAAGCTTAGTCACTACGTCATAGAAGAATACCTTCATACCCATTGATTCAGCCATCACAGAAAGCTGAGTACCAATGCTGCCGTAGCCGACGATGCCTAAAATCTTACCGCGAATCTCGAAAGAATTAACGGCAGACTTAACCCACTCACCCCGGTGACACTGGGCACTTTTCTCTGGAACGCCGCGCATTAATAAGATCGCTTGTGCGATGGATAGCTCAGCAACAGAACGCGTATTTGAAAAAGGAGCGTTGAAGACACAGATACCACGTTCAGTCGCTGCTTTTAGGTCAACCTGGTTGGTGCCAATGCAGAAACAACCCACCGCAATCAACTTCTCAGCGGAATCGAAGATGTCAGCCGTTAGTTGAGTACGTGAACGAATACCCACGAAGTGTGCGTCCTTGATGCGCGCTTTCAATTCTTCTTCAGGTAAGGCCGACTTTACATAGTCGATGTTGCTATAACCAGCCGCTGTCAATGTGTCTACAGCGCTCTGGTGTACGCCTTCAAGTAGTAGAAACTTGATTTTGCTTTTATCGAGTGAAGTCTGGCTCATGAAGATACCTATATGTGAATATAAAAATCGCGTCAACCTTTGACTAGACTATTGGGTTGGCTTTTGCCTAACCCAGTTTTCATCAAAGGCTCTGAAAAATTAGGCGCGTATGCTAACATACGCGGCAATTAAAGTGTCCCCTTAGATGGGGACGGATGATGAAAAGTTTGCGATTTCAAGGTGAATTTTGTACATATTGCTGTGAGGGTCTTATTAATCGCACAATATCTACGTCAATACCGGTAAACGTGCATAACCTAAGCGGATATTTAGATGACACAGCCTCAGACTTCTTTAAGCCAAGCCGAGTTAGAAAACCGATTAAAAGCCATTGTTGGCGAAGATAAGGTAAAAACCGATGATGTTTCATTAGAAACCTATGGTAAGGACTGGACTAAGATCTATCCGCCCAACCCTTCTGCCATTGTTTTTCCTAAAACGACCGAGCAAGTTCAAGCCATTGTTAACTTCGCCAATGAACATCAGGTGGCTTTGGTGCCCTCTGGTGGTCGTACCGGTTTGAGTGCCGGTGCTGTGGCGGCGAATGGTGAAGTGGTTGTATCGTTTGATTATATGAACAGCATCTCTGGTTTTAATACCATGGATAAAACGGTCCGTTGTGGCGCCGGTGTGATTACTGAACAGTTACAAAATTATGCCGAAGAGCAGGATTTATTTTACCCAGTCGACTTCGCGTCTGCGGGTTCTAGCCAAATTGGCGGCAATATCGGGACTAACGCCGGTGGTATTAAAGTTATTCGTTATGGTATGACCCGTGATTGGGTTGCCGGTTTAACCGTGGTAACGGGTAAGGGCGATATTCTTGAGTTGAATAAAGACCTTGTTAAAAACAATACCGGTTATGACATGCGCCAGTTGTTTATTGGTGGCGAGGGGACGTTAGGCTTTATTACTGAGGCGACCATGCGCCTTACGCGTCCGGCTAAAAACCTTACCGTATTAGTGTTAGGTGTGCCTGAGTTTGAAGCCATCATGAGTGTGCTGAATACTTTTCAGACGAATATCGACCTCACGGCGTTTGAGTTTTTCTCTGATAAAGCCATGCGTAAGGTGGTTGCTCGAGGTGATGTACCGGCACCGTTTGCTACGGAAGCGGAATATTACGCGTTATTAGAATTCGAAGCAGAAACCGAAGGCCATATCGAGCAAGCGATGGAGCTGTTCGAGAAGTGCATGGAAGAAGGCTGGGTATTGGATGGCGTAATGAGCCAGTCTGAAACTCAAGCGAAAAATCTATGGCGCTTGCGTGAAGATATTTCCGAAACCATCGCTGAGTGGACACCGTATAAAAACGACATTTCAGTAGTGGTCTCTAAAGTGCCACCTTTTTTACGAGAGATTGAAGACGTAGTGACCCGTGAATATCCAGATTTTGAAATTATTTGGTTCGGTCATATCGGTGATGGTAACTTGCACTTAAATATTTTGAAGCCTGATGATCTAGCAAAAGAAGTCTTCTTCGAACAGTGCGCCAAAGTATCGACCTGGGTGTTTGAGATTGTTGAAAAATACCAAGGTTCAGTATCGGCAGAGCACGGTGTGGGTATGACGAAGAAAGCGTATCTTAAATACACTCGTAGCGAAGCTGAAATGGGTTATATGCGCGCAGTGAAAGCGGTATTTGATCCGAACAATATTATGAATCCGGGTAAATTGATTGATATGGAATAAACGGTGATGCCGCTTATTTTAGATCAGCAAGGGTATCCGCATGGTTTAGGTAAGGTTGTTTGTGTGGGGCGCAATTATGCGGCTCATGCAAAAGAATTGAATAACCCTATTCCGAGCGAACCGATTTTATTTATCAAACCTGCTTCAAGTATTGTTCCTTTTGGTCCTGACTTTTCAATTCCTCACGGTCAAGGCAGCGTTCATTATGAGCTTGAAATTGCTATTCTTATTGGCAAAACATTGACGAGCGCTAGTGAAGAACAAGTCGCCGACAGTATTGCAGGAATCGGTTTAGGCTTAGATCTGACGTTGCGAGATGTGCAGGCCAAGCTAAAAGAAAAAGGACATCCTTGGGAGCTTGCGAAAAGCTTTGATGGTGCTTGCCCATTAACCGAGTTTGTTTCGGTCAGCCTGCTAGCTAAAGATGATTGGCAGTCTATTGGCTTAAAATTAGAGAAAAATGGCCTATTGCAACAGCAGGGAAGGAGTGCAGACATGCTGTTCCCTATCTTACCTTTAATTGCTCATATGAGTGCTTACTTCAGCTTGCAAGCCGGTGATGTGATTCTCACGGGAACACCCGCTGGAGTTGGACCGTTAGCAGTTGGAGATGCTTTATTGGCTGAGCTATCCCAGGGGGATAGCGTGCTATTAACCCGTGCTACGGTCGTTGTCTAGACGTTCAAACGCTCTTAAACTGTCCCCTTTAACGGTAAGAATAACGGTTAATACAATAAACAATGCGCCAATGATATACAAACTAGCGGGAACACTAATACCTTGTGCAACCGCTCCTGCAAAAATGCCCGCCATCGCTGAAATTACCTGGCTAATGATGGTATAAATACTCATTACGCGGCCACGAATTTCAACCGGGGTATAATGCTGTAAGCCGGCAACAATAAAACTAACGACGGTGCCCGCAAGAGTGGTTCCTATAACCAATACTAAACAACTTAGCCATACTGTTTCGATAAAACCAATTAAACCGATCGCGAGGCCGCAGACAAACAACATCACTAATATAGAGTTTCCAATGGGGATGACCCCTTTTAATTTCATCGCGGCAATTCCACCTAAAATTAAAGAGAAGGCGATCAACCCCAGGTACTGACCTTTTTCAATCGTATTAAGTCCTAATTGCTGCTCAGCTACCTGTGGCAGTACTACTTGCATTGGGCCCATCATTAAATAACCAATAATGGCGGCAAATAATAATTGAGGTATCGCAGGAATTGTTTTTAAAGTATTAAAGCAACCTGCCCATTCTTGTCTTAAGTTTTCATGGCGCATGCGCTTATGAGAATTCGGGGCGTTAATGAGCAGTAAGCTCGACAAAATAAACAGACAAATACTGACTATGGCAACGCCCTTCCAATCAAATGCCGCTTGAATCTGAGTTAATAAAATGGGTGCTAGTCCAAAGCCAATCATCACCAGCAGATTGAAGGTGATGGTTGACTGAGCCAATTTGTTATCAGTGACATACTGTCCCATGGCTGCAAATCGAGAGGGCGCAACAAAAGCCCATCCCACACCAATAAAAAAACTAGAAGTTAAGAAAATTATAATGCTTGCTTCGGGTTTAAACATCATGACATACAGCATGCCAAGGGCACCTAAAACAAAAAAGTTTTGCGCAAGTAGTAACACTTTTTTTGCACTGTAGCGATCTATGTACGCACCGGCTAACCAACCAAATAAAACAGGGGGGCCAAAGCACAATCCATAAGCTACACCCGCCAATAGGGATGAATCAAACATTTCAAGACTGTACATAATGGCGCTGTAATTCACCATGTGTCCGGCAACAAATGCCATGAAACATGATAAATAAAATATAAAAATCTTCATGCAATTACCAGAGGTAAACACTAATCAGAGCGGTCAATAACTATTAACCGCAGCATAGATAAATGCTTATTTAAAAGAAGGTTTAAAAAATCGTTATTATTAGAATATGTATCTTTATGATTTTACATACTCTTTATCAGTTTCTTTTAAAAAGGCTTCAAAAGCTTGTTGCGTTGATTTGCCAGGCTTATGCTTAAAGGCCGCTTTAATTTTTGCATTAGAAAGTACCGGTCTAAATTCAATGAATTTGACTTGCTCGGGGCCATATTGTGAAAGACCTAATGGTTTTAATAGCGAAAGCATCACGCGTAAAAAATTAGGAGGGATTGGCAAATAAAATTTATTTAAACGTTTCGCAATGCTTTTTAAAGACAGCGTGCCATCGCCGGCAACGTTATACACACCTTCGACATCAGTGAGTGCCGATTCAATCAAGTACTCAACTAAATCATCTACCCAGATAATAACGAAAGGAGAATCACTGCCGGCAATGCCCGTGATGATGTTTTTGCTAAACATATTCGTAATAGGGTTTTGAAAGTTTGGACCCAGTACGGTTCCTGGGCGCAAAACGACTTGTGCTAAGTGTGGATGTTGTTGACGATACTTCGCCATAATCTCTTCAACTTGGCGCTTGTGTGATGAATAGAAATAATCATCATTGCCGCGAGTAGGCATGTCTTCTGTTAACCAATCAGGATTGTCTTTCCAGTAGCCATATGCAGCGCCACTAGACGTCACCACAAATTTTTTAACACCTAGTTGTACTGACACTTCTAATAATCGTTCAGTCGCTTTAACATCAATGTCGTGTGCGTCTTCAGTGGTCATACTTTCTGGCAATTGAATGATCGATGCCAAATGAATAATGACGTCTGGTTTTATTGCTTCTACCCATTGAAAAAAATCATCATTACGAACATCGAATACACCATGGGTGCCGTTTGATTTATGGTTTAAGGGCTCCAAAGCGGTTGTGAATAAATCCACATCAGATCGTTGATCGAGTATTTTAACTAATCGAGATCCTATATCTCCCGCCGCACCGGTTATTAAAATTTTCATAGGAGACCTTCTTTTTTCTTATCTGTGTAATGGCACGCACCCGCAAAAGTAATACCCGAGACGATGTGCCATGTGCCCCAAAAGGCACTGATTAACGCCATACCGTATTCGCCATTGAACTGAGTAAATACGATGGCAATGGCGAGGGATGAGTTTTGCATTCCTACTTCCAAAGTCACTGCTTTTTTATCTGCTACGGGTAACTTGCCAAAAGAAGCCGCCGCATATCCTGTGCCCATCGCTAAAACGTTATGAGCGAATACCGCTGCAAATAACAACCAGAATTGAGCGGCAAAGTGTTCATAGTTTTTAAACACGGCCATAAAAATAAACATAAATAGGGCGAATAAACTGACGTACTTTAAGACGGCGTGTAATCTTTTGCAGAGGTTGGGTGTGTAGTGCTGCATTAAAAAGCCTAGGGCCAGAGGCGCAGCCAATACCATTAATAACGATTGTGCAATATCGACGCCGCTCACATTAATGTTAAGTAAGAGTTCATTGGCTACAGGGTTCAGTGATGCCCAAAAAATAAAGTTAATGGGCAGCATGACGATCGCCAGCGTGCTGGAAATTGCTGTGATAGAAATTGAAAGCGCGGTATTGCCTCCTGACAGATGGGTAATGAAATTGGAGAGAGCGCCGCCCGGGCAAGCAGCCACTAAAATCATGCCAAGCTCAATTCCCGCGGGTAGGTCTAGCAGCAGAGTTAAGCCACAGGTTAAGGCGGGTAATAATAGAAATTGAGCCGCCAAGCCAATCGCCGGAGCTTTAGGGGCCTTGAATACTTTTAGAAAATCTCGAGGATGAATATCAAGAGCCAAGCCTAAAATCATCATGGCTAGGGTTAGGTTGAGCATCCATTGTTGGCCACTGTCATATTGCAGTTCTGGCATGGCAGATTCCAAGGCAGTGTTAAAATTAAAATACACTGTAATGCATTCAACTAGAAGAATACTGACCGCTTAGGTCAACGTTTGGCGGCTAGAGTCAAAAAAGTATTTGTGAGCGTCTATTCACTCAGTATAGACAGTCGATAATGTCTAGGGGTCGTGCCAGTCCAGCGTTTAAATGCGCGTTGAAAAGCACTTTGTTCAGAAAACCCCAAGCGCTCACTTATGTACAGCACAGGATTATCCGTTTGCCTTAAATAGGTTAATGCCAATTCTTTTCGAATAGCATCGAGTACCTGACTGAAGCTCGTACCATACTCATGTAATTTCCGCTGCGTATTGCGAACACTTAAATTAAGGTATTGAGACACCTCTTCAATGACAGGCACATGGCTAGGAAGCGTTTTAATCACATAGTCCTTGATCACTTCCAAAGGTGAGCTAGAGGTTTGATCGGCTAGCATCGCCTGAGCATGCTGATACAGCACTTTATTTAGCTCGGCATCTGACTTGGTTAAAGTATCCTCTAGAGCACTATTGTCTAATACAATTCCGTTATATTCGTTCTCAAAATTCACAGGGCATTGAAAGTAATCTTCATAAAGATGCTTATCAGATTTACATTTGTGGGTAAAAAACACAGAGGAAGGCGCGTAATTATTATCATTTGTAAGGGTTCTTGAGAGACTGACTAAACCCGTAATGATCTGTTCTGTTAAATGATGGCTGCAATTATAAGCAGGCACCCATTGAAGTGTCGTAACCAATCCATGATTAATTTGTAGGGGGGCTCCCATGTTTCCAGACAAAGACTGAAATCGATATTGAGCGGCCATTGCCGTCGCTATATTCTGCGACGTTAAAGCGATATAACCTAATACCCCCCATCTATCAGGCTCAAATACTTGTCCATATTTAAACCCTAAAATAGTGTCACTTAAAGCATTACTGGCATATCGATAAAGGTCTTCATATCGGCGAACATCAACCAATAAGCGACTGTCATTTAATTGAGACTCAGCAAGGCTAGTCGCCTTTAATAAATTGGCACGAAGCAATCCAGAACGCTCACAGTAATTAATGAGCGATCTAACAGATTGCACGGCAATTTTGGGTTCGAAGCTAATAAATTGGGTTTGCATCGTTTGATTAAATGACAAAATGTCACAGAGTGTCAATTTCTAATTAATTCAAGCAATTATTATTCATTAATCTAAAAAGGGCGATGTCATGCTCATTTCAACATAGCAAAGTACCGCTCCTTAACGCTAAGGGCTGTCTGCAGTGGTTAACGTATTCGAATTATCCGCTACGCTTTCTCTTTCATTGCCATGATGTGTTTCACTTGGCGATCAATGAGTTTTTTAGCATTATCCGGAAGCGCATCTAGCCAGCGGGTATGATGTTCGCTGGCATGTAAGTCCATTAAGCTGGGTCCTGGCTGCCACAGTATTTTTTCGGCATCGCTTAATTGATCCACCAAGTCTTGGCTCACCAGTAGCTGCATCTCTTTACTCTGCATCGCAAGCTGAGCCGTCCAATGCACCGTATCGCCAATCAAACTGAATTGTATGTGTTGGTTCATCTCTAATGGCGCAATAAGTACCGGTCCCCAGTGAGCTGATAATTTAAAATTAAGTTGTTGGAGCTGTAAATCGGTTCGTTGTAATTTTTGTACTAGCCCCAAAAATAACTGAGCCGCATATAAGCAGTGACTGGCATCACGAGGATCGTTATCGGGATAGCCAAAAATAATCAAAATGCCATCGCCCATATAGCGATCTACTGTGCCGTTATAAAGTTTGGCCGCATGCGAAAGTAATTGGTGATAACCATTAAGAATGTCACTGAGTTCGTTTGCCGGCAGTCTGTGCTGTAATTCTTTAAGCCCCTGTATTTCAATAAATAACAACGCGCTATGGTGGTAAGTTAACGATTTTGACTTGGATAAGCTGGGACTGGCCATGAAATTATCCAAGGACTCTTTAATGGCAGTCTTGTGCTGTTTCTGTCTAATTAAACTATTAATGGCGTTATTCAGCGCTTGGTCATTTTGGCTATTCGCATCTTCACTGATGACGGTTAATGGATCGTTATTGTACAGGTTTTCAATCGCCTTAATTTGTTGCTGATTGGCCCGCAATAAGTGCTCGCCCCAGTAGTAGGCTAGCAGCCCTATAATGACGCTGAGCATAAGGCTTGAAAGCAGGAGCAGTGCTGCATTTCGTCGACTTATGTCATACGCTTGGCTCATATTGATGGCAACACGAAGGTGGCCAATTAATTGTTCTTTATCGGTGACAATTTGATTGAGCCAAAAAACATCATAGCCGCCTAATTCGATCAGGCCTTGTTCTGCTATCGGTTGCTGAGTTGAATTGTAGAGGGTCGCCGAAAGCATAAACTCTTGATCTACCCAGTCTTTCAAAATGACATTCGCACTAATGCGGTCATCATTGCTCAAACTGGTGCGCAATAAAATACTGGCATCTTTGACAAGGCTGGTGGCCAGTGTCTGTTGCTGCACTAATAGCTGTTGGCGTAACTGGCTGGTGACCAAATAACTAAAGCTTAAACCGGTTGATAAGATAGCAAGGGCGACAAAGGCTGCCCATTGCTGGCTTGTGGTTAAGCGTTGACTGATCTTCACGGTGGATCGACCCATGGAATTCTATACTCGATAACAAACATTTCTACTAAGATGATGGTATCATACGCGCCGTCTGGCAGCTGCTAGATTAATCAAATTCAATTCTATAATGGGATGATAGTGATGAGCGATACTAAAAAAGCATTACAAGAAAAGAGCGAAAAGTTGGCTAAAGGTCTATTTCTAATAAGTACTGATTGCGTGCGCGCATTGTCAGTTCATGAAACCGTCGATCTGATCCAAGAACTTCGTGGTGTGGTCGCTGACTTACAAGCAGAAGTTGAAAAGCTTTAAGCATTAGTCGCTCTCATTAGGTAGAGCAATTTCGAGGGCAGATTCGTGACAGAGTTAGTATTGATTCGGGTAGTTGGGGCGGATAAGCCGGGTTTGACCGCAAATATTACAGCAATCTTAGCGCAGTATAAGGTGACTATTTTGGATATCGGCCAAGCCGAAATTCATGACAGCTTATCGCTGGGTATACTCGCAGCAATTCCTTCTACTGCAGAATCTGCACCCGTATTAAAAGATGTGTTATTCAAAGCCCATGCCATTGGGTTAACGGTGAGCTTTACCCCTGTCGATAGCGCAAGCTACCAGAAATGGGTACAAGGCCAGGGTAAAGATCGCCATATTATTACCTTGCTTGCGCGCACCATTAGCGCAGAGCATATTGCTCGTATTACCGCCATCGTGGCGGAGCATGGGCTGAACATTGATAATATTACGCGTCTTACGGGGCGTGTTCCTCTTGAAGAAGAGCTTGATAGCTCTATTCCAACCCGAGCCTGTGTTGAGTTTTCTGTTCGTGGCGATGCGGATCAGGCGCGATTAAGAGAGAAGTTTCTCGCGGTCTCCAATGATTTAGATGTGGATATCGCGGTACAGGAAGACAATGTCTATCGTCGTAACCGTCGTTTGGTGGCGTTCGATATGGATTCAACCTTGATCGAAGCGGAAGTGATTGATGAGCTTGCAGCCGCTGCGGGTGTCGGTGAACAAGTCGCTGAAATTACCGAGCGTGCGATGCGAGGCGAAATCGATTTTACTGAAAGCTTCCATGAACGAGTCGCGTTGCTGAAAGGTTTGAACGGTGATGTACTGCAAGAAATTGCCGAGCGATTACCCGTCACAGAAGGGGCAGAGCGCCTTATCCGCAACCTAAAGTCGTTAGGGTATACCACGGTCATTCTATCCGGTGGTTTCAATTATTTTGGTAACTATTTAAAAGACAAGTTGGGCATTGATTACGTATTCGCCAATGAGTTGGATATGGAAGACGGTGTTGTCACGGGCAAGGTGACGGGCATTGTTGTTGATGGCAATCGTAAGGCGCAGTTATTGCGCGAAATTGCCGAAAAAGAAGGCATTCGTTTAGAGCAAACGATTGCCGTAGGCGATGGGGCTAACGACTTGCCTATGTTGAGTATTGCAGGCCTAGGTATTGCCTTTCGGGCAAAACCTTTGGTGCAAGAATCTGCTCAACAATCTATTTCGACCCTAGGGCTTGATGGCGTATTGTATCTGCTAGGCTATCGCGATCGCGATATCGTGTAATTCTGACAATCTGAGTTGATGCGCTGGATAAACTGAACTTCTAGCGCAATTACGTCCTTCTTCTTTTGCTGTATACAGAGCCTATATTTTGCCCTCGGCATTCTTAATGCAAAGCCTGCGTAAAAGCGTACCTCAGCTAATTACTCAGTATAAACTTATTTACTATGTTGTGTGAGTGCCCATTCAATATGCTCTGTCACCAGTTCAGAAGCGTCTGGCAGACGTTGTTTAAGTGCTTCAACGACATCGATGCTGGTGGGTGCATTGCCCAGTGCTACGGCAATATTACGCAGCCAGTTGGTATAGCCGGTGCGGCGAATTGGGTTACCTTCGGTATGTCTCAAAAAGGTGCTTTCATCCCACGCAAATAACTCTAATAGCGTTGCGTTATCGAGAGGATGGCGTGGGGTGAAATCCGTTTCTTGTGTGGTTTTACTGAAGCGATTCCAAGGGCAGCATAATTGGCAATCGTCGCAGCCAAAAATGCGATTCCCCATGCCTCGGCGTAAATCGACAGGAATGGGTCCTTTTAACTCAATCGTAAGATAAGAAATGCAGCGTCTAGCATCTAATACCTGATCGCCTACAAAGGCTTGGGTAGGGCAAATGTCGATGCATGCGCTGCAGCTCCCACAGTGGTTCTTGTCATCGGGCTGGTCAATGGGAAGGGGGAGGTCGGTTAATAATTCACCGAGGAAAAAATAAGAGCCCGCTTTCTTGTTAATCAGCATGGTATTTTTACCTAACCATCCTAATCCTGCGTTACTGGCGAGGGCGCGTTCAAGTACGGGGGCGCTATCAACAAAGGCGCGATGACCGTGACCGACCTCTTCTTCGATCATTTTCCCCAGTTGGGTTAAACGTTTACGAATCACTTTATGGTAGTCACGGCCAAGGGCGTAGCGCGAGACATAGGCCAGGGATTTATCTTGCAGTTGCTCTTTAATACGGGCATCGGCGGGCAAATAGTCCATGCGGGCACTGATAACTCTTAAGGTGCCGGGCAATAGATCGGCTGGGCGACTGCGCATATTATCGTGTGCCGCCATGTATTCCATCGTGCCGTGATAGCCTTTGGCGAGCCATTCTTTTAAGCGAGTCTCATGCTCGCCCAGTTCAATATGAGTAATGCCGATTTGCTGAAAGCCGAGCTCGCGACCCCAGACTTTGACTTTATCGGCCAAGTTTTGGAGTTCACTTTCTGATAGCGCTGTTTGTGTCATGTGATTATCGTGGTTACCGCAATGATTATACCTTCGCCATCTTAACGCCAAGGACGTATAATTCTGCCAAAGAAACGCTTAGGCATACAGCATAGAATGAAGTTATCGCAAACAAAGTCTCTTATCCAACCAGCAATCAGTGATATTAGTTGGCAGATATTGCAGCAAAATGACCGACTGTTACCCCTGCGTGCCTTGAATAGCCATAAAGGCGATCATGGCCACGTGCAGGTAATTGGTGGCGATTATGGTTATGCCGGTGCTGCATTGATGGCTGCGCAAGCGGCATTGGTTAGCGGCGCGGGTTTGGTGAGTTGTGCGACACGCCCCGAGCATATCAGTGCGTATATCAGTCGTAGTCCAGAAATTATGGTCTCGGGGATTAATTCTGGATTAGAGCTTGCGCCTTTTATTATTGATGAAGTAAACCAAGGCAAGGTGCTGGTGGTTGGCCCTGGTTTAGGTAAAAATGCCTTTGGTCAGTTGTTATTGCAAACCGTTTTTCAACAAATGTCATCGTCAACAAAACCAAGATCCATGGTACTTGATGCGGATGCTCTTAACCTTCTTGCGGCAAAACCATCAATCACAGGTTCGGCGGTTGATTTTTCTCACCATCATGTGATTATGACTCCTCACCCTGGGGAAGCTGGGCGTTTATTAAATATCAGCACCGCCGAGGTGCAAGCCGATCGCATCTCTACGGCCACAACATTAGTCGAAAAATATTCGTGCACGGTCATATTAAAAGGTCAGCACAGTATAATCGCTGGTAAAAACAACCAAGGTGAATTGAAAATCTATCGTTGTCTTGATGGCAACCCCGGTATGGCCTCAGGTGGCATGGGTGATATTCTTTCTGGAATCACCGGTGCGGTATTAGCGCAATTTAATGCCCTAGGGTTGTCACCATTATCAGCCGCTAAGTTAGCGTGCTGTGTGCATAGCAAAGCCGCCGATGATGCCAGTATTGAAGGTGAAATTGGTTTGTTGGCTACTGATTTGTTGCCTTTTATTCGTCGCGCCATACACACTCGCGTAATAGCAGAAAGCATGGCGACTGACAAAGATGCCGAGGTAGGAAGAAATGATTAACCTAATTGGTGAAGAAAAAATGATGGCCTTTGCCGGTCAGTGCGCGCCGGTATTTGAGAGTGCTGCTATTAATGGTGGGCTGATATTTTTAGAGGGCGACTTGGGTGCTGGTAAAACAACCTTTAGTCGGGGGTTGATGCGAGGCTTTGGTTATGTTGGGCCGGTGAAAAGCCCAACGTATACGCTTGTTGAAACTTATGACGTTTTTACTGTTAAGCGTGAGATTAAAAAGATGCCGTTAACGGTTTGTCATTTTGATCTTTATCGTGTGGCCGATCCAGAAGAATTAGAATTTATGGGTATACGTGACTACCTTGAAGGATCTCATTTATGTTTAATGGAATGGGCAGACAAGGGGTTGGGTTTTTTACCCACCCCAGACTTGGTATTATCCATTGTTGATATCAACAATGGCCGTCAAATAACTTGGCGATCAGACACTGAAAAAGGCCAATCTTGGTGTCAGCAATTAAATCTAATAGAAGTATGATGAAAAAAATAATCGTTAAGATCACAAAAATAAAAATTTTCTTACTATTAATACTCGTCGGTTCAGGATTCAATGCCGTGGCGGATGTCGATGGTGTCAGAGTATGGCAATCACCCACACATACACGTTTGGTATTTGATTTATCTCAACCGCATCAACATAAGATTTTTACGTTAGATAAGCCCTATCGAGTGGTTATAGACCTGACGGGCAATGCACAATTTAAACCTGAAATTAATAAAGTTAAATTAGACAGTACTCTCGTAACCAGCTTGCGCACCGGTAGACAAAAAAATAAAGACCTGCGTATGGTTTTTCAATTACGGGATGACGTCAGCCCCAAAAGTTCTATTTTACCACCGAATAAAATATACCCACACCATCGGCTGGTGGTCGACTTAATTGAAAAAAATGCGACCAGTATTGAGCCAATAAAAACAGTAAAAACAGTTGCCGATAAAGTAGCTCACAATAAACGAGACATTATTGTCGCCATCGATGCGGGTCACGGAGGTGAGGATCCTGGCGCAGTTGGATATCGTCAAACAAAAGAAAAAACAGTAGTATTAAAAATAGCAAAAAAATTGGCACGCTTGTTAGAAGCAGAACCAGGGTATAAACCGTATTTAACTCGCACCGGAGATTATTACATTCCACTGCGCGAGCGCACGCGTAAAGCCCGTGATGCCAATGCTGATTTATTTATTTCTATTCATGCCGATGCGTTTAGTAATTCCCAGGCTCATGGTAGTTCGGTCTTTGTATTATCTGAACGCGGTGCGTCAAGTGAAGAGGCGCGTTATTTAGCAGAAAAAGAAAATGAAGCTGACTTGGTGGGGGGTGTTAGCTTAGGTGATAAAGATGACCATGTCGCGATGACACTCTTAGACTTGTCGATGACCGCGACGAGAGGCTCAAGTTTGTCGGTAGGTAAGTCGATTCTAAAACGTATGGACAAAATTTCACGCTTGCATAAAAAACAGGTCGGGGAAGCGGCTTTTATGGTTTTAAAAGCACCTGATATTCCTGCGCTGTTAATTGAAACTGGATTTATTTCTAATCCCGGCGAAGCAAAAAAATTAGCAACGTCAAGTTATCAAAATAAAATGGCACGTGAAATCTTTACCGGCCTAACGCAGTATTTTGATGAAGAACCCCCTGAAGGTAGTTATGTCGCGTGGAAGAAAAAGGGTAGCATTACAAGTTTAGCCCGTTCTGATGTGTTAAGACGTTACACCATTCGACGTGGGGATACTCTTTCTCACATTGCAAAAACACACAAAGTATCGGTAACCGATATTCGTCGTCTAAACGGCATTAAAAATAACCGCATTCAAGTTGGGCAGACAATAAAACTGCCCGCGAGTTAGGCTTATTCTAAATATGAAAAGAATTCATTTGTTATCGCCACGCCTAGCAAACCAAATTGCGGCGGGTGAAGTGGTTGAGCGTCCTGCCAATATTATTAAAGAGCTGGTTGAAAATTCGTTAGATGCAGACTCGACTCGTATTGAGATAGATGTTGAGCAAGGGGGTATTAAATTGTTGCGTATTCGTGACGATGGCCACGGTATTCCTAAAGACGACTTACCTTTGGCGTTAAGCCGTCACGCCACCAGTAAAATTAGTACGCTCGATGACTTAGAAGCGGTGAGCAGCTTAGGGTTTCGTGGAGAAGCGTTAGCCTCCATTAGTTCAGTGTCACGCTTAACAATGACTTCTGCGACGGCGCCTAAAGAAGGAGAGCCAGAGGGCGAGAGTGGACAAGCATGGCAAGTAGAAGTTGAAGGCCGTGAGATGGCCGCGAGTGTTAAACCCGCGGCTCATCCAAAAGGCACGACGCTAGAAGTACGTGATTTATTTTTTAATACGCCGGCAAGGCGTAAGTTCTTACGCACCGAAAAAACCGAGTTTAATCACGTTGACGAATATTTTAAACGTTTAGCGTTAAGCCGCTACGACGTTGCGTTTAGTCTACGCCACAATCAAAAAGTTATTCACTCATTGCGTCCTGCGACTCGAGGCATTGATAAAGAAAAGCGGGTTGCCGCATTACTGGGCCCCAAGTTTATTGACGCCGCTTTGCACATTGATTCAGAAGCGGCAGGGTTAGGTTTAACGGGGTGGGTGGGTTTACCAACTTTTTCGCGCAGCCAAGCCGATATGCAGTACTTTTTTGTTAACGGTCGAATTGTACGAGATCGATTGGTTGCTCATGCGATTAAGCAAGCCTATCGAGATGTTTTGTATCATGGCCGCCAGCCCGCGTTTGTGCTTTATCTTACGGTTGATCCTGCTTTAGTGGATGTAAATGTACACCCAACGAAGCACGAAGTACGTTTTCGTGATGGTCGCTTAGTACATGATTATTTATTTAGAACCTTGCACAAAGCATTAGCAGATGTGCGTCCTGATCATCAAACCGCGCCTACCAGCTTGCAAGGATCGGGAGTATTAAAAGAGGACGATGCCTCTGGAATAACCCGTCCTGCTTTGATGGCCAATAGTCAACAGCCAGTAACCGGTATTCAAGCGGGTGAGTTCAGTGAACAAACTCGCATGAGTTTATTACCTGGCCGCAATCCTATGACGCCGCTATTAGGGCAAGGTAATCCTGGGGGTGTGCAAGAGCACCTCAACGCTTATCAAGCGTTGTCACAACCCCTAAATGTGGCATCCACTCATACGCTAACAGAAGAGCGCATCGATCCTGAAACCGGTGAGATAACCACGGTCTCCAGCGCCAGTAATTTAGCTCAGGAATCTGACGTGCCGCCATTAGGGTTCGCCATTGCCCAGCTACACGGTATATATATTTTATCTGAAAATGCTCACGGCCTTGTGGTAGTGGATATGCACGCCGCCCACGAACGCATTACTTATGAGCGCTTAAAAATTGCCGTTGATCATCAAAATGTGCAAAGCCAGCCGTTATTAGTGCCCATTACCATTAGCGTTTCTGAAGGCGAAGCAGATGCAGCGGAGCTGCATGCTGATGAGTTCGCTCGCTTTGGTGTGTTGTTGCAAAGAGCGGCGCCGGAGTCGATTATGATTCGCCAAATTCCGGTGATTTTGCAACAGGCGGAAGTGGAGCGTTTGGTCACGGATATGTTGGCCGATTTAATGCAACACGGCAGTTCTGATCGTATTCAAGCACACCGTAATGAAATATTAGGCACCATGGCCTGTCATGGCAGTGTGCGCGCTAACCGAAAGTTAACCGTCCCAGAAATGAATGGCTTATTACGTGATATGGAAGACACAGAGCGCAGTGGTCAATGCAATCATGGCCGCCCGACATGGACTCAAATGAGCATGTCGGATCTGGATAAATTATTTTTGCGAGGCCGTTAGTGAATTTTTCCTCCTCAAAAACAGTAGGCTTGCCGGCTAGAAGAACGGAGTTGCCTCAGGCTATCTTTCTAATGGGGCCAACGGCTTCGGGAAAAACTGCGTTAGCCATTGATTTGGTCGAAAACTACAATTGTGAAATCATCAGTGTTGATTCTGCGTTAGTGTATAAAGGCATGGATATCGGCACGGCTAAGCCTGACGCCGCGCTGCAAGCCCGCGCTCCCCATCGACTGATTGATTTGATTGATCCCGCAGAAGCCTACTCAGCGGCCAGCTTTCGCGCAGATGCGTTGCGTGAAATGGCGGCTATTACTGCCCAAGGCAAGGTGCCTTTGTTGGTCGGTGGCACCATGATGTATTTTAAATTCTTACGCGATGGCGCCGCACAATTGCCGAAAGCGGACGACCTTGTTCGTCAGCGTTTATTGGCGCAAGCCGAAGCATGTGGTTGGCCACTGATGCATGCAAAACTTGCCGAAGTTGATCCTGTTTCGGCAGAGCGTCTAAAGCCGATGGATTCGCAAAGAATTCAGCGTGCATTAGAAGTATTTGAAATCAGCGGTAAAACATTGACCCAGTTTTGGGCAGAGCAAAATGAACAGCCTCTTCCTTATAATGTCATCAGTTTTGCGGTCATGCCTAAAGAGCGAAAAACTTTGCACAAGCGTATTGCCCAGCGTTATAAAATCATGATGGAGCAAGGTTTTGTTGATGAAGTGAAAGCACTGTTTGCGCGTGAAGATCTGCACGCAGAGTTACCGTCAATTCGTTGCGTCGGTTACCGCCAGGTGTGGCAGTATTTACAAGGTGAAATCGATTATAACGAAATGGTCGAGCGCGGAATTATTGCCACCCGACAACTGGCCAAAAGGCAAATAACCTGGCTTAGAAGTTGGCCTGATTTGAATTGGTTGGACACAGAAGACCTAAATCTTCTGCAAAACGCCTTGAAAATACTGCGATAGACCGCCATATTTACTCTAGTCTGTTTAATAGCGATCTTGCTTGTTTATTTCGTATGTTTTTTGATCAAAATGGGGTGTATGGCTGACATTTAGCCAAGAATTCTGTTATTGGATTTACCAATTTGCGAATGGATGTCTTACAAGAATGATATACGAGAGACCGTTGATGTCATTAATTATGTTTTTTTATGATTAGTTACAAAAACACAGGGGTTATTAATTACTTTATTTGCGACTGTCCGCATACTGGGCAGTCAATTCTTCGAAGGAGAAGAACATGTCAAAAGGGCACTCTCTACAAGACCCTTACTTGAATGCCTTGCGTAAAGAGCGCATTCCAGTATCCATATTTTTGGTAAACGGTATCAAACTGCAAGGTCAAGTTGAATCGTTTGATCAGTTCGTTATTGTATTGAAAAATACAGTGAGTCAAATGGTTTATAAACACGCGATCTCTACGGTTGTTCCTAGCCGCCCAGTTCGCTTGCCTGTTGAAGACAAAGAAGACAAAGAAGACGAAACTGAATAAATAAGTGAGCGCTGTGCAGGGTAATTATTAATAGTACGATGCACAGCCAGCTTTATAAATCGAATCTAAATTTATAGACTCAACATTAGGTATTTCTATTGTTTTTTGATCGTCCCGAAGCAGGTAACAAATCTGGCGATATCGCCATCCTTGTACACATAGATTTTCCGGAGGGGGATAACCGCGAGGACCCTAATGAATTTAAAGAGTTGGTATTGTCTGCGGGCGGGCACCCCGTTGAATTCATAACAGGGTCGCGTAAAGCCCCTGATCCAAAAACTTTTGTCGGTAAAGGCAAGGTAGAAGAAATTAAAGCCATGGCGGAAGCGCATCAAGCAGACATTATTCTGTTTAACCATGCGTTGACTCCTAGCCAAGAAAGAAATCTTGAAGAAGCGTTAGAGTATCGAGTACTCGATCGTACGGGTCTAATTTTAGATATTTTTGCTCTGCGCGCCCGTACTCACGAAGGTAAATTACAAGTCGAGCTGGCGCAATTACAGCATCAGGCGACTCGTCTTATTCGTGGTTGGACACACTTAGAGCGTCAGCAAGGTGGTATTGGTTCTCGTGGTGCGGGTGAGTCTCAGCTAGAAACTGATAGACGCTTAGTGGCAACCCGAGAAACCTTGATTCGCAGTCGCTTAAAAAAAGTGCGCGCACAGCGTGAGCAAGGTCGTCGAGCCCGAAAGCGTTCAGAGGTTCCGACCATCGCGTTAGTGGGTTATACCAATGCGGGTAAATCGACATTATTTAATGCATTAACGAACGCCAAAGTGTTTGCTGCCGATAAATTATTCGCCACACTCGATCCTACGTTGCGTCGTTTAAAAGTGATGGACATTGGCGAAGTTGTTTTGGCTGATACCGTAGGTTTTATTCGTCACCTACCGCATAAATTAGTTGAAGCGTTTCGAGCAACACTGCAAGAAACGACGGAAGCGAATTTATTACTGCATGTGATTGATAGTGCCAGCGACGAGCGTGATCATAATATCCAGCAAGTTGAGCTTGTACTGAATGAAATTGAAGCCAATGACGTTCCGCAGTTAAAGGTTTATAACAAGATAGACCTGCTAGAGCATGCTGAGCCAAGAATTGATCGTGATGAGCACGGAGCACCCATTGCGGTGTGGTTGTCTGCTCATGCAAAAGTGGGGTTTGAATTATTAACCCAAGCAATCTCTGAGCTAGTTGCGGAAGAGCTTTTTCAGGAAACAATTCAATTAACGCCTGCGGATTCTAGGCTTCGAGCGTTACTTTATGAGCAAGCCGGCGTCGCAGAGGAAACCTTTGCTGATAATGGCGATAATTTATTGAGAGTACGTTTACAGCTTGATGACTTCAAAAAGTTATTAGCAAAAACAGGGACCAAAGCAGAGCGTTTTATTCCTGTTGTATTAGAATATTGGCAAGAATAGCTTAGATACAGACTTTAAAAGGGCAAAGATAAGTAAAGTCGATGATTGTGATAGGAATTTTACAATCAATCTTCTATTATTTGCGTAAATAAAATTAACAGTATGCAATCCAGAGATGACGGAGTGATTTATGGCGTGGAATGAACCCGGTGGTGGTAAAGATCCTTGGGGCAATGGCGGTAGCGGCAATAATAATGGTGGTAACCGCGGCGGTAATAACGGCGGTAATAATCAGGGACCACCTGATCTTGACGAAGCGCTAAAGCAGCTCATGAGTAAACTGAATGGCATGTTTGGTGGTAAAGGCGGCGGTAACGACAACAATAAAGGCAGCAGTCAAGGTGCCGGTGGCATTATTGGTGTTCTTGCCATTGTGGGCGTTTTATTTCTAGGCTTTAGTTCAGTCTATACGCTGGATGAAAAAGAACGTGGTGTGATTTTGCGTTTAGGTAAATACGATCGTACTGAAGGACCAGGCTTACAATTCAAATGGCCTTTAGCAGAGACGTTGACCAGAATCGAAACGACGACCGTGCGTAAAGAAAATATTGAAGAGCGCATGCTGACGGAAGATAACAACATTATCGAAATCGAACTTAACGTTCAATATCGTGTTGCTGATCCTGTTTCTTTTGCACTACGTATTGAAAATCCACGCTTAACATTACAGCATGCTGCGCAAAGTGCGTTACGTCATGATGTCGGTTCTACTGCGATGGATCCACTGTTGACGTCGGGTCGTGAAGCAACCGCTCAGCAAGTTAAGCTGCGTTTGCAGAGTTATCTTGATCGTTACCGAACGGGTATTCAATTAACCAACGTGAACGTGAAAGATGTACGTCCACCGTCACAGGTTAAAGCGGCGTTTGATGATGTTCAGGCAGCTCGTCAGGATAAAGACCGTTTAATCAGTGAAGCAGAATCTTATGCTAATGGCATCGTGCCACAAGCACGTGGTCAGGCTCAGCGTCTGCTAGAAGAAGCGAATGCTTATAGAGAGCAAGTGGTTGCTAAAGCAACGGGTGAGGCTGATCGCTTCTCTGCACTTTATACTGAGTATAAAAAATCACCTGAGGTAACTCGTGAGCGTTTATACATCGATGCTATT
>JBNMOT010000050.1:0-21056 GCA_051275515.1 Oleispira sp. | reverse complement strand
CGCTCCAAACAAGAATGACGAGTCCAGCTAATAGTGCGGCAATGGCTGGGGTCAGTGCGGTAAGGGTCATGTTAAGGCCTTAAAAAAATATGGGCTATTGTACCTGTAAATTTTCATTGTCGGTATTGCTTGTTCCACCATAACGTATAGTTCTTGTCGGGATTATGAGTTAGCCTGTGTTTATGGTTGTTTTACATTCCGTTATGCTAAGTCAGGAATGAATGCTTTATAATTGTCCATAAACACTAAGTGCTATCAATAAGAGACTTTAAATGTCCAGCGAAGAAGCTTTTGTATCAATCAGAGGGATGTCATTTACTCGTGGCAACCGTCTGATTTTTAATGACATAGATTTGGATATTCCCCGTGGCAAGGTGACTGCGATTATGGGGCCTAGTGGCACCGGTAAAACGACATTGTTGCGTCTGATCGGTGGCCAATTATTGCCCGATTCTGGCACGATTAACGTCGACGGTCTTAATGTGCCTTCGTTAAAGCGAGCGCAGCTATTTGAGTTGCGTAAGCAAACCATGGGCATGCTCTTTCAGTCGGGTGCCTTGTTTACGGATCTTTCCGTATTCGAAAATGTGGCTTTTCCTCTGCGTGTGCATACTGACTTACCCTATTCTATGATTCGAGACTTGGTCTTGATGAAGCTCGAAGCCGTGGGTTTACGAGGTGCTCGTGATTTAATGCCCGCCGAACTATCGGGTGGCATGGCTCGTCGAGTCGCTCTGGCGCGAACCATTGCGCTGGATCCAGAGATGATGCTTTATGATGAGCCTTTTACGGGGCTCGATCCCATCTCTTTGAGTGTGACGGTAAAACTCATTAAAAGCTTAAACGATGCTTTAGGGTTAACCAGTATATTGGTAACCCACGATATCGATGAGGCGTGCTCGATTGCTGATTATGTTTGCCTACTTTCTGAGGGTAAGGTGATTGGTTTTGACAGCCCTGCAAATCTTATTAAAAACGGTTCTGAGCAGGTACGCCAATTTATGCAGGGTGAGTCCGATGGCCCAGTGCCTTTCCATTTTCCTGCGGATGATTTCAGTGCAGACCTTTTTAAGCAGGTGAAATAATATGGCGGCATTGATCGATAAAATACTAGAGCCGGTTCATAAGCTCGGCCTATTCGGTTTAGGGCGATTGCAAGTGCTAGGTCAAGCAGGGGTGTTTCTACTGGCGTCGATCCCTTGGGGTGGCCCAGGCAGTGCAGGTTTCAAAGATTTAGTGAAGCAAATTTACTCTATTGGTGTGCGTTCGCTGTCCATTATCATCGTGGCTGGTTTTTTTGTTGGTATGGTACTGGGCCTGCAGGGGTACACTATTTTATCGGACTTTGGTTCTGCATCCGCTTTGGGAACCATGGTATCGCTTACCTTGTTACGAGAGCTTGGTCCAGTCGTGACCGCTTTGTTATTTGCGGGTCGTGCGGGCTCGGCGTTAACCGCTGAAATCGGTTTGATGAAAGCGACGGAACAACTCTCAGCAATGGAAATGATGGGTGTTGATCCTATTAAACGCATTATTACGCCGCGTTTATGGGCGGGTTTTATTGCCATGCCTATATTGGCGCTATTATTTAGCCTGGTCGGAATCTGGGGGGGTGCTTATGTCGGCATCAACATGCTAGGGGTCGATGAAGGGGCTTACTGGGGTAATATGCAAGCTTCGGTAGAGTTTTATAATGATATAATTAAAGGTCTCATTAAATCATTGGTATTCGGCTTAGTGGTGACCTGGATTGCGGTTTACCAAGGTTTTGATTCCATACCTACATCAGAAGGAATCAGTAAGGCGACGACACAAACCGTGGTAGTAGGGTCGTTAGCCGTATTGGGTTTAGACTTTATTTTAACTGCCATCATGTTAGGGAGTATTTAACAATGCGTACACGTTTAATGGAATTAGCCGTCGGTGCTTTTATGGTGATGGGCATTATTGCTCTAATATTAATGGCTTTACGCGTCAGTGGGCTTTCAGCCGCCGATGCGGGTGCTAAATATACGATTAAGGCATATTTTGAAAACCTGGGTGGCTTAACCGAGCGCGCCAAAGTATCCATGTCGGGTGTAACCATTGGCCGAGTGAGTCGTATTTATCTTGATTCTGAAGATTATGTCGCGGTGGTTGAAATGGAAATAAATCAAAGCATGTCATCACTCACCACAGACACCTCGGCCGCTATTTTGACTGCAGGGCTGTTGGGTGAAAAATACATTGGTTTAACGGTCGGTGCCGATGATGAATATTTAGAAGAAGGCGGTGTGATTGAAGATACTCAGTCAGCACTCGTACTGGAAGAGTTAATTGGTCAGTTTTTATTTAATAGCGCTGAAGATTAGGGCATTAATATGACAACTAATATAAGCGCGAAGGTGACCGGTGTTGGTGCGGAACTGATTGCCATCGATCCTCAAAAAGCGACGTTATCTGGTCGCCTTGACCGTTTAACGGGGAAAAAACTGTTACAGCAAGGGCGCCGTCTTATTGCTCAAGCAGCGTCGAAATGGCAAGTTGATCTTACCGACGTTCATCATTCAAGCAGTGTGGGTATTGCCTTGCTGCTGGATTGGAAGCGGTGCGGTATGGATAAGAATGTGACCGTTGAGTTTCTTAACGTTCCTCAGAAAATGCAGGATGTGATCGAATTTAGCGGTTTAAAAGAGGTTTTTAAGCTGAACTAGTTCATATTAGTTAGAATTCCTGCCTGCTGAATGAAGAACAGACTTCGTCTTAACTCATAAATCCGCTATCATTACGCCTTTTGTATTAATGACACCAGCAACCTATTGGGTCGCTGGTGGATATTATTAATCAAATGTTAACCAAATTATTAAGTGAATACGGGTGATGTATGTCTTCAGTTGAAATCCGAGCATTGTTAGAAAGCGAATTTCCAGAAAGTGAAATTACCATAGTAGAAGGCTACCATAATGAAATTGAAGTTGTGAGCAGCGTCTTTGAAGGCGTATCGGCCGTCAAACGACAGCAAATGGTGTATAAACCATTAACCGAATTAATTACGGGTGGAACCTTGCATGCTGTAAAAATCAGCGCACTGACCCCCGCTCAGAAAACCTGTTAAGCGCATAAATAATAATAAGCAACTATTTTAACAAGTTGCACTGATAAAGAATAATAGACATCTATGGATAAATTATTAATTGAAGGCGGCGCTGTCATCGACGGCGAAATACGCATTTCAGGCGCTAAAAACTCAGCGCTACCCATCATTGCAGCCACCTTGTTAGCACACGGCGTAATGCGCGTGGGCAACTTGCCTCATTTGCATGATATCACCACCATGATCGAGCTATTAGGCTGCATGGGTGTATCCGTGGTCATCAACGAAGATATGAGTGTTGAGACTGATTGTTCAACCATGACTAGCCGTATTGCTCCTTACGAGTTGGTCCGTACGATGCGTGCTTCTATTTTAGTATTGGGCCCATTATTGGCTCGTTACGGTGAAGCGGTTGTTTCGTTACCCGGTGGTTGCGCGATTGGTAGTCGTCCGGTTGATTTACATCTTCGCGGTATGGAAGCCTTAGGCGCAACGGTAGAAGTTATAGACGGTTATGTACATGCTCGTTCTGACGGCCGCTTAAAAGGCGCCCACATCCATCTGGATATGGTAACGGTTACCGGTACTGAAAATATCTTAATGGCCGCGGTATTAGCCGAAGGCACCACCGTTATTGAAAACGCGGCGCGTGAACCAGAAGTCGTCGACCTTATTAATTGTCTTAACGCTATGGGCGCTAAGGTAACCGGTGGTGGTACGAGTACATTAACCATCGAAGGGGTTGAACAGTTACAGGGTTGTTCTTTCGATGTGCTTCCTGACCGTATTGAAACCGGTACTTATTTAGTCGCCGCTGCGGTAACGGGCGGAAAGATAAAAGTGAAAGATACGGATCCAAAATTGTTGGATGCTGTACTCGTCAAACTTAAAGAAGCCGGTGCTAAGATTGAGTGTGGTGAAGACTGGATATCGCTGGATATGGAAGGTCGTCGTCCAAAAGCGGTTAACGTTCGCACTGCACCGCACCCTGAATTCCCAACCGATATGCAAGCTCAGTTCATGGTAATGAACTGCATTGCTGAAGGT
The DNA here is from genome assembly GCA_051275515.1 of Oleispira sp. Classification (GTDB taxonomy): domain Bacteria; phylum Pseudomonadota; class Gammaproteobacteria; order Pseudomonadales; family Oceanobacteraceae; genus Oleispira. The sequence goes on along the minus strand of JBNMOT010000050.1, from coordinate 16,936 downwards.
ACGGGAACGGTTGAAGAAACCGTATTTGAAAATCGTTTCATGCATGTCGATGAACTCGTCCGCATGGGCGCTAATATTCATGTTGAAGGGAATGTTGCGACCGTTACGGGTAAAGAGATTTTAAGCTCTGCACAAGTCATGGCAACGGATTTACGGGCTTCTGCATCACTGGTCATTGCTGCGCTAGTGGCGACCGGTGATACCTTGGTGGATCGTATTTACCACATCGACCGTGGTTATGAATGCATTGAAGAAAAGCTACAGATATTGGGCGTTAAGATTCGTCGCGTACCCGGGAAGTAAGCAATCGCTTACTCTCTTTTTAAGCTATATATAAACTAATAGAACACCTAGAGAAGATTGAAAACGTTATGACACAGCCTCTCACGATTGCCTTATCAAAAGGACGCATTTTGGATGACACCTTGCCTTTATTAGCCGAGGCAAACATCCATCCAGCAGAGGATATTAGTAAAAGTCGTAAACTTATTTTTGATACCAACCACGAGCATATTAAGCTGCTAGTGATTCGTGCGGCTGATGTACCAACCTACGTTGAATACGGTGCAGCCGATTTAGGCATCTCAGGCAAAGATGTACTAATGGAATTCAATAGCGAAAACCTGTACGAACCTCTCGATTTAAAAATCGCCACTTGCCGTTTAATGACGGCGGCGCTCAAGGGCGCAGTACTACCAGAAGGCCGCTTAAAAGTGGCCACGAAATTTGTTGATGTTACTAAGCGCTATTTTGCTGAGCAAGGTCGCCAGATTGATATCATTAAGCTTTACGGTGGTATGGAATTAGCCCCGATTGTGGGGTTGGCTGATTTGATCGTCGATATTGTTGATACCGGAAAGACCTTAGTAGCGAATGGTTTAGAGCCTCGTGACCACATGGCGTATATCAGCTCGCGCTTAGTCGTGGGTAAAGCCGCCATGAAAGTGAAGCACGCTCAGATCCAGCCAATTATTGACCAAATGTCAGCGGCGGTTGATCGTCAAGAAGAGAAGCGTCAGCAAGAAAAAGCAGGCCAATAAATAATAGGCCAGTAACCGGTTAAAGATTAGGAATTTAAGATATGACTATTGAGATTCGTCGTTTAGATACCCGTAATAATGATTTTTCCTCTGAGCTAGAAACACTACTCGCGTGGGAATCGGTTTCTGATAAAAAAGTTCAGACAATCGTAACCGATATTGTTGACGATGTGAAAATCCGCGGTGACGCAGCCGTCATAGAATACAGTAACCGTTTTGATCACCTCAATGTTGACAGCATGGATCAGTTAGAACTGAGCCAAAAGCAACTTCAGGACGCGTTAAACACACTGCCTGCGGATCAACGCCATGCGTTATTAGCCGCCGCTGATCGTGTTCGTAAATACCACGATAAGCAAAAGCAAGATTCTTGGCAGTACACCGAAGAAGATGGCACTTTATTGGGCCAAAAAGTAACACCGTTAGACCGCGTCGGTATTTACGTACCGGGTGGTAAAGCCGCGTACCCTTCTTCTGTCTTGATGAATGCCATTCCTGCACACGTAGCCGGCGTTAAAGAAATTATCATGGTTGTTCCTACCCCAGGTGGCGAATTAAACCAGTTAGTTTTAGCGGCAGCCGCGGTTGCGGGTGTGACTAAGATTTTTACTGTCGGTGGGGCACAAGCCGTTGCCGCATTAGCGTATGGTACTGCAACTGTTCCTAAAGTTGATAAGATTGTAGGCCCAGGCAATATTTTTGTCGCCACTGCCAAGCGCCAAGTATTCGGTACCGTCGGCATCGATATGATTGCAGGACCTTCTGAAATTTTAGTCGTCTGTGATGGCAAGACCGATCCTGATTGGATCGCGATGGACTTGTTTTCGCAAGCGGAACACGATGAAGATGCACAAGCGATTTTGATCAGTCCAGATCAAAACTTTTTAGATCAGGTACACGCCTCCATCGAAAATCTGTTACCCACGATGGCGCGTAAAGAGATTATTCGTGCATCATTGACTGCGCGTGCGGCACTCATCAAAGTAAAAGATATGGATGAAGCGTGTGCAGTGAGTAATACCATTGCCCCGGAACACTTGGAGTTATCAGTGGATGATCCGCAGGCATTATTGCCGCAGATTCGTCACGCGGGTGCGATCTTTATGGGTCGTCATACGTCCGAAGCGTTAGGTGATTATTGCGCAGGGCCAAACCACGTTTTACCCACGTCGGGTACAGCACGTTTCTCATCACCTTTAGGTGTGTATGATTTTCAGAAACGTTCGTCTTTGATTATGTGTTCGCCAGAAGGGGCTTCAGAGCTCGGTAAAATTGCCTCTGTATTAGCGCGTGGTGAACAACTAGAAGGCCATGCCCGTTCCGCCGAATACCGTATTAAAAAACAGTAATCGATATCAGCGCATTTTTAGCAATAAAAGTGTGAAAATTAATAAGGCCGAGCATTGTTTATCTATATCAATAGGTTAGCGATCTTGGCCTTTTTTATGTGTCTTAGAGAGTTGCCATGACATCAATTACCCAAATGGTTGAAAACCTAGTTCGCCCAGAAATTCGTGCGCTGTCCGCTTACCCCGTGGGTGATGCCAGTGGCATGGTAAAACTGGACGCCATGGAAAATCCGCATCAATGGTCAGACGAGTTAAAACAAGCGTGGTTAAAAAAATTACAGCACGCGGATATTAATCGTTACCCAAATCCGCAAGCGCCCAAAGTAAAAAATAGCCTGCTCAATGCCATGATGGTGCCAGAACAATTTGATTGTTTATTGGGTAACGGTTCAGACGAAATTATTCAGTTATTAACCATGCTGGTGGCTAAGCCCGGCGCTAAAGTGATGGCGCCAGAACCGGGTTTCGTTATGTATAAAATGATCTCTATATTTTGTGGTGTTGATTTTGTTGGTATACCGCTCACCGAAGACTTTGAACTTGACATGCCCGCGATGCTTAAGTGCATTCATGAACAGCAGCCAGAACTGATTTTCTTAGCACAGCCCAATAACCCAACGGCCAATCTTTATCCAGAGTCAGAGCTGCGCGAATTGATAAAGGTCAGCAAAGGCTTAGTGATTATGGACGAAGCCTATCTGCCTTTTTCCAGTCGTAATCACCTGCATTTTTTAGACGAGTTTGATAATGTATTGGTCATGCGCACACTGTCTAAAGTCGGTTTAGCAGGTTTACGTTTAGGAATGATCTTTGGTCGCAGTGAATGGCTAAACGAGCTCGATAAAATTCGTATGCCGTATAACATAAACGTACTGACTCAAATGAGCGCTGAATTTGCACTAGAGCACTACGATATTTTGTTAGGACAATGTGAACTGATAAAACAAGAACGCCGTCGCATGCACACCGCGTTAACCGCGTTAGGGTTTACTTGTTACAAAAGCGAAGCGAATTTTATTCTAGCCCGCGCGAGTATGCCTTTCGAAGGGCAAGCGCGAGAGATTTTTGAACAGTTAAAACAGCACAACGTTTTAATAAAATGTTTAGCGGGAGGCCATCCGTTATTAGAAAACTGTTTGCGCTTTACTATTGGAACTGAACAAGAAAATACCCTGCTATTAGCAGCGCTAACCGATATTTTATAAGTAAATAGTATTGAATCTGTTATTAACAGATATAGCCGTATGATTTTAAAGGTAAAATGTAATGGAAATAGATAAATCAATTAATGTCTTCGGTGAAGCACTTAAAATGTGTGGTGAAAACCCTATGACGGGATTTTACCGAGATGGAAAGTGTAATACCTGTAATACAGATGCTGGCTCGCATACCATCTGCATAGAAATTTCTCAGGAATTTCTTGAATATTCAAGATTCAAAGGTAACGATTTATCGACTCCGAGGCCGGAGTTTGATTTTAAAGGTTTAAAGCCTGGAGACAGCTGGTGTGTGTGTGCATCTCGATGGTTAGAAGCGTCGGAAACTAATAGGGCACCCAGAGTTCATTTACAAAGAACCCACATCAAGGCATTGGATATTGTGCCTTTAGCAATATTAAAGAAATATGCCGTAGATTTAAATTAGTCCTTCAGACAGGAGTTAACAAAGCGGTGACAGTGAGTGATAATAGCTCAGCAAGGCAGAGCAGAGAGGGCAAGAATAGTTTAAGATTAAGCTCGGCTTGTATTAATAGCGCTGAGAGCCATTGCTGTATTTTTAGCCCACAAAAGACACCCTTATATTTCTACAGTATAGCCAGTGTTTACTTTCTCAACAATTAACGCTTTTTAAGAGTCGATCCTCGCTTATCTAAACGCGCCATAATATCGCGCATTTCTTGTGCTTCAGAAGATGCTTTCATAAGCTTCTTAGATTCGCGTTCGGCCTTCTCTTCTGCAATTGCTTCTTTAATAGCCCGTTCTTTGACGGCTGAATTAGTTCGGCCTGAGGCAACTTTAGATTTTGATGTTGCTTTTTTGACCGCTGTTTTTTGCGGCGCAGCAACGTTAACAGGTTTTGGTTTTATGGTTTCAATACCCACCAAACTGCTACCTTGGTATTCTTCCATTGCTTCTTCAAATAAATCTTTTAGGTCTTCCCGATCAAAAGCGACTGCGTATTCAGATGGAGTGAAGCTTTTTGCACCAAAGTCTCGAATGTCTTTAAACAGACGAGCCGCGGTAGGGTCTAATTCTGCGGCTTGTTGGTAATGCTTCCAGCGCTCTTCTACGCTGTCTTTAGTCGTGCCCACATAAACTTCGTTGGTGACATTATTGGTAATAATAAAAACAATCAAAATACTTCTCAAACCTTGGAATGAAAACGGATTGAACAGTCTAATCGACCACACAGAAAAGGCTAGACCATTATTGTAATTTTTAATCAACCTTTTAAGTTATTTGAAAATTTCCAAGGATTTATTCGCTTGGTTTCTTTCTTTTCCCCGCAATTACCACGGTACTTTGCAAGCGCCCAGAGCGTATAAATTCAATACGAATATTTTCACCCGGTCGTAACGCAGCAATTTGATTCATGGCCGCTTTCGCATTTTCACTCGGTGTATCATTAAGCGACGTCATAATGTCGCCTATCATAAGCCCAGACTGCTGGGCAGGGCCGTTCAATGCAACGCTAGTCACAATTAATCCCTCCAGTACTGTAGGAAGCCCAATACTGGTTAATAAGGCAGGTGTGGCCTCTTGTACCTCTATACCCATCCAGCCACGTATGGTTTGGCCAAATTGAGTGATATCGGCTAATACTTGCGCGGCACTGTTGGCAGGAATCGCGAAGCCAATACCTTGTGATCCTCCTGATTGTGAATATATCGCAGAATTAATACCGACTAACTCGCCCATCGCATTAATAAGAGCGCCCCCTGAATTACCGGGATTTATCGCGGCATCGGTTTGAATGTAATCTTCATAGGTATTCAGTCCTAATTGATTCCTACCCAGTGCGCTCACAATGCCCATGGTAACGGTTTGACCAACCCCAAAAGGGTTACCGATGGCCAATACAACATCACCAATATTTAATGACGCTTGTTCCGCTATATGAATATAAGGCAGGTCACTTAAATTAATTTTCAAAATCGCAAGATCGACCTCGGCATCACTACCAATCAGCGTAGCGGCCATTTCACGGCCATCATGCATGGATACTAGAATCTCAGTGGCTCCTTCAATAACATGGTGGTTGGTTAGAATATACCCTGCTGGGTTCATAATAACCCCAGAGCCCAAGCTGGATTGCATCCGTTCATTGGGCTGATTATTAAAGAACCGATTTAAAAAAGGATCATTGATTAGCGCATGCGATGGCGGGTGAACAACTCGCCGAGTAAAAATATTCACGACGGCAGGCGCCGCTTTTTTTACCGCGCCAGAGTAACTAACAGGTCCTGTGTTACCTTTTAATAAGGACATTGCAGCAGTGTTGGCGTATGTATGATTAATCGGCTGCTGAACAGTGGCTTTTAACTGGGGAAACCAATCAGGTTTGATCAATATGATTAATAAGGCAATAATTAGCCCCAGCAATACGGGAACTAAATAAACAGTTAACCGATTTTGTGATTGTCGCATTGTCTCTCCGTATCAGGTGTGTGCTTTATTAGGTGTACTTTAATAGAGAGTGTACTTTATTTATGCTTGCCATACAGACTAGGATTTTTATGAGTATAAAACGTAACGATTTAATGCAGTACCTTAATGCGTTAATGCAGCCAGAAAAATGCCAAGATTATTGTCCTAATGGTATACAGATTGAAGGTAAGTCAGACATTAAAAGAATAGTCACAGGGGTAACAGCAAGTCAGGCGTTAATCGAGCTGGCTATCGCTGAGCAAGCGGATGCAATACTGGTTCATCATGGTTATTTTTGGCGGGGTGAAAATGAGTGTCTAACAGGCATAAAGAAAAAGCGAATACAGACATTATTAGCCCATGATATTAACTTGATTGCTTATCATTTACCGCTTGATAATCATCAAGAGTTTGGCAATAACGTACAGTTAGCGAACGTATTAGGGTTAACCATCGACTCGGGGTTATGTCCGACGGATTCATCGGTTCCAGGGCTGATGGGGCGTTTATCTAAGCCTATGTCCGCTAAGAACTTTTCAGCTTGGATCAGTGAATGTCTAAACCGTGAACCTTTGCATCTTGGGTTTGATGACGATCACATCATTGAAACCGTTGCTTGGTGTACAGGTGGCGCACAGGGATATATGCAATATGCGATTGATGCCGGTGTCGATGCCTATTTAACCGGTGAGGTCTCAGAGCCTAGTCATCATCTTGCGGTAGAAACCGGCACTCACTTTTTTGCGGCGGGGCATCATGCAACTGAGCGTTACGGTGTGCGTGCATTAGGCCAGCATTTAGCCGAGAAGTTTGATGTAGCGGTTAATTTTATTGATGTCGATAACCCCGCGTAACCGATCATGGATAGGCTACATTTCTCAACAAAATCAGTTGATGATTAAACCGCTAAATAATCAGGGCCTGCTAAACTTTTTCTATACTTCGCCACACATTGACGTTTATTGTTAGAAAAAGTGGATCCTGATTATGTTGATTAAAAAGTACCTCGAAATTCTTGCGAAACATGATGGTTCAGACCTTTACCTCAGCACAGGTGCGCCTCCCAGCGGAAAATTTCAAGGGGTACTGAAGCCCCTTAGTAAAGAGCCTTTAAAGCCTGGCCAAATTGCTGAAATGATTAAAGAGGTGATGGACGAAGACCAGAAGAAAGAGTTCGAGCATGAATTAGAGTTAAACATGGCAATCAGCTTACCCGGAGTTGGCCGTTTTCGTCTTAATCTGTTTCGCCAACGTAATGAAGTCTCTGTGGTTGCCCGAAATATTGTGACCGCTATTCCTAAGTTTGAAGATTTAGGATTACCCGAAGTATTAAAAAAAGTGATTACGGCTAAACGGGGTCTTATTTTGTTTGTAGGGGGTACGGGTTCTGGTAAATCAACGTCTTTAGCGTCATTAATTGATCACCGAAATTCAACCTCGGCTGGGCATATTATTACCATCGAAGATCCCATTGAATATGTGCATAATCATAAAAAATCCATCATTAATCAGCGTGAAGTTGGGGTAGATACCAAATCTTTCCAAGCGGCATTAAAAAACACTCTGCGCCAAGCCCCGGATGTTATTTTAATTGGTGAAATTCGAGATGCAGAAACCATGGAGCACGCGTTAGCATTTGCAGAAACGGGTCATTTAGCAATATCAACATTACACGCCAATAATGCAAACCAAGCGTTAGACCGAATTATCAATTTTTTCCCAGTTGAGCGCCATGGGCAAATATTGCAAGATATGGGATTAAACATGCAGGCGATTGTTTCACAACGGTTGGTCCCCACGGTGGATAACAAGCGAGTTGCGGCGGTTGAGGTGTTGTTAGGCACCAAAACCATCCAAGACTTAATCTATAAAGGTGATATAGATTCCATTAAAGAAATCATGACTAAATCGGAAACCTTGGGCATGCAGACCTTTGATGCTGCACTCTTTAAGCTGCATCAAAGTGGCAAGGTCAGTCTAGAAGAGGTCTTAAAAAATGCCGACTCGGCTAATAATTTACGCTTGCGTATTAAATTAGCGGAAGGTGATAGCCCTGTCGGTTCAGCACAAGAAGCTAAACTCTCTGATTCGAGTACTCACGAGGCTTCAGCCTTTGCAGGCTTGTCACTAGAAAAGACAGAGGAAGAGCAAAGAGCGGATGAAAAGCTGGCGCTAGAAGATGCTGAGCTTGAACGTTATAAAAATAGCAAAAATCAATAATGAGTTATCTTTATTTACGATCCTGCCAAAAGACAGCCCTATAACAGAAGGTGAAAACTCAGTGACGGGTATTATTGACGAGTAGAATGAAGATTGCTTTGCAAGGACTAAAGACAATCTTCATTCGGTTTAAATACACTAACTCTTTAACTCAATTCGTTAAACGTTAAAACGGTAATGCATAACATCACCATCTTTGATTAGATATTCCTTACCTTCTAAACGCCATTTACCTGCATCTTTAGCGCCCGCTTCACCCTTGTATTCGATGAAATCATCATAGGCAATCACTTCTGCACGGATGAAACCTTTTTCGAAATCTGTGTGAATAACCCCCGCACCATTGGGAGCGGTTGCGCCGACTCTAACAGTCCAAGCGCGAACTTCTTTAACGCCGGCTGTGAAATAAGTTTGCAAACCTAGTAGCTGATAACCTGCACGAATGACACGATCAAGGCCGGCTTCTTTCATACCCATGTCATCTAAGAATTCTGCTTTCTCGTCATCGTCTAGCTCAGAAATTTCGGCTTCAATTTGATTACATACAACAACGACAACCGATTGATCCGCTGCGGCAATTTCGTTTACTACATCAAGGTGTGGATTATTTTCAAAGCCGTCTTCACTCACGTTAGCGATGTACATAACCGGCTTTAGAGTGATCAAGTGGAACTGATCGTATAGCTCGTAATCGCCTTCTTCTTTTACTAACGTGCGGGCGGGTAAGCCTTCACTTAAATGCGCGACTAGGGTCTCTAGTAAATTCTTTTGCTGAACAGAATCTTTAGCACCGCCTTTGGCAACACGAGCAACACGGGATAATTGCTTTTCACAAGACTCAAGATCGGCAAGAATAAGTTCGGTATTAATGATATCGACATCGTCGAGTGGTGATATTTTATTGGCAACATGAATGACGTTTTCATCTTCAAAACAACGCACAACGTGAGCGATGGCGTCTGTTTCACGAATGTTGGCTAAGAACTTATTACCCAAACCTTCACCTTTTGAAGCGCCTTCTACTAAGCCAGCAATATCAACGAATTCCATGGTGGTCGCTAATACACGCTCGGGCTTAACAATTAAAGCTAACGCATCCAGGCGTGCATCAGGCATAGGAACCATACCCGAGTTCGGCTCGATGGTGCAGAATGGAAAGTTCTCTGCGCTGATGCCTGCTTTGGTCAGTGCGTTAAAAAGAGTTGATTTACCAACGTTGGGTAAACCAACGATTCCGCATTTAAAACCCATCGTGATGTCCTATATTTTATTTAACGGTTCATGTCAGCAATGAATACTCGCTTAGCGAGTATTATGCTTTAAAAGTATGAAGTCGGTTCATGGCTTTGCCCCAATCGCCTTTCACAACGTCGGGTAATACGCGACAGGCTTCATCAATTGTCGCGTCCATTTGTGTTTTCTCGTTCGCGCAGGGGCGACCTAGTACGTGCCCAGTCACTCTACTCTTATCACCTGGATGGCCGATGCCAATGCGCAGACGATAAAAGTTTTTATTATTACCCAAGCAGGCAATGATATCACGTAAGCCATTTTGACCGCCGTGACCGCCACCGGTTTTTAATTTTGCCACACCTGGGGGTAAATCTAACTCATCATGGGCGACTAAAATCTCTTCGGCATTAATTTTATAAAAATTGGCTAGCGCCTGCACGGCCTTACCACTGTCATTCATAAACGTGGTTGGAAATAATATCCATACATCTTCGCCATCGATACGACCTTGGCCACAGATACCATAAAATTTCTTATCGGCTTTTAATGAAATATTATAAGCGCGAGCAATTTCTGAGATAAACCAAGCACCAGCATTATGGCGAGTCGCTTCATATTCAGAACCTGGATTGCCTAAGCCGACTATGAGTTTAATTTTGCTCATCTTTATCTATGTCTATCTATGCTGGTTTATTAATGAGTTAGCATTCTAACAATTATTAAAGCAGTGATACAAAAAAGGGCTCATAAATGAGCCCCTTTTGCTGTTTTCTCTCGGGATTATCCTGTGCTCTTTATAAAAGAGAGTGAATATGAGAGAAAGAAGATTACTCTGCAGCAGCTTCTTCAGCGTCGTCTTCTACAATACCCTTAGGCGTAAATAGAGAAACAACAGCAGTATCGTGATCAGGACCATGAGATAACGCTAAAGACTGAACGCCTTTAGGGAATTTAATGTCTGACAAGTGGATCACTGCATCTACAGCAGCGTTAGCAAGATCGATCTCGATGAACTCAGGAAGATCGCCCGCTGCACAGATAACATCGATGCTAGCCATTTGGTGATTGATCTTAGCGCCGCCAGACTTAACCGCTTCACAAATATCTTCATTGATGAAGTGAATTGGAAGAGAAGACTTAAGGATAGTCGTTTTGCTTACACGCAAGAAGTCAGCGTGCATAACGTGGTCACGAGCAGGATGACGCTGCATATCTTTCAATACAACTTGCTCAGTTTTATCACCAATGTTTAATGTGATGATGCTGCTGTAGTAAGCTTCGTTTTCTAACGCTTTTTTAAGCTCATTAGATTTCATCGTAATGTTGGTAGGCTTGCGTGCGTTGCCACCCGTTTTACCACCATAAATGATGGCTGGAACTAGACCTTCTAAACGACGTAGGCGGCGGCTCGCACCTTTCCCTACTACTTCGCGAAGTTCTGCGTTCAATGTTAATTCAGACATGATAACTACCTTTCTTTATATATAAAGTCACAAGCATGCTTAAACTGTTGTTAAAGCTATGTGTGACTAAGTGCAGAAAACCCCAAGGGTAAAATACCCTTGAGGTTTTCTATATGTTAAGGAGTTTTGCGACCAAACTCCTTAACGTGAAACGGTTTTTATTTCGCTTTTAACGAAACATTGCGCTAATTGACTCTTCGTTATTAACACGACGAATTGATTCAGCTAATAGGCCAGAAATCGTCAATTGACGAACTCGGCCAGACTTTTGTGCCGCAGCCGATAATGGAATTGTATCGGAAACAACTAACTCATCAATATCGGATACTTTTAAACGATCAATGGCTGGGCCAGACAAAATAGGGTGAGTACAGTAAGCAACAACGCTTTTTGCACCGCGTTCTTTTAGGGCCGCCGCGGCATGACACAAAGTACCTGCTGTATCGACCATGTCGTCGACTAATACACAAGTACGTCCTTCAACATCACCGATAATGTTCATGATTTCAGCAACATTGGCTTCTGGGCGACGCTTATCAATAATCGCTAGATCAACATTTAACTGCTTAGCAATAGCACGTGCGCGAACAACACCGCCAACATCAGGAGAAACAACGATTAAATCTTCGTATTTCTGACGAGCAATATCATCTAATAAAATAGGGGAGCCGTATACATTATCGACAGGGACACTGAAAAACCCCTGAATTTGATCGGCGTGTAAATCAACTGTTAATACGCGATCGATACCTGCACCTACCATCATGTCTGCCACTGCGCGGGCACTAATGGGCACACGTGCACTACGAGGACGACGATCTTGGCGTGCATAACCGAAATAAGGAACAACTGCGGTGATACGAGCAGCGGATGCACGACGTAAGCCATCTGAAATTAACAGAAGCTCCATCAAGTTATCGTTGGTGGGAGTACACGTTGGCTGGATAATAAAAACGTCTTTACCGCGAACATTTTCATCAATTTCGACAGCAATTTCACCATCACTGAATTTGCCGACAGACATTTCGCCCATTGGAATATCTAAACGTTCAACGACTAGCTTAGCTAATTTAGGATTGGCGTTGCCGGTAAATACCATCAGTTTGGACACTATGGGTCACCTTTAGATTTTTTCAATAATGGATAATAAAGAAGTTGGCTGGGGTGGCAGGATTTGAACCTGCGCATGACGGGATCAAAACCCGTTGCCTTACCGCTTGGCGACACCCCAACTTTTTAAAACCGTTTTTTCAAACGGAGCCGAATAATACCTTATGTGCAGAAGAAAGGTTAGTACCTTTCGCAATAAAAGTAGTTAATTCAGCCGGAAGCTTACTTGCAACTTGCGTTGCTTTGTTCTCTGAATTGACGCTTAAGAAAACACAAGCTCCAGTCCCAGTCATTTTAGCAGACCCAAATTTGTTTAGCAAATTCAATGTCTTACCTATTTCAGGGTTGAGTTTCGAGGCAACTAATTGGCAATCATTACGACCGTTGTTGGCTGCTTGTCCCTCAAGTGCGTGGCGCATATTAAGGATCTGACTGTCCCTTGTCAACTCTTTGTGCGAAAAAATTTCTCTGGTATTTGAATGCACGTTAGGACAAGCAACAAGGAACCAATTCTCTTCTAAATCAGGCAGCGGCGTTATCTTTTCTCCCACGCCTTCGGCCCAGCAAGCGTGTCCTTTAATGAAAACGGGGACATCAGCACCAAGCTTAATACCGATATTGGAAAGTTCATCTAGCGATAGTCCTAGCTGCCATAAAGTATTAAGCGCAAGCATGGTTGTTGCAGCGTCGGAACTGCCACCCCCCAAGCCACCCCCCATGGGTAGTATTTTTTTTAATTGGATATTAGCACCGCAATTTTTACCGATGCTATTGGCATGGCGTTTTAAGCTGCGGGCCGCTTTGATGATTAAATTATCTTCGAAATTAACCCCTGTTATTTTAGGGCTTAGAGTGAGTTCATTATCGTTACGAGCTTGAAAGCTTAACTGATCGCCATAATCTAAAAACTGAAAGATAGTTTGTAGTTCGTGGTACCCATCTTTGCGGCGAGCAGTAATGTGAAGCATTAGATTTAATTTTGCCGGTGCTGGCACGGTTAGCCATGAATGATTATTGTTATCCATTAATAGACCATTCTTTAATTGCAAAAATGAACTTGAAGTCGTTGCCAGTGATTTTGACTCGTCCCGGGAGCCAGGTATCTGCTTGGCGCTGGTAACGTGAAAACTCAACTTTCCATCCGTGCTGTTGCAGGCTTTCTAATAAACCTAAGGTATTGCGCACTTCAGTAAAAGTTGTGTGTGGGCTCGGTTGTCCTTTAACCCAATAGCGAAGCTCTAAGACAGGAAAATGCCACCCTAAATACCGCGCCATTAAATATTCGGCAGAAGGCGCATTCACAGGGTCTTGATTAGGCAACGTGAGAGTTGCTTGGTTGCTATTCCCAATAAGGCGACTAGAGCCTTGGCCAAAAGGTCCTGATAAAAATAAATCAAACTCTTCATCATCTTGCTGCCAGGTCAAATAGCCTGTGACGGCGTCATTGGGGCTGACGACTGATAGTTTGCCGCGGACTTGCCATTGCTGAAGGATATTGAGTTGTTTTTCCAATATCTGACTATCTTGTTGCAGATCAAAAATACTGCAGCCAGATAGGCTCATGCTGATAAACAGTATGAGTCCATAATATGAAACTTTCATGGCTTGTGGGTCTTCACTCTGGTATAGATTTCAAATTAGGGTCTATATTAAACCGCATTAGCGTCTCTTTTATAACCGAGCTGTTAGGCTTTTGGTCTAGGCCTTTTTGCCATACACTTTTGGCCTCACTATTACGTTTTAGTTGCCAAAGTACTTCACCTAAGTGCGCGGCGACTTCGTGGTCAGGAAAAGCATTAAACGCTTGCTGCAGCAATTCTACTGCTTGATCTAAATCTCCTAATCGATAATACGCCCAACCCAAACTGTCGATGATAGCTGGATTATTGGGCGCTAACTCAATGGCTTGTTTTATTAAGCTCAGTGCTTCATCGATACGACCCGTTTTATCCGCGAGGGTATAGCCAAGCGCGTTAATCGCTTCTGCATTGTTAGGAGACAAGCTAATAATGAGTCGTAAATCGGTTTCTAGCTGCGCAATATTGCCCAATTTTTCCGCCAATAAACCTCTGCTATAAAGTAGCTTAGTATTATTGGGTGATTCTATTAATGCCGTATCAACCAGTTGATACGCTTCTTCTATTTGCTCGTTATTTATTAATAGATCAACTTCAAGTTGGATTAACTCAATGTTGAAATCGGGAAAGTCGCTGCGACGGTGGGTCAGAAAATTACGTGCGACCTTGATGTCTTCTTGTTCAATCAATAATTGTGCTGCCTTGAATTGGGCGGGTAAAAACTGTCTGCCTTCTCGTACTGCTCGATAGTTACGAAGAGCGCGAATTGAGTCTTGTTGCTTTTCGGCGATGCGCGCAAGGTAGAAATACGCTTCATTAGCCATGTTGTTGTCTAATGTTAGGGGGCTTAATACGGCAATCGCTTGATCGTCTTCATCAAGCTCCATGTGCAGTAACCCTAGTGATAGCTGAATAGAATAATCATAGGGGAATACCTGAGCCAAATACTGAAAAGCAGCGCGTGCCTCACTGAATCGCTTTAGGTCAATCAAGATGCGGGCACGTAAAACGCCAATGCCTTTGTGTTTCGGCAAGCTGTCGTGAAGATCATCAAGGCACGCTAATGCTTCTTCAGGGCGGTTCAGTTTATGAAGAACGCGTGCCTTACTCAGCGCTGCGGAAGTATAATTTTCTCTTAAAGCAATCGTTTGCTCGAGAGCAATTAGGGCGGCTGGGTAATCTTCTAATTGTATTAGTAGTGCACCTTGAGCCATCCATAAGGGTGCGTAGTCGCTGTGCTTTTTCGTTAGTAATTCAATCTGATGCAATAAATCGAGTTTTTCCGAGCGACTTAATGACTGTGCATTTAAGGCAAGATAATCAAATTGACTAGCGCCCGCGAGCTCTAAAACTGATTCCATATGTTGCAGGGCTAACGGGAAATTACCGGCTTTCATTAATGCCAATGCCAATATTTGGTGCGCTTGGGCTTCAGCAGGCGCATTTAATACCCAAATTTGTGCCGCTTCTAAAATATATTGATTGATGCCTAGGTATTGGGCAATGCGGGTAGCGCGTTCGGCAATACCAGGATCTTGGGTTTTGCGTGCCTGATTGACGTAGTTCGCCAGAGAAATATTGAACTGCTGACGCTGACCCGCCACTTCTGCAACCAATAATGAATAAAGCGTTGGCGCAGAGAAAGGCTTAGCAGGGATAGCATCTTGCGTGCTTAAAATCTTACTGTCGCCTAATTCAAAATGGGCTGATTGAGAATCTGCCGCGGTGTCTGAATCGGTTGAGTTGCTGCTCATGGGTAACAGTGAGCAGCCTGCTATTAAGCTATTGACAATTAATAAGGTAACAATCCGTAATAACATAACGACCTTTATCCGTTTATTCTGGCGATAGCATACGCTGAAAGTTAATTAAAAGTCAGCGGTATGTCTTTATTATGGGTGTATTTATAGTAGACAGGGTAATGTTGAAAAGATTTCATGATTATTTCCCGTTATACTATTCGGCTTTCGTTGATACATTATTATTTAAAAGGTCAGATTTAATCTCAGATGGGAATCATAGCGCTTGGCATTAATCACAAAACTGCTCCAGTTGCAGTGCGTGAGAAAGTTTCGTTTGATCCGGCAACTATGTCGGATGCCCTTCAGCATGTGCTGCAAGCCCTAGCGCCCGTTACCGAAGTATCGATTCTATCGACGTGTAATCGAACTGAGATCTATTGCTCTTATATCGATGATGGTGATGAGGCCGATACCCAAACAGGGCAAGCTTTACTTTCTTGGCTCAGCGATCACCATGGTGTTGATGAGCAAGTATTATCTGACGCCTCTTATATTTATCATGATACCGATGCGGTTCAGCACATGATGCGGGTTGCCAGCGGTTTAGATTCATTAGTATTGGGTGAGCCGCAGATTTTAGGCCAGTTCAAGTCAGCTTTTGCCGTGTCTCAGCAGGCAGGCACAGCGGGCAGTGATCTTGGGCGTTTATTTCGCCAGACCTTCTCTGTCGCAAAAGAGGTGCGTACCAATACTGCAATTGGTCAGAACCCGGTGTCTGTTGCCTATGCTGCGGTGAGTATGGCAAAGCATATTTTCACCGACTTTAGTAAAATCACGGCCTTATTAATTGGTGCGGGTGAGACCATTGACTTGGTCGCTAAGCATTTAAAAGATGCGGGTATTAAACAAATTATTGTCGCTAACCGAACGTTAGCGAGGGCGCAAAAGTTGGCTGAACAGTTTCATGCTGAAGCCGTTTTGTTGGAAGACATTGCGCAAGAATTACCTCGCGCGGACATTGTTATTTCATCAACCGCTAGTCCATTACCTATTTTAGGGAAGGGAACTGTCGAGAGTGCGCTTAAAAAACGTCGCCACTCGCCTATGTTTATGGTCGATATAGCGGTTCCTCGAGATATTGAAGAAGAAGTCGGAGGTCTTAATGATGTCTTTCTATACACGGTCGATGACCTTAAAGGCATCATAGAAGAAAATGTAAAGTCGCGTCAAGACGCCGCTAAACAAGCTGAACAGTTGATTATTTCAGGTGTTGAGCGTTTTATGCGAGAATTGCGATCATTAGATGTCGTTTCAACCGTGACATCATTGCGCACCCAGATAGAAAAATTAAAAGATGAGTGTCTTGCAAAGGCGCGTAAGCAACTGGCAAACGGAGATGACCCGGCCAAAGTTTTGCAGCAGTTTGCTCATACTTATACCAACAAAATATTGCACACTCCTACCAAGCAAATGCGTAAAGCAGGGGCCGAAGGCCAGCTTGAAATTATGGATTGGGTACAAGAATTATTTCAGCTCCCAAGTAATACTGTAAGCA
>JBNMOT010000049.1:0-21094 GCA_051275515.1 Oleispira sp. | reverse complement strand
TCTACCTTTGAGTGTATCGTGGATCGTGATAAGCATTTCTTTATGGAAATGAATACCCGTATTCAGGTAGAGCATCGCGTAACAGAGTTATGCTATGCACTAAAATTTATCAATCCAGACAATGATAATGAATTCTTTATTGTCGAGTCTCTAGTCGAGGCAATGGTATTGTTGGCGGCTCACGGCACACGCCTACCTAAGCCAGAAAGAATCAAACGCAATAATACTTCTGTTGAAGCGCGCTTAAACGCCACTAACGCAGCATTGGCTCCTCATGCCGGCGGAGTCATTGAACATTGGTCTGATGCTCGTAAAGGTGAGATCCGAGACGACCAAGGCATCAGTCTACATAACCCTGATACCGATGTATTTATGAAGTATCACTTAGCAGGGGCATACGATAGTAATATTGCACTGCTATTAACGGTGGGTGACAATCGTTTAGATAGCTATCAGAACCTTGCCGAAGTATTGCGTAAAACGGAACTGACGGGTAAAGATCTAGCGACCAATCTTGAATTTCATTATGGCTTGGTCAATTGGTTTTTGGGTAATAATATTAATGCCCGTCCAACAACACGTTTCATCGTACCTTACTTAACCGCAGTCGGTTTATTGAAGCAAAAAGCGAATAACCTTGATTTAAATTTTGCTTACCAACAGGTTTGTAAAAAAGCGCTAGCCTCTGTTAAAGATGAAGAAGGTAAATCAGCATTATTAGAAGTATTGACACGTAAGCAGCTTTTAATAACGCGTCCTTTAGAACTCTTAATGTCAGAGCCTCATATTTTAGCGGGTTGGTTGAGTTTAAATCAGAAGCATTTTCAGCTGAATGCCCAAAATGAAATCACATGGCTTGAAAATCCTGTTAAGGTCTTATTTGAGGCCTATCACTTTCTCAATATGAACTTTAATACCAGCAAACCTGCGGCCAGTATGATTTGGGATCACGATCATGAAGTATTGACGCACGCATTGGATTTTTATGCTGAATTAGAAAATGTCTTGGGTACCTCAAATTACAATGAGCAGTGCAAAATATTAGCGAAGAAAAAATCCCCTGTAGAGTCTGTTGATAACGCACAATGGGTCGATATTCAGTCTGCGCATTTGGGCTACCAAGCAGGAAATGAAATATTATCTTTGTTACCGTTTATGGGTATCAATACACAATTCTTCGATTTAAAAGTTAATGAAGATTTAAGTGTCCATATTCCGGAGTCATTATTCGATGAAGACTTACAAGTAAAAATGGCCAAAGTGCTGGTACCCCCGTTAGTGGCTAAAAGTGATGAAATATTAGCACCGACAGGGGGAATGTTTTATTCATGTGAAGCACCCGGTATGCCACCTCTGGTTGAACTAGGTTCACACTTTGAAGTGGGTCAGCCCTTGTATATCATTGAAGTAATGAAGATGTTTAACAAAGTGCATGCTACTTTTTCGGGTACTGTGGATAAGATATTAGTCGAAGATGATGGCTCTATTATCAGTAAAGGCCAAGTTTTGTTTAAGATAACACCCGATGAAAAAGCCGTTGTTGAATTACCCGAAGTAGTGAACGCTAGAATTGAAACTCAGACCTGTGAGTTTTTAGATTCAATTACTTTTTCAACCGTTTCTACTTCTAAATAGGAAAGTCGCATTATGATAGTTGCATTAGATCACATCGCAATCGCAGTTCCCGATTTAGAGAAATCGATTAAGCGTTTTATGGAAGACTTTGGTCTTTCTTTTAAAGGCCAAGAAGACGTACCTGCGGCTAAAACCAGTACCGCTTTTTTCCCGTTAGCAGACACCAGTATTGAGCTTGTTCATCCATTAAACGGTGAAGGCCCGATTCAAGGGTATTTGGATAAAAGGGGAGGTGGGTTACATCACCTGTGTTTCCGTAGCGATGACATCGAAGCGGACGTCGAACGTTTAAAAGCAAAGGGTTATCAGTTTTTATCAGAAGCGCCGACTCTAGGTGCTCATAACTGCATGGTCATTTTTATTCACCCTAAGTCTTGCGATGGCGTTCTTATCGAACTTAGCCAACCTCAATCTGCAGAGGGCCAGCACTAATGACGGATAAAAAAGCGGCTGAAGAAAATGCTCATGAAGAAAAAAAATACACCTTAGCAGAGTGGCAAGCCCTCGCAACAAAACAAATGAAGGGTTTAACGCCAGAAGAAATGGAGTGGCATACCCCAGAGGGTGTGCCGATTAAGGTACTTTATACACAAGAAGATGTGAAAGACCTTAAATTCGCCAATACTATGCCAGGTCTTGCGCCTTATCTGCGTGGGCCGCAAGCGACTATGTATGCGGGTCGTCCTTGGACAATTCGCCAGTATGCAGGTTTCTCTACTGCGGAAGAATCGAATGCCTTTTATCGTAAAAACCTAGCAGCCGGTGCACAAGGTGTGTCAGTTGCCTTTGACTTAGCCACCCACCGCGGTTATGACTCTGATCATCCGCGCGTAACCGGCGATGTTGGTAAAGCGGGCGTTGCCATTGATTCAGTCGAAGACATGAAAATCTTATTTAATGAAATACCATTAGATAAAGTATCCGTGTCCATGACGATGAACGGTGCTGTATTACCGATTTTAGCGAACTATATTGTTGCCGCTGAAGAGCAAGGTGTTAGTCAAGATAAACTATCCGGTACGATTCAAAATGATATTTTAAAAGAATTCATGGTGCGTAATACCTATATTTATCCACCGGGGCCGTCGATGAGAATTATTGGCGATATCATCGCTTATACCTCTGGCAATATGCCCAAATACAACAGCATCTCAATCTCGGGTTATCACATTCAAGAAGCCGGCGCGGATGCTGCACTGGAGTTAGCGTATACGCTAAGTGATGGTCGTGAATATGTACGCACGGCATTAGCGGCAGGATTAGATGTTGATGCGTTTGCACCGCGTTTATCGTTCTTCTGGGGTATTAGCATGAACTTCTATATGGAGATTGCTAAGTTACGCGCCGGACGTTTATTGTGGAACCGTATTATGGCCGAGTTTAATCCACAAAATCCGAAGTCCTCCATGCTGCGAACCCACTCGCAAACGTCAGGTTGGTCACTCACAGAGCAAGATCCCTACAATAACGTTGTGCGCACCACCATAGAAGCGATGGCGGCCATTTTTGGTGGAACCCAGTCTCTGCATACCAATGCATTGGATGAAGCGGTAGCATTGCCAACAGAGTTCTCCGCGCGCATTGCCCGTAATACTCAGATAATACTGCAAGAAGAGACGGGCATTACTCAAGTGGTGGATCCTTGGGGCGGCTCTTACATGATGGAAAGCCTGACTCAGCAAATGGCTGATAAAGCGTGGGCATTGATCGAAGAGATTGAAGAAAAAGGCGGTATGGCGAAAGCCATCGAACAAGGCCTACCCAAGCTGCGCATCGAAGAATCTGCGGCAAGAAAGCAAGCGCGAATTGATCGTGGTGAAGATGTTATCGTAGGTGTTAATAAGTATCAGCTTGAAGAAGAAGCTGACCTAGACATTTTAGAAGTGGATAATGTTGCCGTACGAGAATCACAAATTAAACGCTTAACAGACATTAAAGCGACGCGTGATAATGACGCGGTTAAATCCGCTTTGATGGCAATTACCCAGTCAGCGACAACCGGTGAAGGCAACTTACTGGATTTAAGTGTGAAGGCCGCACGGTTACGCGCAACGGTTGGTGAGATTTCAGACGCTATGGAAGAAAAATTTGGACGCTATAAAGCGGAAGCGCGTACTATTTCAGGAGTGTATGGCGCATCTTACGAAGACGATGCGGATTGGCAAGCGATTAAGACCGATATTGAAGGTTTTGAAACCGCGCAAGGTCGAAGGCCTCGTATGTTAGTGTGCAAAATGGGTCAAGATGGCCACGACCGGGGTGCCAAGGTTATCGCGACGGCATTTGCCGATGTTGGCTTTGATATTGACTTATCTCCCATGTTTTCGACACCAGAGGAAGTCGCAAAACAAGCGGTTGAAAACGATGTTCACGTCGTCGGTGTTTCGTCTCAAGCTGCGGGTCACAAAACTCTTATACCCGCATTAATTGCCGCCTTAAAAGCTCAGGGCGCCGACGATATTATTGTGGTTGCGGGGGGCGTCATTCCAAAGCAAGATTACGACTATTTATGGGATACGGGTGTGAAGGGCATTTTTGGCCCCGGGACTAAAATTCCCGTGAGCGCGCGCTCTGTATTAGAAGCGATTAAAGATGCTCAAAGTCATTAGGACAATCCATGATTGATTTGGAAAAACTTAAAAGTGGTAATCGCCGTGCATTAGCGAAGGCGATTACACTTGTCGAAAGTAAACTGGATACACATCGAATCGAGGCGCAAGAGGTTATTAACCAGTTGTTACCTCACACGGGTAACAGTATACGCATCGGTATATCCGGTATCCCTGGGGTGGGTAAATCCACGTTTATTGAAGCTTTTGGTCAACACCTGATACAGCAAGGTAAAAAAGTGGCCGTATTAGCGGTTGATCCGAGTTCTCCGCTACGGGGCGGGAGTATTCTTGGGGATAAAACCCGAATGGAGTTATTGTCTCGTGAAGAAAATGCGTTTATCCGACCATCCCCTAGTGAAGGGGCTTTGGGGGGCGTCGCGCAAAAAACGCGTGAAACTATGTTGTTATGTGAAGCGGCGGGCTACGATGTTATTTTGGTTGAAACAGTCGGTGTAGGCCAATCTGAATACGAAGTCGCGGGTATGGTGGATTTTTTCTTGGTGCTTATGTTGCCCAATGCGGGTGATGAGCTGCAGGGGATTAAACGTGGAATTATGGAATTGGCCGATGCGTTAGTCATTAATAAAGCAGACGGTGAAAGCTTGAACTTAGCGAATCAAACCCTAGGGCATTACAAAAACGCATTCAAACTAATGAAGCAAAATAGCTTCTGGACTCCCGTTGTAAAGACGTGCTCTGCACTCAATAACGAGCGTATAGAAGACGTTTGGCAAATGGTGAGTGATTACCATAAAGCCGCCAAGGAACAGGTAAATGCTGGCATCAGTTCTTTTGTCGAAAAAAGAGCTCGTCAGAACAGTAAATGGTTAAATACGTTAATTCAGGAAATGTTAGCGCTGAAGTTAAAGCAAAATCTTGACGTTAAGCAGAAGCTTCCTCAACTGCAGGATGAGGTCTTAAATAATAAAACGACGCCTTATCATGCCGCCCAACAGATTATCGACTTGCTATAGCAGGCTTGCGCTAATCAGATTTAGTTATACCCAACCCTGTTCGGAATAATACGTTTTGGAAAAAGAAATATCGGCACAAGAAATTCAAGAGAATATCAATAAAAAATTGAAACATTTTTTTATTGATCACCTTCCCATTACACAATATATGGGCTTGGAGGTAGAGTCCTATAATGGTGATACGTTAATTCTTACCGCGCCTTTAGAACCTAATATTAACGACAAACAAACCGCTTTTGGCGGTAGCTTATACAATATGGCGGTTATGGCGTGCTGGGGCATGATTTATTTAAAAACCCAAGAACACCCTATTCTTTGCAATCAAGTCGTGACGGAAGGCAGTATAAAATACCTTGCTCCCGTAGAAGGGCGCATTCGTGCAATTTGTCATGCCCCGAGTACTGACGAGCTCGCAAGTTTCTTTGACTACTTTGAGCGTAAGGGTAAAGCCAGAATTAGCTTAGAATCTGCTATTTATAATGACAGTTGCGTAATGAAAATCGACCCAGAAGCAAAACCGTCGGTTAAGTTCAGTGGTCAATATGCCATTTTAAAAATCAAATAGAGGATGGTTCTTCATCATCTTCCTGCAATATTTTTACTTTCTCAGTCAGTTGAGTCTTTGCGGGTCGTAAAAAATCTAGAATTAAGCGCCCAATAAAATTAGCATCCGTTACTTGGCGTAATGAATTGATACTTTTGCTATAACTGGGTTCACCTATTATTTCAGCACGAAAATTAAATAGTCGCTCGCTGTACTGCGCACTGAATTCTGGGTGTCCTTGCAGGGTTACAATATGCTGACCCATTGTAAAACCGGCGAAGGGGCAAAAGCGGTCACCCAAAAAATTATTGGCTGCGGGTGGCAAGGCAATGACCTGATCTTTATGACTATAAATCAAGTCTAAATATTTAGGCAGTGGTTGAGAGAATGGAGAATTTGGCGTCGTTAATAATGAGCGTACCCCAACGCCCCAACCTTTGTCGCTCATTTCGACGATACCGCCCAAAGCCTGAGCAATAATCTGATGACCAAAACAAATACCCAGTATTTTAGCCTCTGCTTGGTTCGCCTCTACAATCCAGTTTGATAACGCTTTAATCCAAGTATGATTTTCATAGGCGCCCGTTTTCGAACCGGTAACAATATAAGCATCACATTCGTCAAAAAAGAGAGGCAAAACTCCTTGCTGAACTTGGTAATAAACAAACTCGATTTTTGAATTGTCCAGTTGGCTAAAGTAGTGCTCAAACATTAAGCCGTACGAACCATACTCTTTAATAAAGTCATCGTACAAAATATCAGTTTCTAATAATCCAATTCGCATTATAAAAATTCCTTTTTTTTTTAATTCATCCGTTAATAGAAAAAGTGCTTTTTAATGGCGTGTTAATGAGTCACTTACAATGAACTGACTCGCATCTTTCTTTTTCAGCGGTTCAATTATACTTTCTAAACCATTAATTTTAATTTCCAGTGCCAGGCTCAATAACATGCCTAAGCGACCCTCAGGCATTCCTTTTTTAGCAAACCATAATAAATACTCTTCAGGAACGTCGATTAATATTCGGCCTTGGTACTTACCAAAAGGCATGTATTCATTGGCGAGTGCCAGTAAGTCTTTCTTTTCGAACATCGGGCAAATTATCTTTTGTTGGCTGACTTTCCCATAGTATCACTTGCGTAATACTTGTGCTTTACCGATACTAACGCTTTTTTATCGAGGAGCCCAGAATGGCCATTGCAAAAGATACCGTTGTTCAATTTCACTACACACTTAAAGATGCTGATGGCACTCTTATCGAAGACTCGCATGATGGAGAAGCAATGGCTTATCTACATGGCCATGGCAATATTATTCCTGGCCTTGAAGACGCGATGTTAGGAAAGGAAGTAGGCACTGAGTTTACGGCGACTGTTGCTCCAGAAAAAGCCTATGGCCTGCGTGATGAAACCGCTATGCAGCGTGTTCCCATTAAGCACCTACAAGGCGCTAAAAAATGGAAAAAAGGAATGGTTGCCCACGTCGAGACCGAACAAGGCCAGCGTCAAGTAACGGTTCTTAAAGTTGGGAAATTCATGGTTGATGTTGATGCTAACCATCCGTTCGCAGGAAAAGAATTAACCTTCGACGTAAAAGTTGAAGATATTCGTGAAGCAACTGCTGACGAAATTCAACACGGTCATGCTCATGGAATCGGTGGTCACCAGCACTGAAAGTTGGTAATTGGCAGGGTTTGTCTATACTGAGACTAATACAAGTGTATTTAGGAATAGTATGGATCAAGCTCTGAAGTCATCCACCCGATTATCGATCCCTTCTTTAGAAGACTGCCTGCGTCTAGGGCAAAGTCTTCACCTGGAATTTGAAGGCTTACCCGCATTAAATGGTGGATACCATTTATGGGGAATCTGTCCCGCGCAGTCGATCATGGCCTCTGCTCCTCAGTTAGTGCTGACTGAGCAACTATTAAATACTCCTGTAAAAGCACGATTATTCATTGAACAGTTAGACAGTGCCTGTGCGTTTCGTACCACCGTCACTGATTTATGTACCAGCCCCTCGGCTTATTTACACCTCGCGTTACCCAACACTATGGTGATGGGGGAAGTGCGAAGAAATCATAGAGCCATCATTAATTTAGAGTGTTCACTGCAATACGCTGATTCTAAGAACGCCACTGCTGAAATAATTGATGCCAGTATTTGTGGTTGTCGAATCATAACGAAAGCCAACGATTTAAAGGTTGGAGACGCCATTTTAATGAAGTTTGAAGTCAATGTTTATGGCATTACGCAACGTATAGAATTGAGTGCCATGGTGCGTTCACGTTCAGAGACGCCATACGGTTATACCTTAGGTGCTCAATTTTTAGAAATGAGTGATAGTCACAGAATTATATTAAACAGCTACTTGCTTAAAAATTGTTAGAAAGTCTCGTTATGGACGAGTACGTAGAAAAAAGTGCGGTGGTCGGGCTAATATTGAAATCCTAGTTTGATAGCCAAAAAAACCCAAGCTTCTGTTAGAGTTTTAACCTAAGAAGGTTGGGTTTTTTATGAGTAATTAATTACTCATAAGTACGATTACTCGTAAGTGCAAAGATAAGCCGTATCGGTGTTAACTTGAACACCAAAGCTTACGTTAGCCTCTACTTTAAAACTCTCACCTGCTGAAAACGTATTCCACTCATCGCTACCCGGTAGTTTGATGGTGAGAGCACCGGCAATAACGGTCATTACTTCTTTTTGATTCGTTCCAAATTCGTATTCACCAGCCGCCATGACACCGACTGTTGAAGCAAGCTTCTCGCCTTTAAACGCGATGGATTTTACCTTGCCTTCGAAATATTCATTAACATCAAACATACACGTTCCTTAATACTGACTGTATTGCTTTCTTCTTAAAATTTTTTAAAACTCAGCAGTTAATCTGCCGTTAAGAAGAGGGTTGAATTTTGGTCGCACAGTATACCATACCTCACTCTCACCTGCTGCTGAATGCGTTGGCTAGCCCAATATTTAATAGCACTTCATGCTGGAATTGCCATGTTATATATTCCGTATAAGTCGAATCTAACAAAAGAAAAGTGTGAAAAGGTCAGGTTAGTAAAGGAAAAGGTTGAAATACGGGCTAATTGGTAGCAAGTTGAAGAAAAGGGGCGATATTATCTGAAAAATACGTATAATCCGCCTCTCTCAAATCTGCTGGTTTTTTTGGGCTAGGCAAAATTCAACATCCCGTTAGCTATTTATTGTAAATAATAGCGAACCGATCGTGTAGTGTGATCTGTTGTTAGCGTATTGCTCAGCCCTAATTCCTGCCCTATGTATTATTACAGGATGACGTGATGTCTGACACTCCAAAAACAACAGAAGTAACTACCGAAGTAGCAAAAGAAGTCGTTGAAGATCAAGGTCCAAAATTTACCGACCTAGGCTTACCTGATACTTTATTACGCGTATTGGATGACATGGGTTACAAAAAACCTTCTCCAATTCAAGCAAAAGCTATCCCACCTTTATTAGAAGGTAAAGACGTTTTAGGTCTAGCGCAAACCGGTACAGGTAAAACAGCTGCTTTCGCACTGCCTATCCTAGCGCGTACTGACGCCGCTAGCCGTACTCCTCAGGTATTGGTTCTTGCCCCTACTCGTGAATTGGCGATGCAGGTTGCTAAAGCGTGTGAAGATTACGCTAAATATACGCCAGGCCTAAAAGTTGCCGCCGTATACGGTGGCCAAGATTATGGCACACAGATTCGCGCAATCCGTGGTGGCGCTCAATGGATAGTAGGTACGCCTGGCCGTATCATGGATCACTTGAAGAAAGGTTCTTTATCTTTAACAGATATTAAAGCCGTTATTCTTGATGAAGCTGATGAAATGCTCCGTATGGGTTTCATCGATGACGTAGATTGGATCTTGGGTCACGCACCTAAAGAACGTCAGGTTGCTTTGTTCTCTGCAACAATGCCTAAGCAAATTAAGCACATTGCTTCTACGCACTTGAACAACCCAATCGAAATTAAAATCGAAACATCTACCGCAACGGCTCCTACTATTGAGCAGCGTTACTGGTTTGTAGGGGGTGCACATAAAAATGATGCATTACTCCGTATTACTGAAGTTGAAGATTGCGATGCGACGATGGTTTTCGTACGTACTAAGCAAGCAACAGAAGAAGTTGCAGATTTCATGAAGTTGAACGGCGTGAAATGTGCCGCGTTAAACGGCGACATTCCACAAGCCCAGCGCGAGCGTGTTGTCGACAAGCTTAAGAAAGGTACGCTAGACATGATCGTTGCAACCGATGTTGCAGCCCGTGGTCTTGATGTTGAACGTATCTCTCACGTAATCAACTACGATATTCCTTTTGATGCAGAATCTTACGTTCACCGTATTGGCCGAACTGGCCGTGCTGGACGTTCTGGTAAAGCAATCATGTTCGTACGGGGCCGTGAGCGTCGTATGCTTAGCACGATTGAGCGTACAACTCGTCAGCGTATCGAAGAAATGCCATTACCCACGGCTAAAGATGTGAACGCTAAGCGTCGCGCACGTTTCCAAGAGAAAGTTCAAGCGACAATTGGTAACCCACAAGCGGTTATGTTCAAAGAAATGATCGAAGAGTTGGTCACGGATAAAGAATTAGACGTTGTTGACGTTGCTTCAGCACTGGCGCACCTAGCGCAAAACGGCATTCCTTTATTCTTGAACGAAAACGAACGTGCTCGTCCACCTCAACGTGAGCGTGAAGAGCGTGGCGATCGTAACGAACGCGGTGACCGTCCACAACGTGAACGCGCTCCTCGTAAGAGCCCAGGCGACGTGAGCACTAAAGCGATGCCGCTTAAAGATAGCCCAGATGTTGATATGGTTCGCTTCCGTATGGAAGTGGGCTACCAAGATGGTGTTAAGCCAGGCAATATCGTTGGCGCCATTGCAAACGAAGCGGACCTTGAGAGCAAGTTCATTGGCCACATCGAAATCTTTGATGATTTCTCTATGGTTGATTTACCTGATGGCATGCCAGAAACGGTTATGTCTAAGCTAAAAGCGACGCGCATTTGTGGTCAACCTTTGCACCTACAAGTTGCCGATGGCGCTAAGCCCGTCAATCGTAAAGCGCCATCAGGTCGTCCTGCTGGTGGCAACCGTCGTCCAAGTAATGGCGATCGTCGTCCAAGTAATGGTGACCGCCGTCCACGTCGTGATTCTTAGTCTTTAAGTCTGCGATAAAAAAAGCCCGTATGTTTACGTAAACATACGGGCTTTTTTGTGTCTGTGATAAGCTAAACGCTTAGCGAAAAGCATTTTCAAATAGACAGTAGGCAGACGTAAGCTTCATGAGTGCATTAACCCCAGAGCAGCTATCCATCGTTCACCATCAGCAAGGTCACGCGCGCGTTATCGCTGTGGCAGGGGCGGGCAAAACGACCACTCTGGTGCACTTTATTCAACAGCGCTTACTCGACGGCAGTAGCCCAAAACGCATGTTGGTTTTGATGTACAATAAAGCTGCGCAAACTGATTTTCAAATTAAACTGCAGCAAGTCATCAGCCAACCCAGTCAGCAAACAGGGCAGCAACCTAGTCAGCAACAATATAGGGGCGCCTTACCCGACGTTAGAACCTTTCACGCCCTAGGCTTTAAAATTTATCATCGCTTAATCAGCGAAGGCCATCTACCCGGCATTCAGCAAGATCTTATTGGTGCCGGCGAAATGGATGGAGTGGTTTGGCGACTCTTGCAACAAGTCGCGAGCAGCCAAGGCTTAGAAGACACTCGCCAAGATATTTTATCGCAGCGTAAAAAATGGGTAGAGCCGGCCGTCGCCTTTATCGATCTGGTTAAATCCGATCTGATTAGCCCCAGTGATATGTTCGAAGAATCTGAACTACCGCATCAGTGTAAGATTTTTGTTGAAACGTTTGAGCGTTTTGAGCAATGGCGCAAAGAACATAACCGCATTACTTTTTCCGATATGTTGTACGACCCGTGTAGGTTGTTTCAGCAATACCCAGACATTGCTGAGCAGTTTTCTGGCCATATGGAATGGATCTTGGTAGACGAATACCAAGACGTAAACGGCATTCAACAATTTCTCTTACAGATTTTATACGGTAGCGGCGGCTATCGTGGCAATGGGCAAGTCATGGTCATTGGTGATGCGGACCAAACCATTTATGAATTCCGTGGCTCTAAGCCTGAATACATTACCAAGGAATTTGAGAAGGCCTTTACCTCACCTGTTCGGCTAGACGGCACTGAAATAACCCATACCTGCTATCAGCTCCCTCATACATTTCGCTACGGCCACAAACTGTCTTTGCTTGCGAACCAGGTAATCGGTGAAAACCAAGAAAGAGAAAATGTACTGTGTTTATCGCATCCCTCAACGCCGAATACCCAAATACATTTAAAACATAATAGTGATTACAGCCTAGAAGTATTAAACTTACTCAATGAACTAGCAGAAAAGCGACCGTTAGAAGACGTCGCGATTTTGAATCGACTGTGGGGTATCAGTGCTCCGATTGAACTCGCGCTACTACAAGCAGATATGCCGTATCAGCTCGATCATTCACAAACCGTACTCGATCGATTTGAATTAGAAATATTCTGGATTTTATTCGAAATCGCCAGTGGTCACTTTCAACAGCGCAATCGTCGCCAACGTAAAGCGGCTTGGTTAACGCTATTAACCCAGCCTTTTCCAAAAGTTAAGCGTGCACTATTAGAAGATATGGCTGAAAATATCAGTCAGCACGATAGTGACCTGAGCCAAGCTTTGTGGGATGCGATACCCAAAGATATTTCTAAATGGCAGCGCCAGCAATTAGAAGACAGAGGCGAAGTCATCGACGCCGCTGAAATGGCCTCTATTGCCAATGCTCCTGATGAGAGCCAAGCAAAGCCAAGTCATACCAAAGCTCGTGAACTCAAAGCTTGGCAACTGGCTCAGCAGTATATTAATGCCACTGATTTATATGAAGGCATTAAAGACTCCGCTTTTTCGGCGCAGCAAATAGAAGATAGAAGCGAAACGATTAAAGCGTTTGTGAGTTTTTTACGGGTTACCAATAAACCGGCTAACCAGATATACGCCTATCTGCAAGAGCTAAAACAACGCCACCAAAATAAGCAAAGCTCTGGCGTTCGCATCACCTCTATTCATAAGGCCAAAGGTCTCGAGTGGCCAGTGGTTATTATTCCAGCATTGTCCGCGCGTTATTATCCGTATGAAGCTGAAGGGACTTTCACTACTAAAAGCAGCGAAGAAAGTGAACGTCGTTTATTTTATGTCGCCATGACCCGAGCCAAAGAAGACCTTTATTTAATTGCACCGCCTGCTTGGAATAACACACAAGAAAAGTCTAAGAAAACTCAAGCACAAAAACATCAAGAAGATGGACAGCAAACTAAAAACTGGCCGAGTAAATTTTTACGCGAAGCAGACTTTGATTTATGCCAGCAAGTCGGTGAGTTAATTGAGCAAGGTGAAGTATTATCAGAACCACAAGAGCTTGAAGCTATACAGGTAAAGAAGAGCCAAAGTTTAATTGAGCGTTATAGTGCAGATATAACGTTTGAATTACCGATTAAATTGAAACTTAAACGGGATACTCATACGGGTGACCATCAGGCCACGGGTATAGTCTCATCGAATTCGATTGAGTTTGAAGAAGATGACGCTGAGTATCAAAAAGGCCAATGGTTAGTGCATGGCAAGCTCGGTAAGGGCCGCGTTGTGCGTGACGAAAAGAAATACGTCACCATTTATTTCAGTGCGGATAAAAAAGAACGTAAGCTGGATAAAGCTATCGCAAGGCCTTGGCTGTCAGAGGCTTAAATGGTTGTAGTTTTTGGCTAAAGTTTAAGGTTAAAAACTCATATACACTTTAGAAAATATTCGCGGACTAGAATAATGAAAAGCCTCTCTCGCATCCTCTTCATGCTCTTAGCATTTTTCGTATTAATCGAAGTTGTCTGGTTCAGCTGCGAACCGTTTCAGCGCCAGCAACTGCTAGAAGCCATTGGTCGTGATGACCTAGCCCGCGAAGTTCAATTAGATCCTTATTACCCTCTATTATCACAGCTTTCTGCATTACGCTTAAAAGATCATGATCGAGTCTTAGAAGAAATTCAGCAAGAGCACGAAACTAAACAAGGGTTAAAACGTGAAAAATTTAAATCTCAGTTAGAGTTCGATGACAAAAATAAAGTGGATGACGACGATCAACCCTTTGATTGGCAAAGCACAGGTCAACACTACGCCGCAAAAATGCTCTGCCGTAAGCCAAAAACTCAAGATCTTGATAATGTAAATAAGCAGAAAATCTATAAGTGGGTTGATGAAAAGGGTCACACACATTTTGGCGAAAAGCCCAATGCAGCGAATGAAAATAAAGCAGAAGATCTAACCAAGCAATACGAAGCGCTTCAACAGGCGGTAAAACTCTCTATCGAATATCCAAACTGGGCGGGAGATATCGTACTTGAGAGTGAAATTAAAAAGCAGAGTAAGCTGGTGCACAAAGTATTAAGCCACTATGTGCCTAAAATCTATCAGCGTCAGATCAATCTTAAAATTATTTTATTTAAAAATGTAAAAGAGTTTCAAATTCAACGAGAAAAGCAGCAAACCAATGCACAGTGGGGTGCTTATTACCGTTGGGCCAATAACAGCATCTACTTGCCCCGTTACCCTAATATTGAGCAGACTATGGTGATTGTTCGTCATGAAATGACCCACGCCATATTGGCGGGCATGTTGGGCCCTGTACCAGTATGGATGAATGAAGGTTTAGCCGAGTACATGGAAAGCTTTAGCTGGCAGATGAATGCCGCTGTGGCAAAGCCCAGAGTCAGTCAGTATGGTCGTTTGAGAAACGTTAATATGAAACACCTAGTGAATGCAGAGCGTAATGATTTTTATGGTGCTGATCAGAAAAAGAATTATCTGCAGGCGTCTGCGAGCATGTATTTTTTACTCGATCATCAGGCAGGCCGTGACTGGCTTAAGCGTAGCTTTGCTTTTTATGGCGAAAACCCTTGTAGCAGGGCCAGTGCAGAGCAATTATTCAGTCAAAATTATCCCGGTGGTATCGAGGCTGCCAGTCGTAATTTTAGTGGGTGGTTAGGCAAGGGGAGGTTTGCCAATCATCGTTATTAACCTGTGTTAATTCAATAATGGCTAGTCATTTATGGTTTGCGGTTAATTCCTCCCTATTAATTTAGCGCCAGTTCTCATACAATAATCGCCTAAATTATTCACACTTATTATTGGGGATTGTCCTATGACTATCGCAGCAAATAAAGTAGCCAGCATTCAATACACAGTATCAGACGAAGAAGGCCAAATTATTGATAGTTCTGAAGGCGGCGAGCCATTGGTATTTTTGGTAGGCGCACAAAACGTTATCGAAGGTCTTGAAGAAGCATTGATCGGCAAAAGTGCGGGTGATGTTGTTAAAGCGACGGTAGAGCCTGCAAAAGCGTATGGCGAATATAACCCCGAAGGCGTTCAAGAAGTGCCTATGGATGCGTTTGAAGGCGTTGACGACATTGAAACAGGTATGGCTTTCACCGCTGAAACCGAGCAAGGTCCTATGAACCTAATCGTTACGGCTATCGAAGGTGATATGGTGACTGTTGATGGTAACCACCCTTTAGCAGGCAAGGCTTTGACGTTCGATGTCACGGTTGAAGCGGTGCGTGATGCCACTGACGAAGAAATGGCTCATGGCCATGTACACGGCGAAGGCGGTCACCAGCACTAGGCTTCATTAAGAATGCCTTACGCTAGACAGCGTTAAGCTCGCAAGAAGCCGCTTTGTATTATCCTAGTAAGGGTTATATTAAGCGGCTTTTTTGTGTCTCGCTCTAAAAGCTATTCCGTTGAGTTTAATTCGTTGTTTAATAATTAAACTCACCTGCAAGAGGTTGTGCTGGTTAAAATGGGGTAAAATGCTGACTTATTCTCGATATACCAAGTGACCTGCTGTGAAAAACGCACCTTCTCAATTGCATCCCAGAAATCCTCATCAAGGTCGATACGACTTAAATGCATTAATCGCGGTGTGTCCTGAGTTGAAGTCTCATCTTAAACTCAATCCAAAAGGCGAGCAGACCGTCGACTTTAGCAATGAAGATGCCGTGCGGTTATTAAATCAGGCGTTGTTAGCTCAGCATTACCAAGTACAGCATTGGAACATTCCAAAGGGTTATCTGTGCCCGCCCATTCCTGGGCGTGCTGATTATATTCATTATGCAGCAGACTTACTTACCGGCAAAAAGACGAAGGCTAAAGTGTTGGACATTGGTACGGGGGCTAATTGCATTTATCCCATTATTGGTTGTCGCAGTTACGGTTGGAAGTTTGTTGCCAGTGAGATTGACCCTATTGCGGTGAGTGCTGCTAACTTAATCGTCGATTCAAATGCAGTATTAAAGAATAAAATAAAAGTGCTGCAGCAAAAAAATCAGAAGTCCATATTCTCTGGAATCATAGGCCCTCATGATTTATTTGACCTGACCTTATGTAATCCTCCATTTCACGCATCGTTAGCAGAAGCGAATGCAGTGACCGAGCGCAAAACACATAATTTAAATCGCCATAAAGTTAAATATAATGGAACGCAGGCGGTTGTTGAAAGTGCGATTGGCAATAGTTCAGATACGAGTTCCGATAAGAGTTTAGATAAGCGTTTAGATAAAAGCCAAGGTCGAAACTTTGGGGGTCAAAAAGCAGAGTTGTGGTGTGATGGCGGTGAGCTAGCATTCCTAAAGCGCATGATTAACGAAAGCCAAAATTTTTCAGAACAAGTGATGTGGTTTACCAGTTTGGTGTCTAAAAGTGAAAACGTAAAGCCGTTAAAAAAATTATTGAATCACCTAGGCGCTAACCAAGTAAGCGTTATTAACATGAGCCAAGGGCAGAAAGTGAGTCGTGTAATCGCGTGGAGTTTTTTGACCTATAAGCAACGTGAAGACTGGAATACACAGCGGCTTCAGTCTTAGCGCTCGCGGCAGTTATTATATGATTAAAAATAAAAAATAAAAAATAAAAAACAATAAAAAGTGAGTAGACCATGAGCCGAGTATTGTTACAGTTTCCAATTTCACACTATTGTGAAAAAGTGCGTTGGGCGATGGATTATAAAGGGCTTGATTATACGCTTAAAAATCTTCTGCCAGGATTGCATTTACGTACGACTAAAAAAATGGCGCCCAAAAGCTACGTGCCTATATTGATAGACCAAGGGGAGCAGGTTCAAAACTCGCATGTGATTTTGACCTATCTTGATGAAAAATATCCTGATAACTCTTTATCTCCGAAAGACCCCGAGCTATTAGACAAAGCCCTTGAATGGGAAAAGTATTGTGACGTTGAAATTGGTGTACACGTTCGCCGCTTTGGTTACCATTATTTATTAGCCGAACCTAAAACGGTCATTCCTTTCTTTACCCAAGGTGGACCTTGGTGGGGACCGTTATTTTTCAAGCTCTTTTTCTCTAAGCTTGAACCGATTATGCGCAAAGTCATGGTGATCGATGAAGCAGGTGCCAATACGTCAGAAGTAAAAATTCAGCAGGCTATTGATACACTGTATGACGTTTATAAAGATAAAATGTTTTTAGTCGGTGATCAGTTTACTCGTGCAGACCTTTCGGCGGCGGCGTTATTAGCGCCACTCATTATGCCTCAGGGTTATGGTTTAGATTGGCCCGAAACGATGCCTGCAAAGCTGCAGGCATTCGTCGATAAAAATGAAACGAAACTCGAAAGGTTTCGTCAGCTGTATAGTGAATTCCGCTAACATAGACGTTTAGGACTGAATTACAGCAAATCTTTAATCACACTAAATCTTTAATCACATCCGGTATGTTGGATCGGTGAAAGCCAGTAAACGCCGCGTCTTTTTGCTGCGGTGTTTCGTTCTTGAGCGGCCATAAACATAATGTTTGTGCCGCACCGCCATCTACTCGTAAATTAACACCGGTAATAAAAGAAGCCGCAGGGCTTAATAAATACACAATGGCCGAACTGACTTCTGCTTCGTTACCAATACGTTGTAAGGGTGTGCCATCTTTTGCTTTTTGCATGATGCCTTTAATGACTTTCTGATCATAGGTACTCATACCGCTAGAGGCTATATAACCGGGCGCGACGGCATTAATACGAACATTATGCGCTCCCCATTCAATGGCGGCGGTTTCGGTGAAGTTAGCCATTCCCGCCCGCGCGGCACCTGAATGCCCCATCATTGGCATACCACCAAAATTATCGGCAGTAATGTTCACAATGGCACCGCCGGTTTTCTTCATGCTTTGTTTAAAGACTTCGCGTGCTACCAAAAAGCCACCTACCAGATTGGTGCGCACAACAGTTTCAAAACCGTTTTGGCTGATCGCCTCTAAAGGCGCAGGGAATTGACCACCGGCATTATTAACCAAACCATGAATACAGCCATGTTTGGAAATAATCGCAGAGATGTTATCCGTAACAGCCACTTCATCCCGTATATCAAAGGCGAAAGTATCTGCGCGGCCACCATCGAGTTTAATTTCTTCGGCCACCGCATTGAGTTTTTCTAGCGTGCGACCGACCAAAATGACCGTGGCGCCTAATGAGGCAAGCTCATGAGCGGTGCAGCGTCCGATACCAGAACCGCCGCCCGTAATAATAATGACTTGCTGCTTAAAAACATCGTCGCGAAAAATAGATTGGTAGCCCATAGCATAAAACTCTTAACGCTTAATTAGCGTGGGTTAAAATTTAAAAACCTAAGCTAGCGTAAAATACTCTGCCTGTCGAATTTAGGCAGAGGCTTCTGCTATCGTATTTGCTTTTATTGGCGAAGAAAAAATTAAGATTTTATCATTCACCTTACCAAAACGCAGTGTGGCTAAATCTAACGCATAGTTTTGATAAAGCTTCCAAGGTAATTTAGAACCTTGCTGCGGGGCTCTTGCCAGTGCGCGCTGAACATAACCCGACTGCATATCGACGAAAGGACGATGTTCAACCGAGCTATCCACATTATGGGGTATCACTATTTTCTTACCGATCGCGTCCATATGGTTTAACAAACGACACATCCACTCGGTAATTAAATCCGCTTTTAAGGTCCAGGAGGCGTTGGTATAACCAAATACCATGCCGGCATTAGGCAGGTCTTCTAATAATACGCCGCGATACACCATTTTTTCGTGAGCATCAAATTCGCGGCCATCAACAATGAATTTCATCTTACCAAACAATTGAACGTCTAAGCCCGTGGCCGTAATGATGATATCCGCTTCCAGAGTTTCTCCTGATGCTAGCGTGATGCCGTTTTCGGTAAAGTGATCAATGTGATCGGTGACAATGGATGCTTTCCCTTCACGCAATGCTTCAAATATATCGCCATCAGGAACGGCGCATAAGCGTTCATCCCAAGGTGCGTATTTGGGCGTGAAGTGTTTCATATCAAAATCGTCCCCCACTTCTTTTTTAACCAATCGCTGAATCAAGCGGCGAGCAGCATTAGGGAATTTCTGACAGAAGTTATACATCAATGATGACAAGGTAATATTACGCGTTCGTATAATGCGATATACCCAAGTCTCTGGTAGTAACTTACGCAAGCCATTCACTATCGGGTCATCTTGTGGCAAGGCCATCACATAACTAGGCGAACGTTGTAGCATAGTGACGTGCGCCGCTTTGTCAGTCATCGCGGGTACTAAAGTTACTGCGGTAGCGCCACTGCCAATGACCACCACTTTTTTACCGGAGTAGTCATAATTTTCATCCCATTTTTGTGGATGAATAATATCGCCTTTGAAGTGTTCACTGCCGGCAAATTCTGGCTGATACCCATGGTCGTAGTTGTAATAACCGGTGCAGCATAAAAAGAAGTTACATTCGTAGTATCTAATTTCAGCGGTTGTCGTCAGTTGTATTTCAAGGGTCCAGCGTGCTGTTTCACTCGACCAAGAAGACTTTAATACCTTGTGGCCAAAGCGAATGTTCTTTTCTATATTATGTTCTTTGGCGGCGGCGCAAATGTATTCACGAATATCTTTACCCTCGGCGATGCCTTTAGGGCTGGTCCAAGGCTTAAAGTTATAGCCTAGGGTATACATGTCAGAGTCAGATCGAACACCCGGGTAACGAAATAGATCCCAAGTACCACCGATGGCCTCACGGCCTTCTAAGATGGCATAGCTTTTATTGGGGCTGTCTTTTTGTAAGTGGACTGCAGCACCGATACCCGAAAGGCCTGCGCCAATGATTATCACATCACGGTATTCGTATTGCTGGCTATTATTCTTCATGAGAGTCCTGCTTATATTTTTATTGTGATTATATTTAGGGTGACTGTGTTGATTGTGACTACGTTTACGAGCTTGACTCATTAACGGGGTTGTTAACAGGTGATTAACCGACAAAATACCCCCAAAAAAGATGTACGCGGCTATTTAGAACATTGATTGATAATACAGCGGAAATTTTTACAACGATGCGCGTCAGTGCTGACAAGGGATTAGACATTGAATTAAATTCTGTGATTTAACACAGCGGTGCTCAGCTCATTTTTCTGAGCTGAGGGTCTGAAGATTTATTAATCGACGCTTTTTAGTTCGGTTAACAAATCATGAATTTCTCTTTTTAATTCTTTATCTTCAATTTCTAAGCAGGCCAGTCTGGCTCTTTCTAAGCTCTCAATTGCGCCTACCTTATCATCAAGCTCTAACTTCATCGATGCGGTTGAAAAACCAATCGATGAACAAAACTCAGTAGAACTGATCGCTTCCGCTTTTGCTAAGGCTTTTTCATAAAGTGAAATAGACAGGGCAATGTCGCCGGTAAAGTCAGCGAGCGTTTCCCATTGAACGGGGTGGTCTTTTGAGGATCCCTCATTGTCATCACAAATTTGTTTCAGCTCGGCATAGTCATCATCAAACTGAGCTTGATCGTCGCGATCAACCGCGTCCATTAAGCATCCTGCCAACGTATAAACGTGCTTATATATTTTAGTATTCATGACCATAAGGTGACCTTTTACGTCTGTAGGCATTAAATGGGTCATAATTATAGCCTTTATGGGCAGTAGGTTATATGGCAGGCTGGGTGTGGTCATAACATTTAATAGGTTATGATCCGTTTTGCTTTTTTATACACTAATGTTTCCACTGAAAATATTGTTGAGAGAGGGTCTGATGACACGTTTAATTGAGATGAAAACTGAAGGTAGTAGCGCTGTATTAGCGATGAATAGCCTTGACAATCGCCAAAATCCAGAATTTTTAGCTGAATTTAATCAGCATCTTGATACGATCGAGGCCGACCAAGCGATTAAATCGATTGTACTCACGTC
>JBNMOT010000048.1:0-21636 GCA_051275515.1 Oleispira sp. | reverse complement strand
CACCAGTGCGGTTTATCACCTTGTTCAAGGCAGCGATGAAACGATACTAAAGCTTAAACGCATCGACCATATGGCGATCTTCGCTATGATAGCCGGCACTTATACACCCATTTGCCTAATCGCGTTACGAGATACGTTTGGCTGGACCCTTCTGATAGCCGTTTGGAGCCTCGCGTTTGCTGGCATTCTATTAAAGATCTTTTGGATTAGTGCCCCGCGCTGGTTATCAACGCTTATCTACTTAGGCATGGGCTGGGCGTGTGTTTTTGGTCTATCAACAATGAAAGAAGTTATGCCTACCGCCTCGTTTGACTGGTTATTTTATGGCGGTATTGCTTATACCTTAGGCGCTATTGTGTATGGCACTAAACGACCGAACCCTTGGCCTGATTCTTTTGGCTTTCATGAAATCTGGCACATTTTTGTAATGACGGGGGCATTTGGCCACGCCATATCGATTTATTATTTGTTGTGATCTTTATTTGAGGCTGTCTATTTCGTCAGTCACAAAGGCAATACCTGCAACGCCAGAAAGATCTGGTATAATGCTTTTTTTTGCTAGACCAGCCTCTTTTCGTGGAGTTTCACCTTGAGCCAACCTGCCAATTTTTCCTCTCTTGCGTTACCGCAAGGCATGATCGATAACCTAGATCAAATGGGGTATCTGAACATGACACCGATTCAAGCCGAAGCTTTGCCTTTCGTTATTGAAGGCCGTGATGTACTGGCCAAAGCCCAAACCGGTAGTGGTAAAACTGCCGCTTTTGGCATCGGTATTTTAGCCAAGCTGAACCAACGTAATTTCGGCTGTCAGGCATTGATTTTATGCCCGACTCGCGAACTGGCCACTCAGGTTGCGGATGAAATCCGAACGCTTGCACGCTACCAGCAAAACATCAAAATTCTAACGTTATGCGGTGGCCAATCAATTGGTCCTCAAATAGGCTCTTTAGAACACGGCGCACACATTGTTGTCGGTACTCCGGGTCGTATTGCTGATCACATTAACAAAGGCACATTGGATCTAAACGCTGTTGAAACGGTCGTTTTGGATGAAGCTGATCGTATGTTGGACATGGGCTTTGTTGATGAGATTACTAAGATCATTAGCCACACGCCTTATGATCGTCAGATGTTGTTATTTTCTGCGACGTATCCAGAAGGTATTCAATCCCTGAGTAAAGAATTTCAGCACGAACCTGAGACGATTACGATCAAAGATGAGCAGTCTAAGAGCACGATTATTCAGCGCTTTTATGATGTGCCGAAAATGAAAGATAAAGATGAGGCCTTGCTAACGTTACTTGGCAGCAAGGCTTCTGAATCGACTGTGATCTTCTGTAATACTAAGATTGCTTGTTACGACGTTTTAGAATTTTTACGCGAACGCGGCTACCATGCATTGACCCTTGTGGGCGAGATGGAACAGCGTGAACGCGACCAAGTATTGGTTCGTTTCTCGAATAAGAGTGCCGCTATTTTGATTGCGACTGACGTCGCGTCTCGTGGTCTGGATATCGATGATCTTGATTTGGTCATCAACTACGATGTCACTCGTGATCCTGAAGTGCACGTTCACCGTATTGGCCGAACGGGCCGTGCGGGTAAAGAAGGTTTAGCACTGTCGTTAATGGCCGCTTCTGAAGTTAAGAAGATGTTCGCGATTAATGAATACATGAACACGAAATACGATACCAGCGATATCAGTAAGCTGAAAAGCCCTTACGAGCCCAAAAAGCCTAACATGGTAACCTTATGCATCGATGGTGGTAAAAAGAGCAAGCTACGCCCGGGGGATATTTTAGGTGCGTTAACCGCTGGCGGTGAAGTGCCAGGGACTGACGTTGGCAAGATCAACATGTTTCCGAATCACGCGTATGTTGCTGTCGCCCGCCCGAGTGCGCGCATTGCATTACGATTGATTCAAGAGCAAAACATGAAAGGTCGTCGCTTCAGAGTACGTCGCTTATAAACGCTGAAGTAACCCGCTATAAAAATATTGAGAGCCGCCTCGAGGCTCTCAATATTTAATCATTAAATAGACCATTTAAATCAACGACTATTATATTAACGAGAATAGAATGGCACTAACACTACAAGAGCAACTGCTAGCCATGGGGCTAACGGATAAAAAGAAAGCCAAGCAGGCTGAAAAGCAAAAAAAGAAAAACGTGAAAGAAGCCCGTAATGGCGCGGATATTATCGATGAAGCAAAAGTATTAGCAGACAAAGCGAAGCAAGAAAAAGTGGCCCGTGATAAAGCATTCAACGACGAGACAAAAGCCGCAGCACAAGCAAAAGCGATTATTGCTCAGATCAAGCAGCTGATTAAAATGAACACAATCTCGATCAATGGCGACTTAGCGTACAATTTTACGGCGGGCACCAAGATCAAGAAAATTTATGTTAATGACGATATTCAAGACCGTCTAAGCCGCGGTAAGCTGGCCATTACCAGCCCTGAACAAGATAATAAAACGTTCGTAATTATTCCACTAGGCGTAGCTGAAAAAATTCGTCAGCGCGACCAAGAATGTTTTATCTACATTGCTGAAAACGCATCCAAAGAAATCGAAGAAGATGACCCGTATGCAGATTATCAGATTCCTGATGACCTAATGTGGTAGTCATTTTGCGATTAATCACCGCGAATAAATAAAAGCCTCTCAATAAAAAAGCCCACGATTAACACGGTGGGATTTTTTTTGACATTACGTTCGATACAATACCTGTATCAAGTGAAAACCAAACTGGGTTTTGACTGGGCCATGAACTTTAATAATTTCGCTTTTAAAAACAACCTTATCAAACGGACGAACCATCTGGCCGGGTTTAACTTCCCCTAAATCACCACCGGCTTTTTGACCCGATGGGCACTGAGAAAATTGCTTTGCGAGTTTGGCGAAATCAGCGCCTTTCACGATACGGTCACGTAATCGATTGGCTTCTAAACTGGTTTTAACAAGAATGTGGCGTACGCCGGCTACGGGCATGGTCGTTCCTAAAATGAGCTATTTTAGTCATTTTACCAGCTATCCTTCTGAATGGCTGTCAGCTTTCAGAACATATTTCTCATTCGGACAATATACCCAGATCATTTTAGTGTGTGCTTAAGACAGGAGGTTAATACCGCTCTTTATTGAAACGGTACTAACCCAAAAAAGGCATTAAAAAGAGTTTAGCGTTTAACTCGCACTGTCTTTTAATTCTCTTTCAAGGTTCATACTCGCAGCACGTCGCTTTTCAGCACTGATCCAACGTGAACGCTGCTCAGCCGTGTTTAAAATCACCGGAGGCACCTTAGTCGGTTTACCATCATCATCTACGGCAATCATAGTGAAGAAGCAAGTATTGGTATGACGTACTGATTTACCTTTTAAATCTTCAGCAATCACTTTAATACCAATTTCCATCGAAGTACGACCGGTATAATTCACGGTCGCTAACAGTGTTACCAATTCACCGATAAAAATTGGCTCTCGAAAAACCACTTTATCAACCGATAGTGTCACGCAATAAAAACCGCTATACCGCATACCGCAGGTCAATGCCGCCTTATCAAGCAACTTTAATAATTCACCACCATGCATTTTGCCAGAGAAGTTAGCCATTCCTGGTGACACAAGCTCGGTCATTTCTGTTGTAACAATTTGTGACATAACCGTCTCTTCATGTATTTCTTTAGGGAGTAAGCGTGCTTAAAGCACATAACAGGCCAATCGCACTGTTTTAACTCAACCTGTATGTTCGTTGCACAATAATGTGCACTGAGCCAATAACAAAGTTGACATTCCAATGGCCGCAGCATGATAACAGGTCTTATGGGGCTGGGCTATCGTATAAATTTTGCACTAGAGCTGTGCAAGCTTGATTAAGTTAAGCACTCTTATTAAGCAAGGCTATTGGTTTTTGCGCGCTTGGCGAACTTGGTCGTAGGCCGTTTGAATGTCTTGGGTTTTCTCTTTTGCAAGCTTCATCATTTCAGCAGGTAATCCTTTCGCCACCAGTTTATCAGGATGATGCTGGCTCATCAGCTTGCGATATTCTTTTTTCAAGTCACGGTCACTGATATCAGTTTTTACACCCAGTACGGCATAGGCCGTTGCTATTTCAGAATGTGTACTGCGATTTCGTCCTCGATTACCTTTAGAGCTTTTACTATTAGCGCGGCTATTAGAGTTCCAACCACCCGCGATTGCTGCTTTAACACGCGAATGAATCCATTCAAACTGAAACGCTGAAATGCCTAAATCTCGACATAAACGATCCAAGACTCTGCGTTCTTCTAACGATAACTGACCATCGCTATAAGCAACGCTGAGCTGTATTTCTAAAAACATTTGCGACAATGAAGCCTGATGACTCAAGGCTTCTTTTAACCGACGTAAATCAGGACTAAGATCGAAGTGTTCATCCTTGCCTTCGGTAAAGAACTGAATCGCTTGCTGACGCATATCGCCATCAAGTCCCATTTGGCTCATGATATGTTGCGCAGCGGTTATTTCTTCATTTGAAACATGGCCATCAGCTTTAGCAATGCGCCCCATTACCCGAAATGTTGTACGAAAAAATACTTGTTGAATCTGCAACTGCAATGACGAATTCATATTGGGGGGTT
This sequence comes from Oleispira sp., assembly GCA_051275515.1. Taxonomy (GTDB): domain Bacteria; phylum Pseudomonadota; class Gammaproteobacteria; order Pseudomonadales; family Oceanobacteraceae; genus Oleispira. Next base: position 17,018 of record JBNMOT010000048.1, on the reverse strand, counting down.
GCTGAGCATTATCAGCCAACATATTGCGCTCAATAAATTGATCTAATAAATGCCCTGCGATCATCCCTATAATAATACCGAATGGCCCACCGCTAAAAAGCCCAAGCGTTGCGCCAACTATTTTCCCCAACCAAATCTTCATAATGTGCCTGCCATCTTTTTCGTCGCTTGCTTTGCGGTTAGCAGATCTTCTACTTGTTGTAATCGTGCAGGCGTTCCTACGTCGATCCAGTGGCCGCTATAAAGCTCACCCGTTGCGTTACCTTGAACCATGGCATGTCTTAATAACGGCGCTAATGGAAATACGCCTGATGCTAACAACTCGGATTTCACCGCATGAAATAAAGTGGGTTTTAATAAACTAATACCGCTAAACGTCAGCGCCGCTTTATCAATCGTCAGCGGATCACCCTTATCAAGCACAGCATGTGAGTCTGTTAGAATAAAGTCGCCTGCAGGATTGTGCTCAGGGTTATTCACCAACCATAAATGGCAAAGACTGTGGATATCTTGTGGTATTTTAATGCACTCCCAATCAAGCCAGACATCGCCATTCACTAACAAGAATGCTGACTCTGATTCGTCATTATTACCGTTATTACCCACTAACAAAGGCAACGCCTTATAAATTCCACCCCCTGTTTCTAACGCTTCTTGCTCTGGGGAATACTGAATACGACAGCCCAGCTGGCGACCATCACCTAAGGTTTCTTCAATCATATGACCTAGATACGCATGATTGATCACAATATCGTGAATACCCAAAGCCACAAGCTGTTCAATGTGATGAACAATTAAGGGCTTGCCCGCAACCGGCAATAACGGTTTAGGGCAATGATCGGTTAAAGGTCTCATGCGAGTGCCTAAACCGGCGGCAAGGATCATGGCTTTCAAATCAACATTCCTTTAAACCACTTTTTTTTGGTTTAAAGCAGGCAAGAATACCGATTCTAACCATGCACTAAACTCTGCAAATTCTGGATACACGCGCGCAGCTTGCACTATGTATTCGCACGTTCTTGGCACATCGTTTAAATAACCATGTTTGCCATCACGAATGCTTAATCGAGCAAAAATACCGGCGGCCTTTAAATGACGTTGCATGCCCATCAAATCAAAATCACGAACAAGCTGATCATCACTAATATTGTCGGATGGGGCACGTGCCTTCAGCTTAATACTATTGTCTTTAAAGTAGGCTAACCATCCTAATACCTGCTCACGTGGCCATTGGATATAACAATCTTTTAACAGCGATACAAGGTCGTAAGTGATAGGGCCATACACGGCGTCTTGAAAATCAATAATGCCAATAAAATCGTTATCATGCAGAGGAGGATTGGCTTTACAGACCATCAAATTACGTGAGTGATAGTCACGATGTACTATGACTTGAGGTTGCGCTAACGCCGAGTTCGTCAAGGTTTCAAATACCTGACTTAACATGTGCTTTTCTTGGGAACACAGCATTAAACCCAAGTGTTTTTCGCACAGCCAGTCCGTAAATAAAGCCATTTCACGATCTAACAGTTCGCTATTATATAGCGGAATATTGTCGGTACGGGGCAGTTGCTGCAACTCAATCAAAGAGTCTATCGCTGATTTATATAGGCCGTCTACTGCGTTGGCGGTGAGCTCTGGGTGTAACAGTTCATCACCAAAATCTTCCAGCAGCATAAACCCTTGAACTTCATCAAAGGCCAGTACTGTGGGAACGTTTACTCCGGCAGAGGACCAAGCATTAGCGATATCAACAAATTGTCGGCTATTTTCGTGTTCCGGTGGCGCATCTACAGCGATCCAGTGCTTTTGCACACCCTTTTCATTATAAATGATGCGAAAATATCGCCTAAAACTAGCATCACCCGATACGGTTACCATTTGAGCAGGTATACTGTGCTGATAAAGTAGCTTGATCTGATCGGCAGCCCATTGGGCTAAAACTTCCTGACGCTTACCCATACTGGCCTCTTGAGTTAAGTCGCTCTACATTCTGTGCTTTAGCGCAGACATTTTTCATTATTTACGCACCATAGCATAAGGATCGATCGGATTCTCCGATTTAACATGAACAAAGTATTTTCCCTGTTAATTACGATTTTTAGTACATTCCCTACCCAATTTGCCAGTGCAAACGACGGTCGTGAAGAGGGTGCTGTCCAAGAAAATACGCTTGCCACTGATGACGCTTTCCGTCCATTATCATGGTACCCACTCGCAGTGCTCAGCACTGACGAGATCGCGGCATTGCCTGAATTTTGTTCTGGAAAATACCGCCCTGTTGGCATCATACCCCGCAGTGAAAAAAGCATACTGATCGAAGCAGACGAATCCAGCGTTAATAAAGAAGCCCATGCCATTTTTAACGGTCATGTTGAGTTTAGCCAGCAAGGTAAAAAGATTTTCAGCGACCAAGCTACTTGGTCGCAAGCTGATCGCACTGCAACCTTCAATGGCAATGTGAATATTGTCACGTCAGGCCTGGTTATGTCTGGCGAGCGCGCAGTGATCAATGACAGTGTGCAACCGGATCAAAAAACAGCAACCCTTGATCAGAGTAAATATTCTATTCCGAGTACTCATATGCGGGGGACTGCCGCCAGTATCGACAGTAAAGGTGAGTTTTTAATTCAATTAACGGACTCAACGTATACGTTTTGTGAGCCTGGTGAAAATGATTGGGATATTAAAGCCAGCAAAATTAATCTCGATCGTGAAACCGGTATCGGCAGTGCGTGGCATACCCAACTAAGAATTAAAGAAGTGCCCATCATGTACCTTCCTTACTATCGTTTTCCTATCGACGATAAACGCATGACCGGGTTTTTAGATCCTACTTTTAATATTAACGGCGAAGGTCAAGCGACAGAAATGTCCGTGCCTTTTTATATTAATGTACACCCTCAAGTTGATGCTACGATTACGCCAAAGGAATTATTGGATCACGGATTATTATGGCAAGGCCAAGTTCGTCACCTTACTAGCATCCTTGGTTATGGTGAATTAAATTATGCTGAGTTAAAAAATGATCGCAGCTACTTGCAGGAAGACGATGATACACCCAGACAAGATCGCTGGTTAATCAATTATCAACAACGAGGGGACATTAATGAGTACTGGCATCACCGCTTGGTTTACAATGAAATCAGCGATAACGAGTTTATAAACGATACCAACTCGAGTTTGGGTATTAATCGTGAAACTCATATGCCAACCCGTGGCGAGATTTATTATGACAAAAGCGACTGGCACTTTGATGTTTTGGCGGAGAGTTACCAAACTGTCGACGATACCATTGCGTTATCTAACCGCCCGTATAAGCGCCTACCACAACTGAACTTAAACTTTGTCCCGAATTCTTTTTCTGGTTTAACGGGCTCCATCAAAAGCCAAGCAACACAGTTCAAGCGCGAGAATAACAAGCTCACGGGAACCAGTGCCATTAGCGGTAACCGCTTGGTATTTGATTCTTCTATTAGCTATACCTTTGAATGGCCTTTTGCCTACATCATCCCCAAGGCTGATTATAAGATTCGACAATATAAACTCAGCGGTGTAGAACAGAATTTAATTGAGGGTGGCTATGAAAAAAACCCTAGCGTCGCCATACCAAAATACAGTCTTGATGCAGGCTTATTTTTTGAACGTGAATTAGAGGCCTTTGATATTGGTTTTATTCAAACCCTTGAACCCAGAATTATGCACCTGCAAGTGCCTTATTATGATCAAAGCGACATTCCAAATTTTGATAGCAGCATTCTTACCTTCAATACCAGCCAACTATTCCGTGATTATCGCTTTAACGGTAATGACCGTATTGGCGATGCCAACCAAACGACACTCGGTTTAACGACTCGCTTTTTACAAGACAGTGATGGCTCAGAAACATTCAATGCCAGTATTGGCCGCATTTATTATCATCAAGACAGACGTGTTCAGCTATCGGGTAGCACGGTAAATGAAGTGGATAGTCGCAGAAAATCGTCCGATATTATTGAAAGTACTTGGAACCCATACGATGAATGGCGCTTGTACAGCATGATAGAATATGGAGAATCACCTAAAGTTACTGGAGAAAAGAGTCAGCACGATCTATTGCAAAAACAATTCAGCATTGAATATAACGACACACTCAATCACATGGCGAACATTAGTTTGCGCGAAAATCAAAGTGAGAGTATTCGTCAATTGGACCTAGGTGTTTTTTGGGCAATCAACGATTCTTGGGCCTTAATCGGCAGTCGTAAAAAAGATTTATGGCATTATAAGCGCGATGAAATTCAGCCCGTCGACCCCGTTATTGAAGCGCTAGCAGGCTTTGAATATCAAAGCTGTTGCTGGCGCGCTCAAGTTCTTTACCAAGAACAAAGTAAACGCATTACCGATGGAAACAGTAATACCGATAAGCAATACGGATTATTATTACGCATCGAATTAAAAGGCCTCGCCAATTTTGGGGCAAATCCAGATGATATTATGAATCAATCAATTCGCGGATATTCAACCCGCCGCTATTTTGATTTTGAAAGCGAATGAGATATAGGAATAAGCACACTCTATGAATAAAAAAGCCCTTTTAGGTTTCGTTGCCTTTTGCACTGCCTTCACCATTGCCGCTAATTCAAACGCGGCCCCGGTAGACCTAGATCATATTGCCGCCATCGTCGATGAAAGCGCCGTTATGCAAAGTGAACTAGATGCACGAATGGATGCGGTTAAACGTCAAATGAGCGGACAAATACCACCGGATAGTGTGTTGCGTCCTCAAGTACTTGAGCGTTTAATTTTAGAAAGTATTCAACTGCAAATGGCTGAACGTGGTGGCGTGCAAGTATCGGATCAACAGCTCACCGATACGATAAAACGTATTGCTAAGCAAAATGATATGAGCATTGAGCAGTTTAGTGCGGCCTTAAAAAAAGATGGCCTATCGTATCGTGAAGCCGTTGAGCAAATTCGTACTGAGATGTTGATAAGCCGCGTACAGAAATTCCAAGTGAATACTCGTGTGCAAATTTCACAACAAGATGTCGACTATTTCTTAGCCTCAAAAGCAGGTCAAATGGCAACGGAAGCGGAATACCGTTTAAGTCATATTTTGGTTTCTATCCCTAGCCAAGCCAGCCCAGATGAAATAAAGGAAGCACGCATTAAAACAAATGCGATTGTTGCAGACATTAATTCGGGTGCAGATTTTCAACAGCAAGCCATTGCAAAATCCAATGGCCGTAATGCATTAAAAGGCGGTGACCTAGGCTGGCGCAAGCAAGCACAACTTCCTTCGTTGTTTGCCGATGCGGTAATCAATCTAGAGCCTGGTGAAGTATCACAGCCCATTAAAAGCGCCAGCGGTTTTCATATTATTCAAATTGCCGACAAACGCGGTGGTTCAACCATGATGGTTCTGCAAACTAAAGTAAGCCATATTTTAGTGATGCCGAATGAAATTCGTTCTGATAAAGACGCACAAGCACGCATTAAACAAGTTTATAAAAAGTTAGATAATGGCGATAACTTTGCTGAACTGGCTAAAGAATACAGTGATGACCCAAGCAGCGCAGCCAGCGGTGGTGACTTAGGCTGGGTTAACCCAGGCGATATGGTTCCTGCGTTTGATCGTATAATGAACGACATTAATCCCGGCGTATTGAGTAAGCCGTTTAAAAGTAAATTTGGCTGGCACATTTTGCAAGTTGCAGAACGCAAAGAAACCGATCTGGGTGAACAGGTTCAACGCAACCAGATTTATCAAATGCTGCAGTCTCGACAGTTTGAAGAAGAGCTGCCTATTTGGCTGCGTAAGATTCGCGCTGAAGCCTATGTTGATATTAAAGAGTCATAATTGATGACGATTTCTAATAAAGAGTCTGTTTTAGCAATACCTGCTCTTACGCTTCCTGTTTTAGCAATCACAGCCGGTGAGCCTGCGGGTATCGGACCAGATTTGTGTGTGCAGATTGCACAGCACGCTTGGGATTATCAAATTATAATAGTTTGCGATAAGCAATTATTACTCGACCGTGCCAAGCAACTGGGCTTACCTCTGGTTGTTTCTGAATTTAACGAAAATGAACCTGCGCACATTCATACAATCGGCCATCTTTGGGTTAAGCATGTTCCTTTGGCCGCAACCAGTATTGCCGGGGTACTCAATACCGCCAATAGTCCCTATGTACTGAAGACCCTAGACATTGCAACGCAAGGTTGTCTTGATGGCCATTGGCACGCGATGGTAACAGCACCTCTTCATAAAGGTGTGATCAACGATTCTACAGAAATAGAAACAGGATCTTTTACCGGTCATACAGAATATTTGCGTGATTATTGCGATAAAGAAGAAGTCGTAATGATGCTGGCGACAGAAGATTTAAGAGTGGCGTTGGTGACAACCCACTTGCCTCTGAGAAACGTAGCAGACGCAATAACACCGGAACTCATCAGCCGTGTCGCGCGTATTTTGCACCACGATTTACAGAAATTCTTTGCCATTGAGCAACCCAGAATTCTCGTCGCGGGTTTAAACCCCCACGCCGGTGAAGGTGGCCACTTAGGCATGGAAGAGATTGACATTATTGAGCCTACTTTAAAGGCGCTGAATGATGAAGGTCTTAACCTTATTGGCCCAATGCCGGCTGATACCCTTTATACACCCAAACACCTTGAGCATGCCGATGCGACATTAGCCATGTACCATGATCAAGGTTTACCGGTGTTAAAATTTCACGGATTTGGCAGAGCCGCTAATATTACTTTAGGCCTTCCCATCATTCGTACCTCTGTTGACCATGGCACAGCGCTTGATTTAGCCGGCTTAGGGACAGCAGATTCTGGCAGTTTAGAAACCGCTTTAAGAGTTGCCGCACAAATGGTGGCGGCCTATCAAACCAAGAGAACATCATGAGTGATTTTAATGCCCCGCGTTCAACGGGCAATCGTAAAAAAGCAGGCCGAGAAAAGTCAGCAGCACAAAAAGTATTAACCGCTAACCAGGGGCACAAAGCCCGAAAGCGCTTTGGTCAAAACTTCCTGCATGACGCTAATATCATTAACAAGATTGTACTTGCCATCAATCCAAAAGAAGGCCAAAACTTGGTTGAGATTGGTCCCGGCATGGGCGCTATTACTGGGCCGGTATTAGAAGTAACGGGCGCTTTGAACGTGGTAGAAATTGACCGTGACTTGATTCCACGTCTACGGACACAGTTCTTTAATTATCCAAACTTTAAAGTCTACGAAGGCGATGCTCTGCAATATGATTTTACTCAGTTAATTGATAAAGAAGCTGAAAACCCAGCACCGCTGCGAATCATTGGCAACTTGCCTTATAACATTTCGACGCCACTGATTTTCCATCTATTGAGTTATACTAAAGAACATTTAGTGCATGACATGCATTTCATGCTGCAAAAAGAGGTGGTTCAGCGTTTAGCGGCCGCTCCAGGCACCTCTGACTACGGCCGCTTAAGTATCATGGCGCAGTACTGGTGCCGTGTAGAACCTTTGTTTATCGTAGGCCCTGGTGCGTTTAATCCGCCGCCTAAAGTCGATTCCGCCATCGTGCGCTTAGTACCTCACAATGACCTACCTTTTCCAACCCAAAGCGTTCCTACTTTTCAGAATGTCGTTCGCCAAGCGTTCAACATGCGTCGAAAAACCTTACGTAATACGCTTAAAAGCATGATTACAGCTGAAAACATCGAACGCTTAGATATTGATGCAGGATTGCGTCCTGAGCGTTTAAGCTTGGAAGAGTACGTAAAGATTGCTGATTTTGTTTTCGAAAATCCTTTAGTGACTGAAGGCCAATAAACATGACTGATTTAGATGCAAACAGTATTCTTCCCGCACACCAAATGCCCGACGTCATCATTACGGTTGAGACTCAATACATTGAAGCTCAATCGACCCCTGCGGATCAACGCTACATATTTGCTTATCATGTCGATATCTACAATCCCAGTATCCATCCAATTCAGTTAATGACTCGACACTGGTCAATCACCGATGGTGATGGCAAAAAAGAAGAAGTGTGGGGCGACGGTGTTGTCGGAGAAAACCCGATCATTGCACCCGGCGACAGCTACCAATATTCCAGCGGTGCTGCCCTGAGCACACAGGTAGGCAGTATGAGTGGTCATTATGGCATGCGTTTATGCCTAGAAGCGGAAGAAGAAACCGTCACTGATGCCTTATTATTTGATGCTTTTATTCCTGTTTTCACGTTAGCCGTCCCGTCCGCGCTAAATTAAAATAATTTAATCCATATAAAGGTACTGAGGTTTACAGAGTGGCTACTTACGCAATTGGTGATATTCAAGGCTGTTATGATTCATTAATGGCCTTATTAGAAAAGATCGATTACGACGATAATCAAGATATACTTTGGTTTGCCGGCGACTTGGTTAACCGTGGCCCTAAGTCATTAAAAACCTTGCGTTTTATTAAAGGCCTTGGAGATAAAGCCGTTTCTGTTTTAGGCAATCACGACTTACATTTATTGGCCCTCTATTATAACGAAAACAACCCTAAAAAATCGGACACCTTGGCAGCCACTCTTAAGGCAAACGATAGCGAAGAGCTTATGCACTGGTTAAGGCATCAGCCACTCGTGCATCATGATAAAAGTCTAAACGCGCTGATGGTACATGCCGGTATTCCGCCAACATGGGGCGCTAAAAAAGCAGTTAAACGCTCATTAGAAGTTGAAACCTTTATTCAATCACCTGATTTTCGTGATTTTTTCAATGTTATGTACGGCAATAGCCCGGATCAATGGGATAAGTCATTAGTCGGCATGGACCGTTTACGTATCATCGTCAACTATTTCACTCGCATGCGATTCTGTCGTCAAGATGGCACACTGGACCTGTTAACAAAAGAAGGTCTCGATAGTAAACCGAAGGGCTTCTCCCCTTGGTTTGAGCTTGAACGAAAAGCGGCTAAGAAACGCATTTTTTTTGGTCACTGGGCAGCGCTTGAAGGCAAGACAAACGTCGACAATGTGTTTGCACTTGATACAGGTTGTGTCTGGGGTGGTAAACTCAGTGCCGTACGCATAGAAGATGAAGCTTGGTTTCGAGTCGGCGCACAAGAGTAATTAGCCGCTTCACAAGTTTTAAATCACTCGTTGAGATTAGGAACACACATGACCACACGCTTTACTCGCATCAGCGCCAATGATGCTAAAACCTTAATAGATCAAGGTAATAGCCAGATAATCGATATTCGAGATGCAATGAGTTTTCAGGCAGGCCACATGAAAGCCGCAATAAGAATTGATAATGAAGGTGTTCCACACTTCATGGCTCAAGCCAATCAACAAGCGCCGTTAATAGTCTGCTGTTATCATGGCAATTCCAGTCAAAGTGCCGCGCATTATTTTAGCGAGCAAGGCTTTGAAGAAGTTTACAGCTTAGATGGCGGCTATGAAGAGTGGAAGGTAACACACCCTCAAGACTGCGAATCCTAATTCACCGCCTCGGGCTTAATGAACGGCCTAAAGACTTACCAAGCAATCACAATATCATCGCGCTGTATCGATAATTGCTGAGCAGACATGGTAAGATCAGCCACAATAAACTGTGGCTGTATTTGTTTCACCGTCGCTTTCATATCGGTATTGGTTAGCTCGATACGCGGCTCTAAATCTAAGTTATAAAATGTACCACTGCGATAAATACTAAACTTATCCCCAGGGCGAATGCCCGCCCCTGCTAACGCTTCTATGTGTAAACGCTTACCTTCCGTTTTAATAATTTTCGCCATAAACGGCTGACAGCGCAACGACATAGAGACATCATCAATCGCACTAGCCAATAAATCCTTTACCGCATGCCCGTACTGGCTTTGCCAAAATGCTGGGCTGGCAAAACGAACATTCGCCATACGGTCTAAATCCCATAAACCTTGGGTCGCATAACTATTGCTGAATATTAACGCACCACTAAAACCATCATGAACAAACACATCAATCACAAATTGGCGTTCAGCAGGCTCATCCTTTAACCCCACCAGCGATAACCAAGTCACATTACTCTGAGCATTATCAGACACTGTCGATAAGGTATCCAGCCCACGTACGATACCCGACACAATATATTGAGCACCTAAGTTCTGTGCCAGTGTCATAGACGTTGTTAGATGGCTCTGCTGATTTTGCAACGAAGGAGCGCGAGAAGGATTATCATACAAACTAATATTACTGGCATCTAAAGCATGCATTTGTCCACGGTCGTTAAGCGTATTAATAAAAACGCGTGCAAGATCTTGCTCAATGTTTTGTAATTGCCCTAGCGAGGTTTGTTTAGCAGACACTAGCCCAAAACCTGTAATCGCAACCGCTTTTCTCAAGTTATTGCCTTGGCTTTGACACATTTGAACAGGTTTTACATCCGCACGAATCGCCACACTATAAATACCGTCTTGAGCATTTTCCCACAGCACCTCAACATCTTTGACCTTAGCCTGACTTTTCAATTTAATGTCGTCTTGTTGTATTACCCCTTTGCTCATCAATTGGGTGCTCACAACATGAGCTTCTGCACGCAGACTTGCTTGTCTCATCGCGTCTTCCAACGCTTGCTGGCGAGCTTGGTTAACATTACCCATAATAGGCGCTTGCCCTTCAACTTCTACCACGTAGGCAGAGACAGAAAAACTGGCCAATGAAATCCAACTAATGAATAGCATTACTATAACGTTCATCATTAACTCCTCGTCTATTTTTCTCTATCGTTTAAATGAATTATCTATTTTACGGATGCAAAATAACCACTAATCGATAAAGTAAAAACCCGTTTTTGGAATCGTTGATTCTTTTTGAACACGTTTGCGTTGGCTCTGAGTCAAATGATCCGCATCATTCCCCAAAGGGGCACGGCAATCAACGTTATAACGCTGACTATCCATCGTCTGCAAACAATTGCGAAACCCTTGATCGATCACCATTTCCAAAATAGTTTCCACGGTGCCATCAGACATAACGTCGCTAGAAATAACATGTGCACCATGAATATACGTATCCACATAAGTGCGGAAACGATCATTCTGCACCGCTAAATCTCTTACCGTTGTACTGCCTTGCAAAGAAGTGCCGTAAACACGCTCGACCATTGATCGGTAAGCATCAAGCTTCGAAGCCCGAATGGCCATCAGCCGACTCTGGGACTCGGTTAATGATTTTTGCTGAACCATTGCACCATAACCGACAACTCTCAAAACCATAATCGCATTAGGGTCAACCTCTTGTTCGGCAGGCTGCAAAAATTTTTCGGTGCCTAAAGGAATCGAGTCCTCATCAACAAACATACTTGAGCATGCCGTCAAGAGTAAACTGCTGAACATAATGGCAAGCTGACGCACGGTTGTTTTTTTCATATTCGCTCCAATGACTCTACTTTGCCAATACTTCTATGAATGACTTTTATGACTTAGGAAGTTTATCGGCCTTAACTTGAATATATTTAATTTTTTTATACTTAATATATAACATCATCTAATCTAGTACCCCCAACACAGTAACCGCACACACTATCCATATTAAAGACGATACCCGCGTCATTAAATAAAAAAGTTGACGATAATGAGTATCTTTAAAAAAGAAGGTGTTTGTAAAAGCTAATTTACATAAAGTAGCAAAAGTCATCAATGTATTCGCCAGAAATCCATGCAAGCGAGGAAGTATTCACTATGCTAAAAGTATGAAGAGGATACTAAAAAAAATTGACTACAACTTATAGATTTAGCATCCTCCTACAGGACTTGAGATTATGATCAAACGCTCTTTAATCGCAGCCAGCATCGCCGTCGTCTCTGTGCAGCAAGCCGCTGCCAAGCCGCTACTGCCGATCGATGCACGTGGTCTTGCGATGGGCAGCACAGGGGTAGCAAGTGCCAAACTGGCTCATGCACCGCAATACAACCCTGCACTTTTATCCACTGCGAATAAAACGGATACTTTTGCAATTATCTTTCCTCAGTTGGGCGTTGTCGCTTCTGATGAAGATAAGCTCATTGAATCTTTTGATGACATTGCCAACGAAGATTATGCTGATGATGGCAGTGGCAACCAAGAATCTATTATTGATCACTTTGATACCGTCTTAACAGGCCTCGACGATCTATTAAGCAAGGGTCCTAATTCGGTTGAGCAGAAAATCAAGGACCTAGAAGAAGTATTAAACGATTCTAGTGCAACTACCACTGACATTCGCAATGCTTCTGTTAACTTGGATACTTCAGTAGGCAGCGTTCAAGTTCAGACAGGCGATTTAACGCAAACGACATTCGATCTTACGTCAGAATTAGACCGCGTGTCAGGCAGCCCTATTAGTGCATCTTTAGGGGTTAATGGCGCTATCGCGATTCCCAGTAAAACGTTTGCCGCGGCGGTCTCCGTTTCGGGTTCAGCCTATTTTTCAGGGCGTCTATTTTTTACCGAAGACGATCAGAACTTATTAAATGATTATGCCGTCGCCATTGATGGCTATGCCGGAGAAGTTAAAGATTTCACCGCAGCGACCGCGTTATTGGCCGATTTCCTTGATGACGCCGATGCAGCCTGTAATCCAGACCCAAACACTCCTCAGTGTGAAGCATCCGGCAATAAGGCTGAAGCTCAGGCCACAGTGGTTGATCGTGAAAAGGGGGAGGTCGATGATTTTAATCGCACCAGTGGCAGTACCGTTATCATTGAGACCGATAGCGAGGGTAACATTGTTATTACAGAAGACCCCGACCTGACCTCTAATGTGCAAGTTATTGGCGTCTCGATTGCTGAGATTGGGATTACTCTGTCGAGAGAGTTTGTAATTGACGGTAAAAATATTGCGATTGGCATTACGCCCAAATTGCAGACAATTAAGACTGTTAACTACATCAGTAACATTGAGGATGATGAGATTGAAGACGATAAAATAAAAGAGACTGAGCAAAACTTCTCGGGTTTCAACCTAGACATCGGCGCTGCGTATCAATTTGGGCCAAGCAAGCAATGGCAAGCGGGTATTGTCGTGAAGAACTTACTCAGCAAAGAATATAAAACTGAAAGTAATGCCTACGGAACCAGCGGTAATGAGGAAACATCTAAAACAACGATTAGCTTAGATACTCAGCTCCGCGGCGGTATTTCTCACACAACAGATTGGACCGTCATCGCCTTTGATCTTGATTTAAAGGAAAACGCCCCTACGGCCTTTGAACAACCGACGAAGTACGCCGCCATCGGTGCTGAACTGGATTTGTATGATACGTTTCAACTCCGTATAGGTTACCGTAAAAACTTAAGTGTGCCTGATTCTGCCATCGCATCCGTTGGTTTAGGCTTTTCGCCCTTTGGTATCCATCTGGACATTGCAGCAATGGCAAACCCTAATGATCCTGGAAAAGAAGCAGGTGCCGCATTAGAACTAGGCTTCTATTTTTAAATAACATCGTTTTTGCTTAAGCTCTGAACACACTATTAATAAACTCTAAGTGAAAGGCCTCTCTTTATTGAATGAGAAAAGCCGTTTAAACTAAGTCTTGATCTTCGGGTTAGGGCTTTTTTTTCCTGCCATTTTTCTTCACACTGGATAACTATGCAAATCTACTTAGTAGGTGGCGCCGTTCGCGATGCTCTACTCAATATAGCGATCAAAGATAGAGATTGGGTTGTTGTCGGCAGTACCCCGGCCGAATTAATCAGTTTAGGCTACAGCCAAGTAGGCGCTGATTTTCCTGTATTCCTTCACCCAACATCAAAAGAAGAATATGCCCTTGCCCGCACCGAAAGGAAGTCAGGCAGGGGTTATCAGGGTTTTAACTGCGATTTTAATCCTGATATCACCCTAGAAGAAGATTTAATGCGCCGTGATCTAACGATCAATGCCATGGCTCAAACAGACGATGGCAGCCTTGTAGACCCTTATAATGGCCAGCAAGATATTAAAGGAAAAAAACTGCGCCATGTTTCAGAGGCATTCTCTGAAGATCCGCTCAGAGTACTTCGGGTCGCACGTTTTGCCGCGCGCTTTGCTCACCTAGGTTTTACCATTGCCGACGAAACACTTGAACTTATGCGCGACATCGCTAAGAGTGGCGAACTTGCTCTGCTAACACCGGAAAGAGTCTGGCAAGAAACAGAACGCGCCTTGGGAGAATCACAGCCTTGGATTTATTTTCAAGCATTGCGTGACTGCCATGCCCTCGCGATTATTTTTCCGGAGTTGGATAATTTATTTGGTATTCCGCAATCAAAAGAACACCACCCGGAAATCGATTGTGGCATTCATACACTCATGGTTTTAGAACAAGCCAGCAAACTGTCAACAGACATTAATATACGCTGGGCAAGTTTGCTGCATGATCTCGGAAAAGGCTTAACCCAAGAAGATCTGTTACCGAGCCACCTGGGTCATGAACAGTCAGGTGAAAAACTCGTTTTCAAAGTAAACGAACGTTTAAAAACACCCAATGAATTTAAAGATTTATCGCGTCTCGTCTGTGCGTATCACACTTATGTTCATAGAGCATTTGAATTAGCACCACAGACTCTTCTCACATTTTTTAATAACATTGATTTATGGCGTAAGCCTGAACGTTTGCAACAAATTCTAATCGCCTGTAAAGCCGATAGCCGAGGCCGTAGTGGCTTTGAACACGTTGAATATTCTCAAGTAGAATACATAACTGAAATTGCCAAAGCGTGTTTAAGCATTAGTGCGAAGAAATTTGTGGACATTGGCATACAAGGTAAAGCCATTGGCGAAGCAATGGCTAAAGAGCGTATTGAGATGATTGCACAGTTTAAGCAACGTTAAACACAAAGAGCTTTTGTATTTGAGACCAATTCAAGCTCACTTTCGGACCCTTCACTCATTATTTGCCAAAGCTCAGCAAAACTTTTACCACTAACAGGGTGTATACCATACCCAGCAATATCTTGAAGTGGGCGTAATACAAAATCGAATTTATCAATATCAGAACGCGGGATTTTATACTCCGCAATTTTTCCAACATAATCACCAAACAATAATAAATCAATATCTAAAGTACGTGAAGAAAACTTCACAGCATGCTCAGGTCGGCCGTGTTCGAACTCGACCTGACGTAATGCTTTCACAATTTCTGTGATGGATAAATCAGTTTTTGCACACACAACTAGATTATAAAAATCGTCACCGTCAAAGCCAAAAGGCGGTGCAAGATACGTTGGGGAAATTTCAAGAATAGAAAATAAAGCGTCTAAGCTTGTCAAACCTTCGGCAATATTTTTTTCGGGATCAATATTTGAACCTATGCCTAAATAAATTTTAACCACGCTCAATTTCCAACCCAACCGCAATCGCATCAGGAGCCACTGCAGGTTTTTCGACACGTATTTTAATTTTAGGAATAGAAAAGTCTTTCCGTAATGTTTCCGCTAACTGCACCAATAAACGCTCTAACAAATCGTATTGATGGCCTTGAACAAATTCAATCACACGATCGCTCACCGCTGCGTAATTGAGTGCATAGGCTAAATCGTCAGTCTCTGCCGCCTGGGTAATATCCCAATCCATCGTCAAATCAAAAATGAGCGGCTGCAGCACCTGTTTTTCCCACGCGAAAACGCCAATAACCGTTTCTACTTTTAAGCCACGAATAAATACTTTATCCATCTATGTCTTATCCTGCAATTGAGTCGATGACGCCTGTTTGATAGACGATAGCTGAGTCATAGGCCAACGGGGAACGACCGATAAACTTAAGTCTGCGCTCTGGCCTGCCAATAACCGCTGACAACCCGCATAAGCAATCATTGCACCGTTATCCGTGCAAAATTCTGCTCGTGGATAAAATACCTGCCCCCCTATTTTTTGAGTCATCGCCGTCAATTGCTGGCGTAATAATGTATTGGCCCCAACACCTCCGGCAATCACTAAATTCTTTAAACCTGTTTGCTTTAAAGCACGTTTGCACTTAATAGCCAGCGTATCGACCACCGCTGCTTGAAAACAAGCACTGATATCGGCCTTCGTCTGATGTGCTAATACCCCCTCAACCGCATTCTTGATGATCGCCGTACGAGCCGCCGTTTTCAAACCACTAAACGAAAAGTCTAAACCGGGACGGTTCGTCATCGGACGAGGAAACTCAAAGCGCTTAGCATCACCTTGCTCGGCTAACTTACTCAATTCTGGTCCACCAGGGTAAGGTAAACCCATCATTTTAGCGGCCTTATCAAAGGCTTCGCCTGCCGCATCATCCAGAGACTCGCCTAATAACGTGTATTCACCAATATCGGCTACATGCACGAGCTGGGTATGACCGCCCGATACTAATAAAGCGACAAAGGGGAAGTCTGGCCTATTCTCTTCTAACATAGGCGCTAACAGATGCCCTTCCATGTGATGAACACCCACTGCAGGAATGCTTAAGCCCCATGCTAAAGAACGCCCTAAACTAGCCCCCACGAGTAAAGCCCCCACAAGACCAGGGCCTTGAGTATAAGCAATACCATCCAGATCTTGCACCGTATGTCCCGCTTCCGCTAAAGCCTCATTAATTAAAGGCAAAGCTTTACGCACATGATCACGGGAAGCCAATTCAGGCACAACACCACCGTATTCAGCATGCACCGCTATTTGAGAATATAATCGATGTGATAACAAACCGCGCTCGCTATCAAATACCGCTACGCCCGTTTCGTCACAAGACGTTTCCAAACCAAGAATCAGCATAAAGCCTCTAATTTCTCAATAAAATCGTAATAAATTCATTGAGCGCATGATACGCTTAAGCCAGCGACTTGAGGATAGCCCACGTCATATTAGGTGCTAAATAGGTGTATTTTATTATCTGAAGCACACTGAATGTTGTATTTACAAATAATACAACTTACCTCGTCTATACTCTTTGCAATTCTAGCGTATACCGATTAGAATGCCCGCCCTTATATAAGGTGTGCTCATGTATACCTTGTAGAAAGACCAAATTCGGGCTTCTTGTGGTTGCCCTTGAAAGATTAACACTGAATATTTATTAGGTGATATTGGATG